>JAZQHR010000138.1:0-3611 GCA_045540695.1 Clostridia bacterium | reverse complement strand
ATACGCCAACAATCTTTTTAAACACAGTTGAAAAATACAGTGGGTCGGAAAAGCCAGACAGAAACGCAACGTTTTTAACCGAGTCGATACCATTGTCAAGTAGAGAAATGGCATACTTTATGCGAAGATTTGTAAGGTATTCTACATAACTTACCCCCATTTTTTCTTTAAATACGTGCGAAATGTATTTTGCGTTATAAGAAAGTTCTTTTGAAATTTCGGCAACGCTTAATTCAGCAAGCGTAAAATTTTCTTCGGTAAGCTCGATAATCTTATTTATGAGGGTGTTTTTTTCGTTTGGTATGACGTTTAACCTTGAAAAAGTGTATAGCAAAATGCTCTCTGATGCAAGGTCAATGCTTGTCTCTGACGCACGCGAAATGCTTTCGTGCCAAAGAGGTATCAGTCCGTCAAAACCCGAAAATATTCTGTTGTTAGGAGTTATATAAAACCTTTTAAAAAGCTCGTCGGCACGAAGTCCGGCAAAGTCTATATACATATATTCGCTTCCGTCATCTGCAGATGCGTATATAAATTCGCCATTAAATGCAAATATCAGGTCACCGCTTTTTATATAATATCTTTTGCCATCTATAAAAAAGTCAAATTCTCCTTGCTTTATAAGTATGGCGCGATTGTAATTGAGCATTGTTTTAACCTTCATTACTTCTGGGTTTGACTCAAATATAAAACATGAAATGTTTATTTTTTCGCCTGCATTACTGCTTACAAATTTACATATGTTTTTGCTTTTCATATTTATCACCTTATTCATAGGATATCATACTAAAAATGACATTTCAATACTTTCCTAACTTTTTCAAATGATTATATAGATTTTTTCTATTGAAAATGTATGGGTGCAGGATATAATAAAAGTATAAAACACAAGAGGTGACAGACATGTATTACGCACTTATAATGCTTTCGGTAGTGGTTTTTTCGGGATGTTTTGCATTTACAAACATTTACCGTAAATACAGAGGTGCCGGACTTCAGGTAAGTCTGGAATCTACATTCATCGGGAGCATCGCGTCGATAATAGCACTTTCGGTTATAAACGGCTTTAAGCTTGAATTCACATGGTTTACGCTTGTAATGGCAATTTTAAAGACACTTAGCGGATTTGGTTTTTCGTACTGCAGTTTAAAGGCTCTTGGTAGGATAAACCTGTCGTTATACTCACTTTTCTCGATGCTCGGTGGTATGGCACTTCCGTTTTTACAGGGGATAATATTTTATGGCGAAGATTTGACCATAGCAAAACTAATATGCTTTATAGTTATAACAATAGCGCTTTTAATTACTATTGAAAAAGGTGAGAGAAAAAAAGGAACGATATTTTACATAGGCATATTTGTGCTTAATGGTATGTCGGGCGTCCTTTCAAAGATATTTACATCAGCGCCGTTTGAGAAAACAAGCCCGGAAGCTTTTCAGATACTCATCAGCATCTGCTCGGTTGTGATTTCGGCATTTTTGCTTTTGGCATTTTTCAGAAAAAGCGCATTTAAAAACAAGTCTTCTATTAAGATATTCGGAGCATGTGCGGCGAGCAGTATACTAAACAAAATCGCAAATCTCTGGCTTGTTATAGCACTAATGCACGTTGATGCGTCGGTGCAGTATCCAATGGTTACAGGCGGTACTATGATAGTATCTACCATCATCTGTTTCTTTGGCGAGAACAAGCCTTCAAAGAAAGAAATACTTTCAGTTATTGTTGCATTTTTTGGAATGTTTGCTCTTTTTGCAATTAAATTTTAATAATAAAAATAATAAATTTATGGAGGAATGATTATGAAAAATTTAAAAATCGGTGTGTTCGGTACTGGTCGTGGCTACACTATAGCCAAAGATTTTATGATGCTCAACTGTGAAATCGTTGCGTTATGCGATTTCAATAAGGAAAGACTTCAAAAAGCAGCATCGCAAATGGATGATTCTGTAGCGCTTTATGATGATTTTTATAAATTCATAGAGCATGATATGGACGCGGTAATAATTGCAAACTATTTTCATGAGCACACGCCATATGCCATTGAATGTTTCAAACGAAACATTCACGTATATTGCGAATGTATATCAAACGGCACTATGGCAGAGGGCGTAGAACTTGCAAAGGCGTATAAGGATACAAAGTCTATATTCTTCCTTGCCGAAAACTACCCGCAGATGATATTTAACCGCGAGATGAAAAAGGTATGCGATTCGGGAGTCCTTGGTAAAATTCTTTATGCGGAAGGTGAATACAACCACCCCGGCGACCCTATGAATATAGAATTTAAGAAGGAATACAATTATTTCCCTGAACATTGGAGAAACTACGTGGCAAGAACGTATTACATCACACATTCACTTGGTCCTGTAATGCGTATAACAGGCGCTACTCCAAAGAAGGTTACTGCATTTGCAGCTTTTTCACCAAATGAAGGCGACGTACCGAGTGCAACTAATGTTGGTGACAGAGCAGCGATAATCACTACACAAAACGACGACGGTTCGATTTTCAGAGTAACAGGTTGTGCGGCATTTGGCGGACATCATAACGCATACAGAATATGCGGTACTGAAGGCCAGATAGAAAATCTTCGCGGCATGGGTGACAAGGTTATGCTTCGTTTAAATGCGTGGTCAAAGCCAGAAGGTACAAACGAGGTTACCTGTTACGACCCTGAATGGAATGACAAAGATGAAGCACTTATTAGACGTTCAAGTCACGGCGGGGCCGATGTAATTACTGCACGTATGTTTGTAGAATGTATTCGTGAAAGCAAACAGCCTGAATTTCCGTTTGACCTTCACTCTGCGATTACTATGTCGTCGGTTGCAATACTTGGTCACCGCTCTATGCTTGAAGGCGGTATGCCGTACGATATTCCTGATTTCAGAAATGAAGATGACTGCAAAAAGTATGAAAATGATAGATTAAGTCCGTTTGTAATGACTGATGGAACTAAGCCTACAATTCCTTGTTGTTCGCATCCGGACTACAAGCCTACTGAAAAACAGCTTGAGCTTTTTAAGAAAATGGTAATGGATGAATAATTATAAAGCATCAATGTCTATAAAGACATTGGTGCTTTTTCTATTGACTATGCACTTTTTTACTGATAAAATATTATCGTAAAGGAGTTGGAAACTATGGATTTTACATATATGAAAGACTTTATGAAAAAATTTGTGGAGATGGGTGTTCCCGGAAACACCATAAGAGTGTGGCAAAATCACAAAGAGATATTTTCGCACACGGAAGGCTATGCCGACAAGGAAGACGGAGTGAAAATGACAGGCGATGAGCTGTTTAACATATATTCATGCTCAAAGCTTGCTACCGTTACGGCGGCACTTCAGCTTTATGAAAAAGGCGAGTTTCTTTTGGATACCCCGCTTTATGATTTTATACCTGAATACAGAGAAATGTATATAAAGGACAAAGACGGAAACATAGAAAAAGCAAAAAATGCCATCACTATGCGTCACCTGTTTACTATGACTGCGGGATTTTCGTATGACAGAGAAACAGATGCGTTTAAGCTTGCGTCGGATAAGACAAATGGACAGATGAACACGGTTGAAGTAATGCGATGCCTTGCAAAAGACTATCTTGG
>JAZQHR010000137.1:0-2788 GCA_045540695.1 Clostridia bacterium | reverse complement strand
TCAAAGTTTTTTGCACCAAAATATCTCGAAACAACAATCGTAGTACCTGATGACATTCCAAGAAATAAGTTTATGATTAGGTTTATAAGTGAAGTAGTTGACCCAACTGCTGCAAGAGATTCTTTGCCGGCAAAACGTCCTACTACAACAATATCTGCCATATTAAATGCTAATTGAAGCATACCTGACAGGGCAAGTGGAATGGTAAACATTATTATGTTTTTAAGTAAATTGCCACCACACATATCTATTTCATATCTTTTTGCCATAATAATCTCCTCCCGAAACATTTTAAACATCAAAAAACACTTGTAAAATTACAAGTGATTAAAGCTCAAAATCTTCTTTCGAAAATTTTGATGTATTTAGATTTGCTTTTCTTTTGACCTCGCGTTTGAATATGTCATACGTATATTTTTTGCATAAATAATTTTCCGAAACAATACCTTTGTTTGAACATAAAACATCAGTAGTGTTTGGTATTCTTTTACCATGTTCGCAAAAATAACATTTTGGCGTATCGACATCTTTAAACATGATATGTAATTCCTTTCATAAAAGACGTGAATTTTACAAGTTTACATAAATTACAAGTATATCTTATCACTTTATGGTATATAAATCAACATTTTTTCGAAAAATTCAAAAAAAATCCTGAAAACAGTTGTAATTTTCCTGAAAAAATTATATAATCTATCATGACAGACTATGTCACGCTAAAATATGAATATAAGGAGTGAAACACTATGATGGTTTTATATATATTGCTTGCACTCGTTTTGCTTGATATGTTTATTTTTGTGTGTCTTGCCATTCCTGAGGTTAAAGGAATAATGCAAAGAGACCCTGCTGCCAGAAATTTTTTGGAAGTATTGATTTTGTATCAGGGACTTCACGCAGTAGTAAGACATAAATATTCACATTTTTTCTATAAGCATAAAATGTTTTTTATAGCACGTCTTATTTCGCAGATTACAAGATCAATTACCGGTATAGAAATTCATCCGGGAGCTACGATAGGTAAGGGGCTTTTCATTGACCATGGTATGGGAGTGGTAATAGGTGAAACAACCGTTATCGGCGATAATTGTACTATATATCAGGGAGTTACCCTTGGCGGTACGGGTAAGGAAAAGGGAAAACGTCACCCAACCATTGGCAATAATGTTATGATTGGTTCAGGTGCAAAGGTGTTAGGCCCGTTTTCTGTTGGTGATAACTCAAAGATTGCATCGGGAGCAGTGGTTCTTTCGGAGGTTCCTGACAACTGTACTTGTATAGGTGTTCCTGCGAGAATTACCAAACGTAACGGCATTAGGGTGGGCGATCTTGACCAGATTCATATCCCTGACCCTGTTTCACAAGAGCTTTGCAAGCTTCATAAGAAGATTGACGACCTGGAAAAATTACTTATAAAAGGAGATAATTAATGAAACTTTATAATACACTTACAAGAAAAAAAGAAGAATTTAAACCTATCGAGGAAAATGTAGTAAAAATGTATTCTTGCGGACCTACAGTATATAACTTTTTCCATATAGGAAATGCTCGTCCGTTTATAATATTTGATACACTTCGAAGATATTTTGAATACAAGGGCTACGAGGTTAGATTTGTACAGAATTTCACAGATGTAGACGACAAAATGATAAAAAGAGCAAACGAGGAAAACATCACTGTAAAAGAGCTTGCAGATAAGTTTATTGGCGAGTACTTTATAGATGCAGAAGGTCTTGGTATCGAGAAAGCTACAGTTCATCCTCGTGCTACTGAAAACATTGACGCTATCATAAAACTTATACAGACTCTTGAAGAAAAAGGATTTACTTATAATGTTGGCGGTGACGTTTACTTTGATGTAAAGAAATTCAAAGAATATGGCAAGCTTTCACATCAGCCACTTGAAAACCTTGAGGCAGGTGCAAGAATAGATATAGACGAAGATAAGAAAAATCCTATGGACTTTGCTGTGTGGAAAGCTAAAAAAGAAGGTGAAGTTGCGTGGGAAAGCCCGTGGGGAGAGGGTAGACCAGGCTGGCATATCGAGTGCAGTGCTATGGCAAACAGATTTTTGGGTGAAACTATAGACATTCATTCAGGCGGTCAGGACTTAATATTCCCGCACCACGAAAATGAGATTGCGCAGAGCGAATGTGCAAATGGCTGTCAGTTTGCAAATTACTGGCTTCACAACGGTTATATAAACGTTGATAACCGCAAAATGTCAAAGTCACTTAATAACTTCTTTACAGTACGTGATGTTGCTAAGGAATTTGACTATGAAGTTATAAGATTCTTTATGCTTTCTGCTCACTACAGAAACCCAATCAACTTCAGCCATGACCTTTTAAAACAGGCTGAAGCAGGACTTGAGAGAATATATACTTGTATAGATAATTTAGAATTTTTAAAATCAAATGCAAAAGACGGAAATGATTCCCAAATAGATAAAGCACTTGCTGATTTTAAACAGAAATTCATCGATGCAATGGACGATGATATAAATACAGCAGACGCTATATCTGTAATATTTGATATAGTTAAATATCTAAATGTAAATGCAAATGAGAATACTCCTATAGCATCACTTGAAAATGCAGTTTCACTTATAAGAGAACTTGGCGGTGTGCTTGGCGTGCTAAAAAAAGCTGATAAAGATATGCTTGACGAGGACATTGAAAAGCTTATCGAAGAAAGAAACAACGCCAGAAAAGAAAAGAACTTTGCTCGTGCTGATGAAATAAGAGATATGCTAAAAGATATGGGCATAGTACAAGTCGGATCGTAG
>JAZQHR010000136.1:0-15653 GCA_045540695.1 Clostridia bacterium | reverse complement strand
AGAACTACAATTCTTATTTTATCGTCAATTGATTTTAAATTTGATATCATAGCCATAAGTAGCGAATCATCACCGCTGTTTTTAAATCCATAGTATCCGGATATCATAAAATCATAACCATTTTGAAATTCACTAAGCATTTTATCATACATAATCAAATTGTCCGAAACCATTTTGTTTAGCGAATAATGCTCATCGACAATTTTCTTTCCAAATAAAGATAACTCGCTTTTTCTTTCATCTGTAAAATTATAAACATTTATAATATCACTGTATAACTTATCAATTGTAATCTCGCCATAACCTCTGCAAGTAAAATTTGTGCTTATACAAGCATCAAGATTGTCTTCGTTAAATACACCTATATAACCATAATTACCGCCTAAAATAACGCAATTTTCAGCTGACATTGCCTCGAGAGCCGCACGACTAATTCCAATGAAACAATCTGACATTGCTGTAAATTTGTTAATATCAGTTCTTGTATTTGTAAGGATAATTGTATTATCTTTTAAAATTCTATTTTTTTCTTCAGCAAGAGCACGAATATTGTTATATTCAGAACCTCCACCAACAATGATAATTTTTAAATTATCAATTTTTTTCTTAAGCTTATCAGCAATATCAACAAGCATATAGCCGGCATCACAGTTACCGTCATCCAGCCTGCTGACATAAACAATCTTAAAATCACTATCGTTAATGTTAAATTCACTTAATAGATCACTGTAGTCTACTTTTTTTGAAAACTTATCAGGGTCTATACCATTGATTGAAACGATGGTATTTTCTTTTTTTATTTTATAATTCTCTATAAGATACTTTTGAATATCATCACTTACACAAATTGATTTTTGCCCCCAGTTGGTTAGAATCTTAAATGGGAAAAGTGTTGAAAAAGTACCATGTACCGTAGTTAAAAAAGGAACCTTTGTAAATTTATGCACAAACCCACATATAAAACCAGGTATTCTTGCATGAGCGTGAATTAAATCTATTTTTTCAGTTTCGACAATTGATTTGATTTTAAAGTATGATTTAATCATACTTATTGGGTTTTTACTAGTGAGTGGTGCATAAATAAGCTTAATATTTTCATCAATTAGTTCATTTTCGTATACTCCTCCACTTGATACAACATAAACTATATAATTATTTTTTACTAATCCTCTTATAAGCTCAACAGCATGCGTTTCTGCACCACCTATATCGAGTCCCATAAGAGCAACTAAAACACGAATTTTTTTATTCAAGGTTATCTCTCCTGTTTCATAAGTAATTATATATTATCATAAGTATTGTTATATTTCAATTACAAATTTAATAAAAAAATATTAATTTATTTACTTTTAATATTCCAACTGTTATAATTTTTATATAAAACATTTAAGGAGGAATACACATCATGAAAAAAATTTTCGTATCACTTGTAATATTTTCAATAATAATTACATCAACAGCATTTGCTGCAGTCGATAAAATATATGACCTTACAACAACAGAAACGATAATCGATGGGCTGACACGAACTCATATAAAACGTTTATCTTCTGCAGGCTGGCAAAACATAAATATAGTTGAAGCTGATATTTCCAAAGATCACCTTGGCATTACACTTTTAAAAAGTGACAAATCAATACACAAGCTTGATAATGTACTTAATATGGCAAAAAGCGAAGATACATACGCCGCAATAAATGGTGATTTCTTTTCCTGGAGTAGCAGCGTGAAGGGCGACGGAAGCTCTGTAGGCGTTGAATATGATGATGGTAAGCTTATATCATCGTATGCAAATTCTTGGGAATTTTCATCGGTAATAGAAGATTATAATGGAAGCTTTATTTTTGATTACATAGACGCATATATGACTATAACTGCACCAAACGGAAGTGTTGAACAAGTAAGACATATAAACAAATATGACCCACTTGATAAAATTGTAATGTATGACAGAACATGGGGCGAAAAGTCACCTGGTTCATATTCATTTCAGGTAGAAATGGTTGTAGAAAACGATATTGTATCATCAATAAATTATGATAAAGGACCTGTAGAAATCCCCGAAAATGGTTATGTATTATCTTTTCTAAGTGACCACACTAAATTCCTTATAAATAATTTTTCAGAAGGCGATCCTATTCACATAAATGTATCACTTAAACCTAATATAGAAAACATTAAGTTTGCTATCGGAGCCGGTACCATACTTGTTAAAAATGGTGAAAAAGCAAAAATAACACATAACATTGGCGGAAACAATCCACGAACAGTGTTTGGTATAAATGGTGACCAGACAAAAATATATATGATAACAGTAGATGGGCGTCAGGAAAAAAGCGTTGGTATGACATTATCGGCACTACAGGATATGCTGTTGGATTATGGCATAGATACCGCTGTAAACCTTGACGGCGGAGGTTCAACTACTCTTGTAACAAAATCATTTGGAAATAACACCAATGAGGTTGTTAATTTACCATCGGAGGGTTCGCTTCGTGCCGTGGCAAATGGCATCGGAATAGTATCTACTGCACCATCAAATGGGCTTAGCGTAATATACCCTTATACTGAGCAAAAATATGTATTTACCGACACATCTATTGCAGTTACCCCAATTGCTATGGATGAATACCTTCGTAAAATAGACATTGATGCAAATGCCGTAGTATGGTCATCGTCAAATGCAACCGACTACTTTTCTAACGGAATGTTCTATCCAAAAGGTGCAGGAAAACGTACAATTACTGCTACATACGAAGGTATAAGTGGAAATATGGAAATGGAGGTACTTTCATCTCCATCATCTATTGCAGTATCCGATAAAACAATAGAATTAAAATCCGGCGAATCTAAATATATAAAAATACTTGGATATGATGAAAACGGATATATGACTCCTATAAATTTAAGCGATTTAAACATTTCGCTTTCATCTGACATAGTATCATTTAACGGAAACAATATAAAAGCAAAATCTGCCGGAAGTACTCTTGTAACATTTGAAATAAATGGTGTTACAACCAATTGTATAGTAAATATAGATGGCAACAAAGGTAACATCACTCTTCCTGACGACATAGCAAAAACAGATAATGCAAACGTCGAAACAAACATTCAAAGCAGTGACACTTCATACTCTTTTGCGGTATTTGGCGATTTAATACACAATGAAACACTTGGCAAAAACCTTGCTATACAAGACGTAGCTGAAATATTTTCAAAAAATAACGAACTTGCATTTTTTGTAGGAAACGGAACGGAAGTTCCAAAAAATATGTCAGTTACCTCTGTAAAAACATCGGGATATATGATTACCGATTATAAAGGTGATACATTTATAACTCTTGATAACTCGCAAAATTCAATTTTTGATACCGATCCATCTCAGTGGTCAAGATTTATAAATAATATTGAGGCAACCCCTGCAGATAATATATTTATCTTTTTATCAAAAGGATTATATTTTAAAAATGACTATGAGGAAGAGCTATTTTATAAAGTAATTGATGAATATATCACATCAAAAGGAAAAAAAGCACACATTTTCTATAATCACTCACCTAGAGTTGTAGCAAGAAATGGTGTTAAATTTTATGCAATACCAGGTCTTTCCGGATATGAGGGGGCAAAGGATATGGTAGATAACCTATCCTATTTAAACGTTTGCGTAAACAACGGTGAAGTTACATATCAAATCAAAAAAGTATATTAAAATTCATAAGCATCCACAATTAGTGGATGCTTATTTTTCGAAAAAACTTGTAACATTGCAAAAATTGTTGTATTATTAAAATGAGGTGAATATAATGAAGTTGAAAAATGATAGCGATAAATTATTTAACTATGACTATATTTATTATTCAAAAAATCCTAATATAAACCCGCATTTTCATAACTATTATGAAATACTACTCCTTGAAAAAGGCGACGCAATGTATATGGTTGAAGGTAAGAACTATGATTTTTCAATTGGTGATATTATGCTGACAAACCCACGTGAGCTTCATAATCCAGTTTTTAAATCGAGCAACGAATATGAACGCTCAATTATATCATTTAAGCCCGGTTATATAGCAGAGTTTATTACCGATTCATATAATCCTCTAGCCGCACTTGAAAAGAGAAGAGTTGGTACAAATAATAAAATACCTGCTGATGTTTCTAAAAAATATGAATTAAAAAAGAAAATAAAGCTAATCGGTGAATATGCAAATAGTGACCTTCCCGAAAAAGAGATTATGATAAAGTCGCTTTTAATACAATTTCTTGTCGATTTAAATAACATTTTTACAAACGAGAATTTTATAACATACGAAGGAAAAATATTTGAAATAATACAATATATTAACGCAAATATTACAAACAATATAACACTCGATTTATTGGCAAAGGAATTTTACCTAAGCAAATACTATATATCACACGAGTTTAAAAACAAAATCGGTATCACGCTAACTGAATATATAACAAGAAAAAGAATTTATATAGCAAAAGAGCTTATTCTAAGTAAAGTACCTGTTTCGCAAGCTGCTCAAAGCGTCGGATTTAACGAGTATTCAAGTTTTTACAGAGCTTTTACAAAAATTCTTGGTATGTCCCCTACTGACATAAAAAAATTTATATAGTATAAAGAAAAGTGCTAATTTTTAAAATTTAGCACTTTTTATGTTTTGTATATAATTTTTTAATCCGTTTTCCGATATAATTAAAAATAAATATTCCAAATACTGCACCTAAGCCATCAATAACTATATCATATAGTCTGCATGCTCTGCCGGGAACAAAATATTGATGAATTTCATCAAATATTGCATAAACTACACATATTACAAATGAATATTTTTTGTATGATTTTTCACTAAATGAAAAAGTAGATTTCACTGCTCCATAAGCTAAAAATCCTAATAATGCATAAAGCGTAAAGTGTGCACATTTTCTAATTATAAAATTAAGAGATGATATTACTTCTTGTTTTGTAGCATCGCTTAAGTTTTTGGAAAATGGAATAATATCAATTAGCATTTTAATAAAACTCTTACTGGTATCAGCCGAATCAACCGCCTTTTCAGCTGAAAAATTATAAATAATTATCATTAAACCAATTAGTAGTATCCACCATACAATTTTCTTAATATTTTTCATAATATATCCTCTTTGAAATTTTCTAATATATTTATATATCATTTTATATCAAAAGTCAATAAATATGAATTTATAAATAAATTTTCAAAAAATATTGCATTATTTACTATTAAATGATAAAATACAAGTTATAGTATATACTTTAGGAGGACATTATGAGTAATGTTTATGACGTACTGAGCGAGAGAGGTCTAATAGCTCAGACAACACACGAAAAAGAAATAAGAGAACTTTTAGGAAATGAAAAGGTTACTTTTTATATAGGATTTGACCCTACTGCTGACAGCTTACACGTAGGCCACTTTCTGCAGATGGTCGTAATGCGTCACATGCAGGATCACGGTCACAGACCAATCGCACTTGTTGGCGGCGGTACAGGTACTATCGGTGACCCTTCCGGCAGAACTGACATGCGTCAGATGATGACTATGGAAACTATCAACCACAACTGTGAATGCTTTAAAAAACAGCTTTCAAGCATAGTTGATTTTTCTGATGGTAAAGCCATCATGGTAAATAATGCTGACTGGCTTTTAAAGCTTAACTATGTAGATTTCCTACGTGATATTGGTTCTTGTTTCTCAGTTAATAAGATGCTTACTGCTGAATGTTATAAGCAAAGACTTGAAAAAGGTCTTACATTCTTGGAGTTTAACTATATGCTTATGCAGAGTTATGACTTTTTGATGCTTTCAAGACAGTATGACTGTAAGCTTGAGCTTGGCGGTGATGACCAGTGGAGTAATATCCTTGGCGGTATAGAGCTTTGTCGTAGAAAAGACCAGAAACAGGTTTATGGTATGACTTTTACCCTACTTCAAAACAGTGAAGGTAAGAAAATGGGTAAAACACAAAAAGGTGCACTATGGCTTGACCCTGAAAAAACATCACCTTACGATTTCTATCAGTATTGGAGAAACGTTGATGACGCAGACGTTATAAACTGTTTAAAGCTTATCACTTTCCTTCCTATGAGCGAAATCAACGAGCTTGCAAAGCTTGAGGGTGCAGAGCTTAACGAAGCAAAAAGAATACTTGCTTATGAGGTTACAAAGCTTGTTCACGGTGAAGAAGAAGCAAACAAAGCAAAACAAGCTGCTGAAGCAATCTTCTCTGCAGGTGCAAGCTCTGAAAATATGCCTTCAACTGAATTTGATAAAGCAAGATTTGAAGAAGGTGTTGGCATACTTGATGTTATGTTTGAAGCTAAGCTTATCCCATCAAAGGGTGAAGGCAGACGTCTTGTAATGCAGGGCGGTGTATCTGTTAATGATGAGAAAGTTACCGACCCTACTACAAAAATTACACTTGATAGCTTTACTGACAACGAAATGATTATTAAAAAAGGTAAAAAAGTTTATCACAGAATAGTAATAAAATAATTTTTTTAAAAAATTTGTAAAAAACCCTTGCAAAATCAGAAATTATTTGGTATAATACCATTTAGTTATGTAATTTGCGAACAATGTAGGAGGTGTTTTATAGATGGCAAAATGCGAAATTTGCGGAAAAGGCGTGACTTTCGGTATTAAGGTAAGTCACTCTCACAGAAGAAGTAATAGAACTTGGAAACCAAACATAAGAACTGTTAAAGCTATTGTTGACGGAACTCCAAAGAGAGTATCTGTATGTTCAAGATGCCTACGTTCTAACAAAGTTACAAGAGCGGTTTGATAATCAAATAATATTACAAAATATAAAATGAGGACGAATTATCGTCCTCATTTTTATTTATGTACCTATTCTAAGATAATACTTCCTTATCTTCCGACAACTACTCTTACATTTTAAAAACCTTTTTAAGTATCTTGCAAAGAAATTTTGGAGCGTTTAAAATGACTATTTTCATAATCCATCACCTTTCTAATATCTGCTGCCGCAAAAAAGTGTAAGACAAAGCAATAATATTACTATTCCCTCAATTACGACGATAAGAACAGGCTTTAGGATGAATGATAAGAAAAGTCCAATTACAAATGCAAATATACACAGTGCATACGTTCGATTTTTTCTAAACATCAAAAAAATCACCCTTCCCTGTCTTCTATATTTATATAATATGAATTAGCAAGAAAAGTGTGATTTTTAACATCAAAACCAATTAAATTTTTATATTTAATTTCTCTGCATACATTTATTAAAAAGCAGTTCAACAGCTATCCAACCATCAATCTTACCCGATTTAATTTCACTATCAAGCTTTGAACACATAATTAATATATCGTCAATGCACTTTTTAGTTATTTTCTTTTGAGCATTTATATGTTTTTCGAGGAAAAACTCTCTTGTATCCAGCTCCTTTGCCACATCTTTAACGCTCATTTTTGGAAGCAAGAGCTTAATTTTTCTAAACATCGTATATTGTCTTGCGATAAGAGAAATTATTGCAACAGGCGATTCTTTAAACTTTTTCATTGCTTCAAGTTTTTCGAGCGCACTATTTAGTTTGCCATCTACTAAATCATCTATCATTGCAAAAACTCTGCTTTCAGATGATTTGCAGACTAAAATATCTATATCCGACTTGGTTATCTTTTCTCTATCCTTTGAATAGCTTACTAGCTTATCTATTTCTGATTTAAGGCTAATCATACCGCTGTCGCAGTTGTATATAAGATATTCTATATCTTGCTTTAGCATTTTCTTACCTTCAGAAGTAAGTACCTTTGCTACCCAATTTGTAAGATCTGCAACCTTTTGATATTTAAACTCATACACATCTGCTTTTTTTACAAGCTCTTTGTACAATACCCCCCTTTTATCCACCTCGGATTCAGAAAAGATTACTACTGCATATTCATCGACATTTTCAAAAACATCTTTCCAATACTTTTTATCAGCTTCGTTTGCTTTTTTTAGTAATCCGGAATTTTTTACTATAAGAATTTTTTTATCGCACATAAATGGATAATTACTTATAAATTCATCTACTATATCAGGGTCAGGCTTTACACCGTTTATTTTTAAATAATTAAATACCTTATTATCTTCATCAGGGCAAATTGCTTCTGAAATCTTTAATGAGTAATAATCGCGCAGGTATTCCTCTTCGCCACAAAATAAATAAATATTCGAAAAATCATTGTTTTTAAGCTGATTTTTAAGTTTCTCCATAAATATCACCTTTTAGTGTTTTAATCTCTTTTATACCATCCTTATTCAAATCAAAAACTATTGTACCATTAAGATCGGTTCTCATATACTCAACGTCATATTTAAGAAGAGTATAAATAGTTTTGCCAGCCGGATGACCATAAGTATTATCTTCACCTACGCTTATTACTGCATATTTTGGACTTACTCTTTTTACAAATTCATCAGTGCTCGATGTTGTAGATCCATGGTGACCGACTTTTAGCACATCGCATTTTATATTCCTGTCCAAAAGTCTTTTTTCTGCTGACTTTTCAGCATCCCCGGTAAACATAAATGATGCACCCGCACACTGTGCTTTAATAATTATAGAAGTGTTGTTAAGATCACCATCAAAGCCTTTTGTCGGGGATAATATATTCAATATAACATTATCTATTTCAAGTACGTCACCATCGGAAACCTCAATAATTTCAATGTTTTTTCTTTTAGCTAATTTATACGCTTTATCTTTTAAATAATTATCCTCTACTATTACATCAGGTACAACAAGTCTATCGACGTTATAGTTTTCCATTAGTGTAATTATACCTTCAGCGTGGTCATCGTGATAGTGTGAAATTATAGCATAATCAATTTTCTTTACATTATTGGAAACAAGGTATGGAATAACAACCTCGTCACCAACACTGTAATCCTCTACGTTCATTCCACCGCCATCTATCATTATTGACGTATTATCCGACGTTTGAATAAGAGAACAGTCCCCCTGCCCTACATTGATAAATGTAACCCTTGCATCACCCGGAAGTGATGGTGTATATGTACTGATAGCAGAAACTATCGCGACAATTAGTACTATTATAGACGATACCAGCTTCTTTTTCATACTTCTCTCCTTAAAATTCGCCACATATCTAACAAATAAAACAGCAATAGCTGTAATAATATATATTTTAACAAAAACTTTTCCGCTCAAAAGAATATATGAATATTCAAGGTTAGATATCCATTTCATTATATTTATTATAACATAAGCTATTAAAAATATCAAACCCGCAAAATATGGTCTGACAAGCACTCCTATTGACGCTTCAAGTAAAAATATCAAACCAAAGAATAGCAGTATCGGCATAAGAGGAACAGCAATTAGATTTGTAATAATAAATAATGTTGACATGGTATTGGTGTAATACACTGATATAGGAAGCGCGACTGCCTGAGAACATATTGTGGTAAACACTGTTGCGACTATTGTTCTGATAATTCCTTTTCTATTCAGATTAAATTTATCCCTGAAAAATGGATAAAATAATACAATTCCTAAAGTCGATGCAAATGACAATAAAAATCCAAGATCATAAGCGGAAACTGGGTTTATAAAAAATATTATAAATGCTGCAAGACACATGGAATTTAGTGAATCACTTTCTCGGTTGGCGAACGCAGCAAGATTTGCGATAATAAGCATGGTCCCTGATCGAATAACTGACGGAGAAAATCCCATTAAAAGCATTAATAAAAATGTAGTAATTATAAGAATAATGTTTCTTATTCGCCAATTTTTCACAAAGCAAAAATATAAAAGTGCACCAATAAAATTCGATAAAATTGAAAGATGTAATCCTGATACTGATACTATGTGAGATATTCCGGTTACCCTGAAAGAATCTTTAATGACTGCATCCATATACCTTTTGTCACCCGCAAGAATAGCTTTAATAACACTACCCTCTTTAAGTGGTATATATTTATCAATTGTAATAACGATCCATGATTTAAGCTGCTGAATTTTAGAATATAATATATTGCTGTCGCTATATTTTCCAACATTAAATACATTATAATCTTCAGTTTGAATAACCGCTGTTATACCTTTACCCTTTAGATACCTTGCATAGTTGAAATCGCCAACATTTTCATTTTCGGATGGACTTTCAATATAAGCGTAAGTTATCTCTATTAAATCATTATATTCACACTCTATTTTTCCGTCCACGAAAACCTGACATTTTTCATCAGAATTTATAGTAGTCTTGTTATTTTTTGTTCCTGCGTCAATTATTTTACAAACAAATTCACTTCTGTCCTTATCCTGATGATAGACTGCCGGCTCAACAACTCTAACCGTAAAATTTGCATATTCATAAGTATATTTATTTAAATCTGTGTACTCTAAAGTACTTTCGTGATAAAAGCTGACACAACCTATTACTACAAATATCATCATAAACGAAAGCACACTAAATATTTTTTTAGATACAAACATATTTATAACTGCTGCTAAAACAAGCGTACCCATTACAAACCACATTATAGAAGCATCTATAAATTCATTTAGATATATACCAAACAAATATGATGATATAAAAGCTAAAATGTACTTAAACAAAATAAATCACCTAAAAAATCCTTTTTTGACATTATACACTATTTTATTACAACTTATCAACCTTGTTTTGACTTTATTTAATTTATATAGTATAATGCTTAGTGCAGTAATATAAAAGAGGTGATAAAATGGCAATATACGCTATGTCAGACTTACATCTTTCACTTAGTATAAAAGATAAGCCTATGGACATTTATGGCAATTCATGGGTAAATTATATGGATAAAATAAAACACAACTGGAACGAAACTGTTACAGATGATGATATTGTAATCATTGGCGGTGATGTGTCATGGGCAATGTACTTAGATGAGTGCTATGATGACTTCAATTTTATAAATGAATTAAAAGGCAAAAAAATCATCTCTAAAGGTAATCACGACTATTGGTGGGAAAGCATTACAAAGCTTAACAAATACATTAGCATGAATCAGTTTAACACAATCACATTTTTAAATAACAACTCATATATACACGATGATATAGCTATTTGTGCCACACGCGGATGGCCAGATGCAAGCTATGGTAATTTCAACGAGGAAAATCAAAAAATATACAGTCGTGAGCTTAACAGACTTGAATTATCCTTGCAATCATGCGTTGAGCACAATCCTAAGAAAATTGTTGCGGTTTTACACTATCCGCCAATAACTAAAGATCATACTGTAAACGAAGAATATATGTCATTATTTAGAAAGTATAATGTTGATATTTGCTTATACGGGCACCTTCATTCAAGTGCGTTAAGATATGCATTTGAAGGTAAAGTGGATGATGTATATTTCAAACTTGTATCGGCAGATTTCTTGGAATTCACCCCATATAAGCTGGAATTTTAGGGTAAATATCAAAAAAACGATATAAAAACGTGACTTTTTTATAAATTTTTCATATTTTTTCAAAAAACAGTAGCAATATTTTCAAAAGTTTGATATAATATTATGCTGATAGTATTTTAAAATAATATTTTTATAGGGGGACCTACAAATGAAAATAGTAAAAAACGAACAAATCGAAAAAAATGTTGTTAAATTAACAATTAAAATTGACAGCAAAACTTTCGAAGAAGGTATGCAGAAAGCATATCAGAAAAACGCTAAGCACATTGCTATTCCTGGATTTAGAAAAGGTAAAGTGCCTAGAAAGATGATTGAAAAATATTATGGCGAAGCTGTTTTCTACGAAGATGCAATCAATTTTGTTTGCCCTGATGCATACGAAGCTGCTGTTAAGGAAACAGGTATATCTCCTGTTGACCAGCCTGCAATAGACGTAGAAGAAATCGGTGAAGGCAAAGATCTTGTTATCACTGCTACAGTAACTGTAAAGCCTGAAGTTACTCTAGGTAAATACACTGAAATAACAGGCAAAAAGATCAGATACAAAGCTACTGAAGAAGATGTAGATGCTGAAATCAACAGAGTAAGAGAGCAGAATGCCAGAATTATAACTGTTGAAGACAGAGCAGTTAAAGAAGGCGATATGACTACTATTGACTTTGAAGGTTTCACTGACGGTGTTGCTTTCGAAGGTGGTAAAGGAACTGATTATCCGCTTGAAATTGGTAGTGGTGCATTCATTCCTGGTTTTGAAGAACAGCTAATCGGTGCTGAAATTGGCAAGGAAGTAGAAGTAAACGTTACTTTTCCTGAAGAATACCACGCTGAAGAATTAAAAGGCAAACCTGCCCTATTTAAAGTAACAGTTAAAGAAATCAAAGAAAAAGAGCTTCCAGAATTAAATGATGATTTTGCAAAAGACACTAGTGAATTCGATACTTTAGATGAATTAAAAGCAAGTATCAAAGAAAAATTAGAACATGAAAATAAACATAGAGCAGAACACGAAATGGAAGATGAAGTTGTAAAAGCAGCTGTTGAAACTGTAGAAGTTGAAATTCCATCAGGAATGGTAGAAACAGAAATAGACAACATGGTAAAAGATATGGAAGCAAGATTATCTTATCAAGGAGTTAGATTAGAACAATACTTACAAATGATAGGAAAATCAATGGAAGATTTCAGAAAAGAACATGAAGAAAATGCAAAAATATCTGTAAAAACAAGATTAACTTTAGAAGCTATAGTTAAAGCAGAAAATTTAGAAGCATCTGAAGAAGAAGTTAACAAAAAAGTAGAAGAAATGGCTGTTATGTATGGAAAAAAAGCAGAAGAATTAAAAGAAAATGAACAATTTATAACATATATTAAAGATTCTATAAAAAATGAAGCAGTTATTAAGTTCTTATTAGATAACGCAAAAATTAAATAAAAAACAAATGAAAAACTTCGTCTTGCGTTGTTAAAATTTTGATTGTTAATCCAGCTGTGCATACTGAAACTGTAACAAACGAAGCTTTAACAGTTTCATGCATCAACGTACACCAGTACGCCTCCGGTTTACAACAAAATTTTGCCTAGCAATACTCGTTTTTGATTTGTTTTAAATGATAATCACAATTATTTAAGAATAAAAAAGGAGAGAAGTAAATGATTGAGAACAGTTTAGTTCCTTATGTAATCGAACAAACAAGTAAAGGTGAAAGATCTTACGATATATTTTCTAGATTATTGAAAGATAGAATAATATTTTTAGCAGAAGATGTTAATCCTACTTCTGCAAGTTTAGTAGTTGCACAATTACTATTCTTAGAATCAGAAGATCCAGATAGAGAAATCCATCTATATATCAATAGCCCAGGTGGGTCAATTACAGATGGTATGGCAATAGTTGATACTATAAACTATATTAAATGTCCTGTATCTACAATATGTGTTGGATTAGCAGCTAGTATGGGAGCGGTTCTTTTAGCTTCAGGAACAAAAGGTAAAAGATATGCTACACCAAATGCTGAAATATTAATTCACCAACCATTAATAGCAGGTGGTGGACTTTCTGGTCAAACAACTGAAATAAAGATACATGCAGACCATATGGTAAAAACTAGAGATAAGCTAAACAAAATCTTAAGTGAAAGAACAGGTCAAGATTTAGCTACTATAGAAAAAGATACAGAAAGAGATAACTATATGACAGCAGAAGAAGCTTTAAAATATGGTTTAATAGATGGTATTATGGATAAAAGAATTTAAAAAATGACCTTTGTCAGGGACGCCGGCCCTATAAAACGGTCATCTTGTATGAACGTTTTTAGGACCGTCCCGAGAAGGTCATTTTAAATAGCAAATGATAAAAAATAAAGAATAAAGAGGAGAAATAAATATGTCAAAGAAGAAAGATACTCCGCAAAATGTAAGATGTTCGTTTTGTGGTAAATCTCAAGAAGCAGTTAATAGAATAGTTGCAGGCCCAGGCGTATATATATGTGATGAATGTGTTAGCGTTTGTAAAAATATAATAGAAAATGAATCATATGTTGAAGATGAATTTGGGTATACAATAGACGAACAAGAAAAATTGTTAAGTCCAAAAGAAATAAAAGATATATTAGATAAATACGTTATAGGCCAAGAAAATGCTAAAAAAACTCTAGCAGTTGCAGTATATAATCATTATAAAAGAATTAATAACGAAGAAGAAAATAATGATGTAGAAATACAAAAAAGTAATGTGCTTCTATTAGGTCCAACAGGATCTGGAAAAACGCTTCTTGCTCAAACTCTTGCTAAGATATTAAAAGTTCCATTTGCAATAGCAGATGCAACAACTTTAACAGAAGCAGGTTATGTTGGAGAAGATGTTGAAAATATTTTATTAAAACTTATTCAAGCAGCTGATTATGATATAGCTTTAGCTGAAAAAGGAATTATATATATAGATGAAATAGATAAAATTACAAGAAAATCTGAAAATCCATCTATAACAAGAGATGTAAGTGGTGAAGGTGTTCAACAAGCGTTACTAAAAATAATAGAAGGAACAACAGCATCAGTTCCACCACAAGGTGGAAGAAAACATCCACATCAAGATTTCTTACAAATCAATACAGAAAATATATTATTTATCTGTGGAGGAGCTTTTGAAGGTTTAGACAAAATTATTAAAGATAGGGTTGGGAAAAAATCAATTGGTTTTGGAGCAAATATAGAAAGTAAAAAAGAAATAGATAAATATAAAATTTATGAACAAATTTTACCACAAGACTTATTAAAATTCGGCTTAATTCCAGAATTTGTTGGAAGACTTCCAATTATAACAACATTAAAAGAATTAGACAGAGAAACATTAATCAGAATAATAACAGAGCCTAAAAATGCTTTAGTAAAACAATACAAAAAATTAGTAAGTTATGATAATGTTGAACTTGAATTTGAAAAAGAAGCATTAGATGTAATAGTTGATAAAGCTATTCAAAGAAATACAGGTGCAAGAGGTTTAAGATCAATTATCGAAGATATAATGAGAGATATTATGTTTGATATACCATCAAATCCTAATATTCAAAAATGTATTATAACAAAAGATACAGTAGAAAATGGAGCCGCACCAAAACTTATAATAAATGAATTAAAACAAGAAAATAAACCTACTGTAAAAAAGAAAAAAGTTATAACAGATAATAATAAAGAAACAGCATAAACAAAATGTTAGGGAAACCTAACATTTTTTCTTCGAGGTATTGCAAATAAAGCAAAAACATGATAATATATTTACATATTAAAAACAAAAATAAAGACACGGTAAGTCTAATTTCCCTAAAGAGAGCTAGAGGTTGGTGTAATTCTAGTAGGAAGAAATTTTACTTATTATCACTTTATTAGTTGCTTATTTGAACCAAAAGTAAAATAAGTCGTAAATCTGCGTTAAAGATATTTAAGATGTATATTAATTTTAATATATAAATTAAGGTGGTACCACGAAACTATTGTCGTCCTTATATAGGGCGAGTTTTTTGTTTATGTAAATATTCCTGGTATTATCTAAATAAAAGGGAGGAAAAAATATGTGCGAAGAAAAGAAGGATTATGGAGCAACACTTAATTTGCCAAAGACAGAATTTCCAATGAGAGGAAATTTACCAGAAAATGAACCTAAAATATTAGAAGAAATATTTAATAATGGTTTA
>JAZQHR010000135.1:0-2681 GCA_045540695.1 Clostridia bacterium | reverse complement strand
CAATCACGCCGTTTTCATTTCTGTAGGTGGATATCACATCACCCGGTGCCATTTTCGGTATAATGCTTGCAAGGTTTGTTTTAGAAGATTTGTTATACACGGTAACGGTTGAATCTACGTCTAGCTTTTCAAGATTTCCACCATTAGATACTATAACATCATCGTCTATAACCTGATATACATTATACTCTCCCACTATCTGCTTATCCGGCATAAAGCTTACAAAATCACTTCCGTTTTTAATAACTATATCGCCTTTTCGTCCTACAAGCGAATAATCAAAATCACTGTCGATTTTGTATGTACCCGAAGAAGTATATATCTTATCACTTCCAACTGCTATGTCCTCGTTAGTGGTAGCTATAAGCATAGCATCCTCAATGATATCATAGTCAAGAAGCGTTATATAATTTGCGTTTGAACCTTTTGATTTTGTTTTCATAAGGTTTGTTATAAGCTGTGCAACATCACGTCTTGTCAGAGCATCACCTACTACCTTATCAATATCGTCTGTCAAATCAAGATTGTTAGCAAGTCCCATCTGTCCATACGGCCATGACGAACCAAAATCATCATTGGTATATCCAAGTAATTTTAAAACAATAGTGACCGCCTCCTCAAGCGACACATTGTTTTCAGGTCTGAATGTAGAATCCTCGTAGCCTGTAACAAGTCCGTTATTTACCGCCACACTTACATATGGAGCCGCCCAATGAGTATATGTTACATCGGGATATGGTGACACTGTAAGACGTGTTGCAACGCTGTTTTTATGCACAGAAGCAGCTATTGCCACCTTGGTAAATTCAGCTCTTGTTACATAGTCATCCAACCTGAAATCACCATCAGGGTCACCTGTCATTATGTTTAAGTCAGACACTAGACCAATGAGGATTTCATCATTGCTTATCTCTGCATTTACCACAAGCGATGGCACACAAGAAATTACTATCGCAAGTGAAACTATATAAGAAATAACCTTTTTCATATATTTCCTCCTGTATTATTTAATCATATCTTAACGCATCTATCGGATTCATTCTTGCCGCTTTTTTAGCAGGAAGATATCCAAAGCCTACTCCGATAAGTGCTGATACTGTAAAAGCTATTAGTATTGCCGGTATTGAAATGCTCGGTTCATCTATACCGAAAAGCGGTGACAGAAACGACCCGACAATACCGCATGCTATTCCAATAAGTCCGCCTATACAGCTTGTGGTTATAGCTTCAACTACAAACTGACTCATAATATCCCACGGTGATGCACCAAGTGATTTTCTTATACCGATTTCTCTCGTTCTCTCAGTAACCGATACCAGCATTATATTCATAATACCTATGCCACCTACAAGAAGTGATACACCGGCTATGCCTGCCATTACTATCGACATCATATTGGTGATTTTGTTTATCTCTTCTATAATGCTTGACATATTTGTAATAGTAAAATAATCCGTGCTTGAAAACACCTTTAAAAGATATTGATTTACTACGCCTTCTGCCTGAGTTGCAACATCCTTTGAAACCGCATTAAATATATATGTACTTATAGTGAAGTTGTAGGCAAGCTTTTGTGCAACGGTATATGGAAGCACTATAAGGTCATCACCTGTTCTCTCTTTACCATCAGCACTTTCTTCATATACTCCTACTATATGAAAGTCAACGCCGTTTATCTTGATTTTTTCGCCAACCACGTTTGTATTGCCATAAAGCTCTTTTGCTATGTATGTACCTACAACGCAATTTTTAAGTCGTGCTTCACAGTCCATATAAGAAAGTCCGCGACCTTGTTCTACTGTCAAATCCTTTATATGGTCATAATACTCATTTACTCCTACGCAATTTGTTGGATTAACGTTTGTGTTTCCGTTTTTGGCAGTAGCACCTGATATAGTTATATTTGGCGTCATAGCGTCAAGATACTCAGAATTGTCCTCAACAAGCTTTTGCATATCGTCTATGTCTACACTTCTGTTTCCGCCTCTGCCTCTTATGCTTACGTTAAGCGTAGTAGCACCAATGCTTTCGAATGATGAAATAACCTGATTTGTCATACCATCTACAAGGCTTACTATTATGATAACTGCCGCTACACCTATTACTATGCCAAGCATCGTCAAAAGCGACCTCATTTTACTTGCTCCAAGACTCTTAAGTGCCAGAGCAAACGCCTGTTTAATTCCCACTTATATTACCTCCCGACACAGAATTTTTACTTATGTCGGAAATTATCTTTCCGTCATGGATTCTTACCACTCTGTTTATCTCGTCTGCTATAGAATTGTCATGAGTAATAAGAACTATGGTGGTTCCTTCTCTGTTTAACTGTTTCAAAAACTCAAGCACTTCTCTTCCTGTTTTGGAATCAAGTGCACCTGTTGGCTCGTCTGCAAGTATAACAGGTGGATTTCCTGCAAGCGCACGTGCTATAGAAACCCTTTGCTGCTGACCGCCTGATAACTGTGAAGGAAACTTCTTTTCACGTCCTGCAAGTCCAACACGCTCAAGCTGTTGCATTGCTATTTTTCTTCTTTCACTTGCTCTTACGCCCTTATACAATAGTGGAAGCTCTACATTTTCAAGAATATTTAATTTTGGTATAAGGTTATACTGTTGGAATATAAATCCAAGCTCTTTATTTCGCACATACGCAAGCTCTTTTTCTGTCATTGAGCTTA
>JAZQHR010000134.1:0-6454 GCA_045540695.1 Clostridia bacterium | reverse complement strand
CCCCAGATTATCACTCTTCTGCCTTCGCTTGAAAGCTCATCAGCAACTCTGTTTATATACTCACAAAGTTTTAATGCTCTATTTTCGCCATAACCTATTGAATAAGCTTCATCACAACCAATATGGAAATACTTTCCATCTCCGCAAAGGTCGATAAGCTCACGTCTTACTTTTTTTAGAAGCTCATATACTTCTTCATTTTCAAAATCCCATTCCCAACCATAAGTATTAAACATATATGACAGCTCAGGATTTTGGTCAAGGACAACGTGTTTACCATACTTTTCCCTGTTAGCTGATGCATGGCCAAGATGATTAAACATTGGTATAATCTCCATACCATAAGCTCTTGCTTCGTCAATAAGCGGTTTTATTTCTTCCTTCGTATATGCAAACTCCCACGAAAGCTCCTTTAAGCAATCAAATTTCAGCATTCCCCAAAACTCAAGTACGATATGTGAATACTTCATTTCACCGCATACTCTTATGCATTTTTGCAAAAAATCAAGTTTAGTTTCCGGGAACACACATAAGTGTACACTTCGAAACTCCATACTAGGTTTTTCAGGAAGCTTAATAGTTTCTTTACCATTCCAAGAAAAAATCTTATCCATATCAAATTCCCCTTTGTTTTCTTTTTTTCAGTATAACAAATATAAATAACTTATAAAACCAACAAATAGAAACACAAAGTGGATTTTTCGAAACTTGACTATAAATTCTTTAAATGATAATATAAAGATGGTGATGAAAATGGATATATTAAATTCAAATACAAGCATAAAAATACTTGAAATCAAAAAAATGTCCTGGGATAAATCAAACGTGTACGTTTCCGCAAGACCATACCACGCACTTGCATACAGAATAAAAGGAAAAGGCAGATTTAATGTCAATGACAAAATCGTTGAAACAAACGAGGGAGATGCAGTATTGATGCCGGCAAAAACCGGATACTACGCACAATACTCTGAACGTAACGAAATATATGTCATACATTTTCATTCAGAAGATACACTTGATTTAAATAACTATTCTTTAAATTCAAACGAATTACTATATAACCTATTTAAATCAGCATATAGTATATGGCAAAAAAAAGAATCTGTATATTACTATGACTCTATGGCCATTTTCTATCAGATTCTTTCTCAAATAGACAAATTAAGCAAATATAAATTGCAAAACTCAAATAATATAGAATTTTACAAGACAATAGAATTTTTAAATAATAACTTCACCAACCCCGACATAACAGTAGAAATGCTTGCAAATATGGCAAAAATGAGCAGTACATATTTTAGACGGCTTGTAAATGAAAAACTAAATACTACTCCATCAATCTATATTTTAAATTTACGTTTAGGATACGCTGAAAAGCTTTTATCTACAGGAAACCATACTGTAAATGAGGTTGCATATATGTCAGGTTTTAATGATCCAAAATATTTCAGCAGAGTAGTCAAAAAGATATATGGTTGTCCACCATCAAAATTATATATTCATTATAAATAATAAAGTCTTGGACTTCATTTTGAAGTCCAAGACTTTAATTTATTCTTTTGATATAATAACTAAGGCTTCACCTTTTTTTATTGTAATCTCTGCACTATCATCTGCAAATTCATTGCTTATACCTCTTGTACTTCCAAATCGCATACAAAAGTCATTTAGCGGATATATAAGCCCTTTGTTTGTTATTCCTTCAACCGTTGGAGTAAGAGGAACAAGTGACACAAAAGAATTGTTTTCTTTATTAAGGGTTATAGTATCGGTAAGAAGCATTACCATATTTTTCTCATCGACTATCTTCCCCACGCCACCATTTTCGTGTATATATTTTAGCAAAAACACGTTTGCAAGAAGATGGTCTACTCTACCGCCAAGTCCGCCAAGAATTTCTATGTTTCCATATCCTTTTTCAAATGCAATATCTATAGCAAGCTTTGTATCAGTATAGTTTTTTATTGGGTTGTGCTTTTGGATTTCAACATCACCTATTAGCTGGTCAGGGCTAGAAGAATCAAAATCGCCTACAAAAACGTCAGGCGTTACACCGATTGCATTAAGATGCTTTATTCCTCCATCAGCACAAATAATAAAATCATCGTCATTTATATAATTTTTATAATAATCGTAATCGTTAATCTCACCATTAACTATTATCAGTGCTCTTTTCAAATTATTTGCACCTCGATTTAAATTCATCAATAATAGTATCTATATTTTCTGCACCATATACGCTTGAGCCTGCAACGGCAATATTCACGCCCGCATCATATACTTCTTTGATGTTGTCAAGTCCGATACCGCCATCAATCTCGATAGTCATATCATTTGACATTTCGCGTATTTTTCTAACCTTGTCAAGTGATGCCTGAATAAATTTCTGCCCGCCAAATCCAGGATACACACTCATAACTAGTACCATATCAACGTCGTTTATGTAATTTTCAATAACACTTGCGTCAGTATCAGGGCTAATAGATATACCAAGGAGTTTACCGCGTGCTTTAACAGCCTTCTTAACAGCTTCGTAGTCCATTTGAGCCTCGTGATGAACTGTGATGATATCAGCACCTGCATCTAAAAATGGTTCAACATACTTTTCCGGATGCTCTATCATTAAATGAACATCAAGTATCATATCAGTAACCTTGTCAATACTCTTTACAACAGGCACACCTAGTGAAATATTAGGCACAAAATGACCGTCCATTACATCAACGTGCAAAAGGTCTGCACCTGCATTTTTAACTTTTAGTATATCTCTTTCAAGGTTTGCAAAGTCTGCTGATAAAATAGATGGTGCAATTTTTATCATAGTTCCCACTCCTTAATAGCCTTTAATTTGTTATAAAACTCTACATAGTGAGCGTATCTGTCGGCATCTATATCACCTTTATCCACACTTTCTTTAATCATACATCCCGGCTCTGACGTATGAGTGCAACCGGCAAATTTGCAAGTGCCTATATGCTTTTCAAATTCCGGAAAAAAGTTTTCAAGCTCTGTAGCCTTGATATACGGTAAATCTAGCATACTAAAGCCAGGTGTATCCATAATATACGAATTTTCTCCATATTCGAATAGCTCAACGTGCCTGGTAGTGTGTTTTCCTCGCTTAAGCTTTTTGCTAATATCACCCGTTTGTGCTTTCGCATCGGTAATTGCGTTTAGGATACTTGACTTACCAACACCCGAAAACCCTGCAAATGCAGTGATTTTGCCATCAAGATATTCTTTTACGGCATCAATTCCAATTTCATCAACAGCACTTGTTTCTACAACCTTAAACCCTGCGTTTTCGTATATAGTTTTAATTTTCTCAGCATTTTCATCGCCTAAATCTATTTTATTGATACAAAGTATCAAATCGACATTTTTATAGTTTGCGATAACAGACATTTTATCAATAAACACAAGGTCGGGTTCTGGATTTTTAGCGGCTACAACAAGTATTAGTTGGTCAACATTTGCTACAGGCGGTCTTATAAATTCATTTTTTCTGTCATAAATATTTGAAACACTGCCGGTATTGTCATCAGAAATAAGTATATCTACCCTGTCACCTATCATAGGTTTAAGAGATTTATTTCGAAACTTCCCTTGTGCTCTGCATTCGATTATTCCAACATCTGTTTTAACATAATAAAAACCACCGATGCCTTTTACTATAAGTCCGCTTTTCATAAATACCTTCTATTCACTGAAATTTATTGTTTTACTTCCTACAAGTACATCATCCATATATATGTTAAATGTAACTTCGCTTGATCCTTTAAACTTTTTAACAAACTCAGGTGTTTGTTTAGGATTAACAATTTCCTCACACACTGTTTTTTCGTTAGCTACTATTTTAAGCGCTATTTGTTCTTTATCCTGAGGAAGAGGAATTGTAAGCGTTTTTTCCTTTTGTGTTACAGGTGATGGCTCTGTAGGTTCACCTTCTTCATTCTTTGGAGCTTCTCCACCACTATACACAATGTCTATTTTAGTATTCTTATTTACAGTTTCCCCACCAGAAACGCTCTGACGAATAACTGTGTCTTTATCCTTAGACGATGATTCGATAGTTACTTCGCCTGATATAAGGTCCGCTTTTTTTAAAAGCTCTTTAACCTCTTCTTCAGTTTTTCCTATAAGATTTGGAACGATAGTTTCCTCGTCCTGTATACCTTCACTTACATAAAGAGTAACTGTAGCTCCTACTTTTATCTTTTTACCTGCAACTGGTGACTGTTTTATAATGTGGTTTTCCTCAACATCGGCATCCTGCTCAAATACCACTTCAACATCAATGCCCATTTGTTTAAGTTCAAGCTCAACGCTGCTGTATTCATCATTTGTATAATCATCAAGTGTAATTTCATCAGTACCAGTACTGATGATAACTGAAATCTCAGTATTTTCTTTTACAGTTCTTTTTGCTTTGGGATTCTGAAAAATAATCTTCCCCTCTTCGTACTCAGAGCTAGCCTCTCTTCCGCCCTCAACAACCGAAAATTTAGTTCCACTCAACAATTTCTCAGCCTCACCAAGTGTCATACCTACAACATTTGGTACTAACTCTTCGGTGTTTACAAATGAAAACGGCGAAAAACCATATAATGCATTTGCTACAAACATGCTTCCGAAAAATACAATTACAAACGATGTAATAATAGCAAGTAATATAGTTTTTTTGTCTTTGTTTGAAAGTCTTTTACCAGTGTTCTGCGGTCTTTTTCTTGAATAATCAACATATTCAGGTACATTTGGTCCAAGGTTTATAACAACCTCTTTTGTTCTTAATGCTTGATACTTCTGTGTAGGACCATCATCAGATATATTTTCCTGAATATTTATTGCTTCAGGATCTTGAAGTGCTATATCAAGGTCCTCCTTCATTTCAGAAATAGTCTGATACCTAAATCTTGTTTCTTTATTCATAGCTTTAAAAACAATTCTCTCTACTCCTTCAGGTATCAAAGGATTTGTAAGTCTAAGACTAGCTGGTGATTCTTCTATATGTTTCATAGCAACTGCAACAGATGTTTCTCCTTCAAAAGGAACTTTACCTGCAAGCATTTCGTACATAACCACACCAAGCGAATAGATGTCAGACTTTTCGTCTACATATCCTCCACGAGCTTGTTCAGGAGAAAAATAATGCACTGAACCAAGTACATCGTTATCTATAGACATAGTAGATGAATTAGCAGCTTTTGCTATGCCAAAATCTGTAACCTTAACATTACCGTCCCCGGTAACAATGATATTTTGCGGTTTTACATCTCTATGAACAATATGCTTACTATGTGCATCTTCTAATGCGCTTGCTATGTTTTGAGCAATTTTTAGTGTTTCCTGCCATTTAAGAGTTATCTTGCTCTTGATATACTCCTTAAGAGTAATTCCAGTAACAAGTTCCATAACTATGTAATGAATGTTGTCGTCAGAGCCAACATCATATACCGAAACAATATTTGGATGAGTAAGACTCGCTGCAGACTGTGCTTCAACATTAAATCTCTTTATAAATTCTTCGCTACCATCAAGGTCAGTACGAAGCACCTTTACAGCTACATCTCTGTTTAGTTTAAGGCAATGAGCTCTATATACTACAGACATACCTCCACTGCCAATTTTTTCTATTATTTCATAGCGTCCGCCAAGTATTTTTCCTATCAAAACAATTACACCCCTTAATTATATTCTGATGGCCACAACTGTAGAGTTATCATATCCACCTCTGTTATTTACACGATTTACCAAAATCTGTACACAACCATCTAAATCATCATTTTCATCAAAAACCTCTTTGATTTCCTCGTCAGAAACCATATTTGTAAGACCATCGGTGCAAAGCATAACAACATCGCCGGTCTCAAGAGTATGCCTGTAAAAATCAGCCATAACAGTTCTTTCTGTACCGACGGCACGTGTTATAATATTTTTATTTAATGATACCTCAATATCATCTTCTTTTAATGTTCCATTATCAATCATTTCCTGAACCATTGAGTGGTCCTTGGTAACCTGAGTAATACCTTCTTTATTTATGATATATAGTCTGCTGTCACCAATGTTTGCCGCATAAAGCTCTTTATCCTTTATAACAGCAATAACAACAGTAGTGCCCATTCCCATAAGATTATCATCACTAAGTGCTTCAATGTATATATCACTGTTTGCACTCGAAATGGCATCACCTACTGTTTCGATAACATAAGATGAATTATCAATATCAAGATTTTCCAGGTCAAAATTGTCAGTCAGATATTCTGATATACACTCAACCGCCTTTTTACTTGCAATTTTTCCGCCCTTATGGCCACCCATTCCATCGGCAACCAGAGCAAAGCCGTAATCATCATCAAATGAAGATACAAAGTAATTATCTTCGTTTGCACGTCTGACATTTCCAACATGTGAATATGCAGCGGTTTCCATGTTTATCCCCTCCTGTCCT
>JAZQHR010000133.1:0-12821 GCA_045540695.1 Clostridia bacterium | reverse complement strand
TAATAAACAATAATCAACATTACATATTATGATATTTATACCATATATGGATTATTTTATCATAGAAACCCTCGACAAACAAGACCTTTTTCTTAAAAAACACATAAAAAGCCAATAAATATTTTTTTAACAAACTTTTTAGGATAAACAAAGATAACATACTACATATTAAGCAAAGATATAATAAAACATGAAAAATCACCCACAATTTTGTTGAAAATAAAAAAGGAGAAGAATATTATCTTCTCCTGTTAATATGTTATTATTTAATTATGGTTCATATATTAAATATCCATTACTATCATATACTTCATATCCATCAGCTTTTCTTTCATACGCCAGCTTTTTAGCATTATCTAAAATTTTAAATGCACCAAGTTGAGATTTTGAATCATCTGCAGATTTTCGAACATGATAAAGTACATCTTCCTGAGGAATTTCGTTATCTAAAACATACGTTTTTTCATTTGCTTTCTTTTGCAAGCCATATGTATTTTTATGATAAGCAAAAAGTAATTTTTCTAATTCATTGTATGTCGAAGATTCAAATGACGAATCCATCAATACGAAATCCCTGTCATATGCATTCCAGGAAACTTCATCAAACAACATTGGACCAAGATTTTGAGTTAAAGCCTGCATTTGATGTGAGTTTAGATTATTTGTCCCAATGTTATCCCAGCTTGGATTTCTAGTAACTGAACTTGTTTTAAATGCATAATATATAGGCAGCGCAGTATTATCTTCATATATAACTTTAAACTCATTTATCGAATGATAATTTGGAAACACTGATGGCAGTGCTGCTTCTATTTTCTCTCTTGCTATGTTTACACTAATGTATTCAGTTATTTTCCTTATGTATTCTTCTGATACATTATCATTCTCAAAACAATTAAATCCATAAATTTCAATAAAATTTTTAATAATATTAAAATTATCTATTTGTTCATCACGCGAAAGATTATCTAAGCATTCAGTTGCTATAACCTTCAATGGGAAATACGTTCCATAATCAAACACTTTCATATCTTGTGATTTAAAATTCACATAGCTAATTGCATATTTATCATCACCAAAATTCAATAAAAGCAGTTTATTATTAGATTTATTTGGGATTCCTTCTATAATACCATTTAGATTTTCACTTTTTATTGTTTGTACTGTCTGACTATCTATGGTGCGTTCATATCCATTTTCTTTTATAATATGTGGTATAGAATTTGCAACAAATAAATTGGATATATTGCTATACAAAACAAAAAATACAATAAAGCTTATTGCAATAATAGCTGCAATTAAAAAAACTAGTATTTTTTTATTATTTTTCTCGGCACTTTGAAAAGGCAAACTTCGAATTTCTTTGGATAAATCCTCAGATTCCCACTCCTTTATTTTTCCGCACTGTATACAGACATAACCTTTTTGTGTCAGTTCCATATCCCCATTACACACATCACATACTAATTTTTCCATATTTATTCCTTTCAAAAATTATTGATATTCATTATACCACAATAATTTGCAATTATCAAATATTTTTTAAATGTCATATTACACCAGACATTTTATTGGTATTTTATGATATTTTACAGATAATTTATTTTAAATAAAACAAAAAACCAAACCACCTCGATTTATTATATCAAAGTGGTTTGTTTATAGGTAGAAAATTACTATTTGGTAATCTTTTATTCTGTTATAACTGTAATTTCAGGTATAACCTCTGCATCATCTTTTGCAAGAGGTATCATATCACTAAAGCTGTTCCACAAAAATACTCTTACTTCAGTTCCTTCTACAGCATTTTCAGATACGAACTTTTGCACTTCGCCGTTTGGACCAAATGCTAAATCGTAATCTACAATTTTTGTCTTGTCCAGCTTACCATTTGCATCGTATGTAGCAATAATAAGTTTAGCTGTTGTAGCATCAATATACTTATTAACAAGGTTTACATTTACCTTATTATCCATATCAAGTGAAATATCAAGTTCAACGAGATTTTCCGATGCATCCTTTGGTGCTGTTAAAGTATATGCAACATTTGTGCCGTTTACTTTAACTACAAGTACGTCATCCTCACCTATTACAGCTTTAAATTTTGCACCGTATGAGCCGTCCTCATTAACGGTAGCATTTGTTATATACTTTGCAGTTAGAAGTGTGTTATATGTAGCTTTTGGTATAAGAACGATATTTACATTCTTACCTACGTTTTCTGCTCCTACATTACCAGACACATTGATTATATTATCATTGTATTTAGCAACAGTTGCACCATACTCACTAATTGTATTTGGAGTAGCTTTATATGTATAAGGATTACCTTTTGTACCTGTACCTGACACTATAATAGCATCAGAGTTATTTAAGTAAAACGCCGGTCTTATACCCTTATCTGTCTGCTTTGCATAGTCAAGACCTGCTTCTGTGCCGTTGCCCATTACGTAACGAACATAAGTGCTGTGACAAACATCCTCTGTTACGGGAGTTCTAAGCCACCAACCCCAAGATGCACCAAGAGCAAAACCATTTTCCTTGTATGTATCTGCGTATGCGATACATCCTTCAGAGATGATACCCTTTGCATACTCTGTGCCAAGGTTTATTACTAGTGCAGAAAGCTGTGCAACATCAAGTAAAAACACTTTATCTGTTACAGTTTCCGAATATGCATTTTCATAGTTCTGCATAATGTTTGCAATCTGAATATCATACTTAAATGGTTCTGTACCATAAGATGACATACTTGCATATTCCTTGCCGTCAAGTATTGATTTTTGAGAAACAGACTTTATAAGCTTCTTTTCATCACGTGTAAAGTTAGTTAAAAATCCTGCTTCGTTATCGTAACCATTCTGTAATCTTGTAACTTCAGCATCTGTCGGTGCGTTACCACAAGTCCACTTGACATTTCCTGCAAAATCGTCGGAATTTAGCCAAACTCTGATGTTGGAATCTGCCCAGTAGTTTGAGCCCGCAATGTTTCTGTAGCCTTCATCACCTCTTGTGTGAGAGCCTGTTAAGCTGTCACCAGACGCGTCAAATGCTTTAAGAGCAAGTATCTCATCTGCCAAAAGTAGCGGACCATTTCCGTCTATAGCTATGCATCTCCAAACAATCGGAGCATCGTTGTATGTACCCATCTGCACATAGTCGCCAATGTTTATGCTTGCACTTGCAAGTACCATAGAAGGCATAACAGACACAAGCATTACTATACAAATTATAACTGATAATACTTTATTTATTTTTCTCATCTGTCATCCCTCCTTTAGTTTAATTCATACACTTTTGTCAGGTTGTTAAGTGTATCTTCGCCGTCAAATATAAATACCTTTACATAAGCATCTTTTGCAGCACTCTGTGTAGTATCGAAAAGTGCTACCTTACCTGAGTTAAACTCGTCAGGTGTAAGTGTAACAACGTCTGTCATTTCATAGTCTTCATATAGTGCAGCTACTACCACATAGTTACCTATTCTCTTTATAGGTGCTTCAATCTCAATTTTACCGTTTGAGTAAGCTGTAGCATAAGCACCGTTTACATAGAAGAACACATCATCGTTTAGTGTGATGAGCTTATCTACACTGTATGAAAGCTCTTTAAACGTTTCTGCTCCACCATACGAACCAAAGCCAAGAAGGAAATTACCTGCATCAAGTGGTGAACTAGAATCGGTGTATGATAGTGAATCTGTTCCACCGTATCTTGAACCAGTACCACTTACTGTGATTTCGTTGCCTGATGCAGTTTTATTTACTACAACCTTAAGTGTAGTTGTTCCGCCTGCACCTGCTGCACCTCTGTCTGCATCTTCATTTGATGCAAGAAGCGAGGATGTACCATTTACAACCTTATATAGCTCGATATGGCTATTTGGATTTGTATAATCATTTGGTATTACAAATTTAAACTGATAGTAACTCTTTCCGTCGGCAGATACATTAAATCTGATTTCTGACTGTCTCTGGTTGTTTGTAACGTGCTTTGTAGTAAATACATAACTATCGCTTCCAAGGTTACCAGGAGCATATAAAATTTCCGCGTTGTTAGTAACGCCGTTATAGCACGCACCATTATCTGAGAATGTTATAACATCTGCGCTTTTATTATACGCTAGGTTAATACCTTCATTTAATAACGAATCAACACTATCTGTTGCACCAATTTTTTTATTATAAGTGATAGCTTTTGTATAAAGACCTGCATCACCGTTTGCATTAGAACCGCCTACGTATTCCTTCTTTGTGCAGAAGAAATTGTAAAGCGAAGGATAACCTGCATATTCGCAGTCGATATATATTTTACCGTCTGCAAGCGGCGCGCTATCCTCAGCAACAAGCTCACATACAACGTCATCAACTGTAATTTTAGCTGTTATAACAGCAGGAGATACTTCCTTGTTTACGTCTATCTCGTAAATTCTCTGTGAATATGTATCAGCAAACGGGCTTGCTGTATAAGTATTTTTAGCAAGAGTAGTTGTACCCGATGCTGTTACCTTATTTAGACTTACAAAATGCTGAGTTGCACCATCAACAGTTTCCGAGCCTTTTACTATATGATAGTAATCAGAACCGTTTCTGTTAAATGATACGCTATGTTTATTCCAGCTCCATCCGTATTTAAAACTTGCACTATAAGAGCCTTCTATCACAGATTTACCTGGCTCTGCAAATGTGATATATCCGTGATTGTTTAGAAGCTTTATCCAGTCACGAGAGATATCCATGTATGATAGATTATTAAATGTAAAACCTCTGTCTGTAAGTGATTCAAGTGTATGACCTTTAAATCCGTCATAGTCTGCAATTACCTTATTTACAAGCGTTGCGTCAGTATAAGGTGTAGAATAAGCTTTTAATGTATAAAGTGTGTTTGTAGCATAAGGGAAACCTACGCTTGCAGCACCCGACATAAATGCATTATCTGTATCGGTATATTCAAGCACTACTGTTTCTTTTGTTCTTAAGCTGTATAGATTTGCTTTAACCTTTATACCACCATCAACTATTTCCTGCGAAACTTTCACGTTAAATGCCCAGTTAGCCCACCATGCAGTAGCTGGCTGTGCAGTTTTCACTTCTTTTAATATAGCTGCCTCACCACCGTCAGTTACCTTTGATAACTGAAGTGTACCTGGTTCATTTCCGCCATATAATAGCATTAGCTTGTAGTACGAATTACCATTTTTGTTAAATGTAACATAATGCTGGTTGGTATTTGATACCTTGTACTCTGTTTCAAAAGTATAGTTACCACCTAAGTCGTGGTTTAGTGTTACAATATTGTCACGTGTTATAACAACAGTACCGTCATTTATAGCCACTCTATCATTTTCCGAAAAAGATATTCCTTTTTCTTTTAATGTTTCAACTGTATCGGTAGCAAAGAATGTATCGTCGATCTTCCACGCATCCATCTTATTTAGCGAATATTTTGCAGCAAAGGCAGGACAGCTTACGCTAAATATCATTAAAAGTGTTAAAATTATGCTTAAAATCTTTTTCATAATATTTCATCCTCCCCTTCTTATTTCGCTACGGCGTTTAGTTTAACGCCTTCATAAGCCATAAAGTTGTCTATATATACTGTAGCTGGCTGTGAACCCGATACTGTATAGAACTGAATAAAGCATACGCCATCAATCTTTGGCATTTCAGTGCCGATAGTCATATCAGCAACTTTTGCATCATTTACATAAAGCTCTGCTACATCTGTGGCTCTGTCAAACTTAATCTTTATGTTATTCCATTTAGTAATATCTAGTGTAGCAACTTTTGTACCGGTCTGTGAATATTCACCATCAGGGTTCATAACATATACATTACCATCTTTATCATATCTAAGTCCATATATTGTGCCGTCAAGTGGATTTGAGTTAAATACACCCTTTAGATCCATAAACAAGCCGTTGCCTGCAGAAATTGAGCTTACAAATATATCATAAGATATTTCACCGCTCATAAGCTGTGGCATAGAACGGTTTGCTATTAGTGGGCTTCCTGCCGCATTTAGCTTAAGCGAACGAGAGCCTGTACTTGCTTTTTCAGCCGAGATAGAAACTGTCGCATTTGCATACGATTTAGCTTTTACCTGGAACCAGTTTTCGTATTTAGCCTCGTCTGCTTCAAAGTCCTCGGCAGCACCCTTAGATTTATATAGATAATCTTCAAAATCTTCTATAAGTACACCATCAATACTTGCCTGACCTGTTACACCATTACCTGCACCATGATGTGTCCAGTATACATACATATCGTCACTATCTTTGTACGATACAGGGTTAAATCCCGGCTGTGTAGCATACGAACGGTCATATTCTGAATTGTACACACCATAAGTTGTGCCTTCCCAAACGTTCATCTTGTTATTCCAAGTTGCCATATCATCATTTGAATATGCAACTGATAATGGATATCTGATATAAGCTGTCGCGCTTCCGTTTGTGTTACCAGGCCATAGAAGTACGATATCGTCATAACGATTCATTAAGTTAGGGTCACCATTTGATGCCCAGATATTTGATACCCATGCATCTTCCTGCCATGTGAAACCATCGTCGTGAGAAACTGACTGTGCATAATGATTCTGCTCAGGCCACTGGTTTCTTGCAATAAGTGTCATATCACCATTTGAAAGATATGCAATTGTATCTTCCGAAAGACCTGCCTCGTGAGCCTCTGACCAATCATCAGGCCAGAATCCAACATAAGTAGGACTCGCCTGCCAGGTTCTGCCGTTATCTCTTGAGAATGCAGCATATGAGAATGAGCCCGTAGCAGCACCATCAAAGCTTGATGATGGGAATACATAGTCAATCGCAGGACCATCGCCATCGTAGCTGTTTGCAATTATACCATTTTCATATACACAACCTAGTTTACGGTCGTGCTGAATGTGATATGGTTCTTTAGTCCATGTGTTACCATTGTCATAGCTTGTAAGTACTCCGGCTGAATATGAAGAGTTTACACTTCCAAAATAACCAAGGAAGAACATCACTCCTCTTTCGTGGTCAACTATAAAACCACCGCCGCCATTTGTACCATTAATTGTTCTATCAGTTACTTTTACGGGTTCAGACCATGTTCTTCCGCCATCGGTAGAACGAGCCATATGAAGCGTAGTATCAGCCTTATCGTTTGCAAGAATAAGCACATCACCATTTGGTGCCTGACCAACAGTTATGTTTGAACGGAAATAATCACCGTTATTTAAGTGATATGCCGTTTTATTACCATATGTAACCTCAAATACTGAGTTCATATCACTTAATTCTGCTGCGTGAGCATTACCGCCATATACGTTTACATTTATGGCTGTGTCTTTTACTGCTTCAGGGATACGGATATATGTACCCTTTGCATCTGTATAGTGTGAAAGCACATATCCATTATCAAGTACAAATCTTAGCGGAGTTGTGCTTACGTCTGCAAGTAAAGTTTTATCCACAAATGCTACTGCATCGTTAATATTAAGCGAAGGTGTGATAGTAAGTTCTTTTACTTTAGCAAACTCACCGCCGCCATTACCCGGAAGTGTAACGTTCTGTGCTATCATCATATCGTCTATGTAATTCATAAACGATTCTGCCATCATATATTCCTGAAGCGGAACACCGTGGTGACAATGAACCTTAACGTATCTTGCATTTGCAGTAAAGTTGTATAGGTAAACCTTACCCTCTACCTTTGTAGCGGTAAAGTCTTTTATACGAGTATACTCTACGTTATCATCACTTACATAAAGTGACAGATCCGCTCTGTGCATACGGTTTGTATTGTTGCCGTCTACAAGAACGATGTTGTTTATCTCAGTCTTTTCCTCAAGGTCAAGACCTATACTTGAATATGCAGTATCAAGAGTAAATATCGAGCCTGCATCTTTTGATTCAAGTGCACCAGTGTATGGATCGCGGTCATTTTCAAGCGCAAGCACGCTTGATTGAACGCTTGGTTCTTCAGGTGCTTCGACCTCATAGAAATATGCATTGAAGTATTTTACAAGTGCTGATGAATAGTATTTGTTTATTTCAACAACGCCTGATGTAGCAAATGGAGCGCCGTTACCCATTTCATCTACACCAATATCGGTAGCAGTATCGGTATATTCAATCACAAATTCGTCGTTGTTTCTTTCGTTCTTGGCATATACTTTTATATTGCATCCTGCGTTTGAATTAGTAACCTCAACTGCATAAGTATGAGTAGTATATGTTAAAGCAGAACCACTCGAGAAATTATCTCTTGCTAAAATGTACTGAGTTGAACCCACCCATTTTTCAAGTCTTAAACTGAAATCAGGTCCAGGATATGAACCAGACTGCTGAAGATAAAGCTCGTAATAACCAGAATCGGTTTTATTAAATCTAATTCTATAAGAGTTAACAGTCTTATAAATTTGCGTTTCAAATTTATAATGATCAGTAACTACGCTTGCATCTGGTGTATAAGTCATAGATGTACCCACCTGAACACCATCTGCACTTATTGTAGGTGTACCATTAAATGAAAATCCATCTTCAGCAAGAGTGTCTGTAGTATCAGAAGCACCGAATGTATGAGTATACTCATAGTCATTGCTTTCTTCTACAGCGGTTTCGCTTATATCATATACATTTAGGTATGTAACTCTGGTTGATGCCCACTCATCCTGAACCTGTATCTTACCTGATGTAAATGGTGCACCGTTATCAAGTCCGTCGTAGCCTGAGTCGAATAATGTGTCTGTATAGTTAAAGTCATATACTATACTTGCACTCTGTGAAACTTTTGCAGTAATAACAGTACCCGCATCTGTGTTTTTTACAGATACATTGTATGTATGTCCTACATAGTTTGCAGATGCACCTGTAGCAAATGGTTGTTGTGCCAATACATACTTTGTACCACCTATCGTCTTGGTAAGCTGAACAATTGCTTCATTTCTTCTTACAGAAATTGTATAAAAGTTTGAAGCATCTGTGTAATGGAAATGTACCGAATAGTTATTGATATTCTTATAAGCATACATATCAAAGCTATAGTCAAAATCCATTGCCTGACCATTTTTACCATAAGTCATCTTTGCTCCGCTTGTAAGAGTAAGACCATTGTCAGCAGTAGCCACACCACTTCCGGCAAATTCAAAGCCCTCCTCTCCTAGAGTGGTAGTCGTGTCAGAAGAAGTAAATGTTTTTTCATATTTCCACTTTTCAGTAGTATCTTCTGAAATCACTTCAGCATTTGCCGTTACAACAATTGAAAACAACATAGCCACAACCAAACATAACGACAAAAGTCTTTTTTGTTTCATTTTATAACCCCCTTGTTTTTTAGAAAATAGAATATATTCTATTATAACACGCTATAATAGTATAATGCATCCACTATATTATGGGATTTATCCACTATTTTATGATTTTTTGATAACATAATTCAAAGAATATTAAAAAGCACTACTCTATACCAATAAGATTGGTATAGAGTAAGAATGCTATAATTATTCTGTTATTACAGTAATTTCAGGGATTGCTTCTGTATCATTTTTTGCAAGTGGCAGCATATCGGTAAAGCTATTCCACAAAAATACTCTTACCTCTGTACCTTCTACAGCATTTTCGGTTAAGTATTTCTGTACTTCACCATTTGCACCAAACGCAAGATCAAAATCAATTACTGTTGCCTTGTTTAAACTGTCGTTTGTATATGTAGCTACTACAAGCTTTGTAGTCTTAGCATCTACATATTTATTTTTAAGGTTTATGTTTACTTTGTTATCTTCATCAAGAGAAATATCAAGCTCGACAAATTCCTCTGTGGCGTCTTTAACCTTTGTCATACCGTAAGCTATCTCTTTGCCGTCTACTTTAACGATTAAAAGGTCGTTTTCGTCGATGTTTGCTTTAAACTTAATGTTATAACTTCCGTCTTCCAAAATGTTTGCAGAGCCGACAAATTTTGCTGTCATAAGCACGTCGTGACTTTCCTTTGGCACAAGGACTATAGTTGCCTTCTTGCCTGCGTGTTCTGCACCAACATTACCTGATGCATTTACGATATTTGATGCATATTTTGTAGCAATGTTTTCGTCTGTAACGGCAGTTTTCATTTCGCCTTTAAGGATGTACGGACTTGATTTAAGACCTGTACCCCCTACTATACGGCTTACAGAATTATTTATATAAAATGCAGGTCTTACACCTATATGGGTCTGTCGTGCATAATCAAGGCCAACCTCTGTGCCGTTTTCGTATACATGTCTTACATAAACACCATAGGTAGAGCTTTCTGCAACAGGTGTTCTAAGCCACCAACACCATGCAGCACCAGGGCCATAACCATTTTCCTGAATAGTTTCAGAGTATGTAACGCCTTTTTCTGTTACAATGCCTTTTACATATTCATCGCCAAGATTTTCTCTTAATGTGTGAAGTTGTTTGATGTCTAGTAGGAATACTTTATCTGTTACTGTTTCAGCATAAGCACTGTCATAGTTTTGAAGCGAGCTATCCAAATATATGTTATATTTAAATGGTTCTGTGCCATACGAAGACATATCCGAATATTCCTGCGAATCAAGAATCTGCTTTTGCGAAACTGACTTAATAACTGCTCTTTCCTCATCAGTAAAGTTAGTTAAAAATCCTGCTTCGTCATCGTATTCATTTCGAAGTGATGCTACTTCATCTTTTACAGGAGCATTACCGCAAGGCCATACCACATTGCCTGATGAAGCATTTGAGTTAAGCCAAGCACGAAGATTTGAATCTGCCCAGTAGTTTGATCCATATTGTTTTCTGTAATGTCCTGAATTTGCAGCTCTTGCGTGTGAGCCAGATGCTACGTCGCCCGATGCGTCAAATGCTTTTTCACAAATGATAGTATCTGCTATTAAAAGCGGACCATTTGCATCTACATCCATACATCTCCAAAGTAGTGGTTCACCATAATATGTACCCATCTGCACATAGTCGCCAACCGCAATTGTATCAAGACTTGCCAGCGCCATAGTTGGCAGGCAAGATATGATAAACATAAATGTTAATGCTATAGAAACTATTTTCTTTATATTTTTCACTTAGCCCACCCCCTTAATTTAACTCGTATATGTCAGCACATGTATTAAGCGTATTTTCATTATCAAAGAAGAATACCTTTACAGCACCTGTTTTAGCTGTTGAATTTGTTGTGTCAAACACCTGAACTTTTCCGTTTGCAAATTCATCTGGTGTAAGTGTAACTATTCCTGTCATCTCGTAATCTTCATAAAGCACTGCTGTTACAACGTAATTACCAAGAATTCTAACAGGAGCCTCTATAGATATCTTGCCCTTCTGATAAGAAGTAGCATAAGCGCCGTTTACGTAGAAGAAACATTCATCATCAAGTGTTACAAGTCTGTCTGTGCTATATGACAATCCATTAAATCTTACTGTTCCGCCGTATTCTGCAAATCCAACAATGAAATCACCCGACGCAAGCGGTGTACTATCTGTATACGTAATAACCTCACTTCCGCCATATCTTGAACCTTTGGCTGATACTGTAATAGTGTTGCCTGATACATTTACATTAAATGTAGTTGTACCGCCAGCACCAGCAGCACCTTTATCACTACTCTCGGTAGATGTTAAAAGCTCAGGTGCAGAACCATTTACAACTTTATAAAGCTCTGCGTTACTTACAGGATTAGCATAGTCATTTGATAGGTTAAATTTAAACTGATAATAGCTTTTTTCATCTTCTGATACATTAAACTTCAAATATGAAGCTCTCTGGTTAGATGAATAGTGAGAAGATGAGAAATTGTAGCTGTCGCTTGTAAGACTTCCTGGTGTGTATTTAACCTGTGCCGCACCTGTAACTGATGCATATGTTGCTCCGTTATCAGCAAAAGATATTGTATCTGCAGCCTTGTTGTACGCAAGGTTTATACCCTCTTTTAGTGCGCCTTCAACTGTATCGGTTGCACCAAATGTTTTGTCATAGGTAACTGCTTTTGTATATGTACCTGCATTACCTGCGTTTGAACCGCCAAAAGTTTCTTTTACAACACATTTTATTTTCTGAAGCTTAGGACTGCCAACGTAGTTACACATTATACGGAATGTACCGTCAGCTAAAGGCGAATTATCAGTTGCTTCCAATAGATACTCTGTATGCTTATCATTTTCATATTGTAGCGACCACGCGTCGTTTGCGCCCGCAAGAGTGATGTGCGCCACACCATTTTCTCTTTCAAATTTTATCTTGTATGTAGCAAATGCATAAGTATCTGCATACTGATTTGTATCATAAGTCTTAGTTGCCAGTGTTTCAACACTATCGCCCACTACTTTGTTGAGGTTTACTGTGTATTTTGTAACACCATCAACAACTGCGGTAGACTGCTCAATAGTATAGTAATTTGAGCCGTTTACGTTAAATCGCATATTATGTTTGTTATAAAGCCATGCAAACACGCATTCAAGCTCGTACGAACCAGGAATTACATTCATACCGGGAACGGCATACTCTATAATACCATTACCCTGATTTACAAAGTCAACAAACTGCTTACGAGTACTTGTATATTTAAGCTTTGTAAATTTAAGACCAAGCTTATTTAAGCTTTCTTCTGTATGGCCTTTCCAGTTTGAAACGTCAATATATGTTCTGTATGCATCGCGAACACTTTCACTTGGTGTAGAATATGCATTTATGTAGTATACAGTTGGTACACCGCAGTATTCAAAGTGAATATTAGCTGCTCCTCTTTCGAGGTAATCTGTGGTATCTGTATATGTCATTTCAACTGTTTCTTTACTTCTTGAGCTGTAAGCTTTTGCAATT
>JAZQHR010000132.1:0-10409 GCA_045540695.1 Clostridia bacterium | reverse complement strand
ATATTTTGTTAATGCAAAATCACTTACGATACCAGAACTGTTTGCATACATTTTTACATCTGTTCCGTTTGTAATAGGTGTCTGGTCTACAGCCTTAATAGTTGTAACGTTGCCTGAACAATCAAATGTAAGAACGATTGTTTTTGCACCTGTAGTTTTATCAGTTGTTACATCAACATCATACTTTGACCAGTTACAGTAACCATACTTATAGGTATCACTTGTACCTGATGCAATTTCATTTTCAGAGATTGTAGTACCAGAACGGGTTATACGGATGTATTTATTAGAAGCACTTCCGTAATGAGATGTTACCGAATAGTAGTCGCTTCCGTTATATCCAAATCTGATTTCAGAATTGTTCCACTGTCTGTACATTCTTGCACTGAACGAATAATCATCACCAAGTGCACCTGTGTATGTAACAGCACTTGAAGCCGAGTGAATACCCTCATCATCTATTGTAACGTTTGGTGCAGTTATGCCTTCGTTTGCAAGTGATGCAACAGTATCAGAAGATGTGAATGTTTTATCAATAATAACATTTGAATATGTAACAGGTTTCTGTGCTGCCATTTCATCAGCTGTTACTATAGAACGTGCATTTATATATTTAAAATATGAGTTATCTCCGCAGTATCCCCAAATTACTCTTATCTTACCTGAAGTAAGCGGAGCACCTGTGTCTACATTTTCGGTAGTTTCCACTGTTTCGCCTGTTTCAGCATCGGTAGCTGTAGTAGTTACCGCTACAGTATCAGTAGCTGTATCGGTGTATGTAAATGTAGGGATTACAGTTGAACCATAAACCGCATCTACTGTTATTTTTACACTGCCGTCTGCAGCATTTTCCACTTTAACCTTATATGTAGTGGTAATGCCATTTACGTTATTTGTAAATGCCTGCTTTGCAAGTGTATGAGTTTTGCCTGTTGCAGCATCATACTTATACAAATAAATGTTATTATCTGTGCTTGCTTTAGGGACTCTTATTCTGTAATAACCCTTATCAGCAGTATGGTTAAAGTCAAGGCTGTAGTAGTTCATTGAACGACCAATAGCTGTTTCAAAATAGTAGCTTCCAGAGAAGTCTTTTCCATAAGGTCTGAAAGTAAGGTTTCTGTCGTTGTGAACAGATTTGATACCACTGGTTGAAACAGTAAAGTCACTATTACTAAATGTAAAACCTTCATCTTTTAGCGTATCAAGTGTGTCTGCACTTGAGAACGACTTATCATATTTCCAGTGATTTACAGTAGCAGTGTTGGCAAACTTTGTAAGCTTCATATAGTACATAGTAAAATGTCCTGTGCTGTTTGCCTGTGCTTTGAATTTACCATTGAAGGTTGGATTTGATGCATCGTCATAAGTAAATGATACATTTTTTGTTTTTGTAGTAAGAGTTACTGTCCATTTACCTTCAAGGTATTTAACTGTGTATACAGAGTCGGCATCATAGATATCAACTGTTGTATACGCAAGCACTTCACTGCCCTTTTTAAGAGCTAATACCTTTGATTTGCCCGATACAATAGCACCTGAGCTATTGTGCCACTGAACGGTATAACCACCCGGAATATGAATGGTATTACCATTGTGAGTACATTCCATCTTTACTTCAAGCTCGAAGCCTGATGCATTTGATAAATCAACCGCATCCTTTGTTTCGACATAAGCATCACCGCTTGGCGATGACATAATAAAGTGGTCAGCGTACACCCACGTTCCGCTGATGTTGAAATCAGGTGCACCGGCAGCGTTCTTTATTCCGCCGAAGCTCTGATCAAACAGCACCGTAGTTGCACCTTCAAACTGCATTGGTGCTGCAGCATTTACAGTAGATACCATTCCAAGTGAAATAGTCATCACAAGTGCAAGAACTACTGCAAGCATTCTTTTTCCTTTCATCATCGTACTTCCCCCTATTTTGTTTATTTTCATATTATAGAAATATGATTAAAGGATTAGAAATTTATGCTCTTGTAATATTTTCGAAACATAAAAAAGGACATAAATAACCTTGCTATCATTGTATCATAATCAATTTTTATAATCAACAATTTTGACTAATTTTTCACAAACAATAATGCACAAATTTTATAAGAAAATTTGTGCATTATTACATCATATTCATCGTTTTGTTTTCTAATAATTTATTTTCGATAAAATTACGTAAGCTTTTCTTTTCCCATCGTACATATTGATATTTTTCAAGTGAATCGACTATACTATATCATTTTGTTATATCTCGTTTATTCTATCCCAAAGAGGCTCTACAAATTCTTCCTCACCAAGTCCTCTTAGTGAAAGCTTTTCTTCCACAACAGTTAATATGTCGCAAAGAAGCACATAGAGCATTTCGCCGTCAGCTATTTTTGTAACATCATCACCTGACACCACTATATCTCGAAGCTGGGTATTTGACATGGTGATATTATTTTCTCCAAAAAATGCGGTAACAATATCATAAATCTCATCAAGACCTTCCATCACACCAAGGTTAAACGCAGGAGGCGCAAATGCATTTTCAAAGCTTTGTGCACAGTCGCTACGCACCTCAAGTGTACCGCGAGATGTAATTTCAACGTTTTTAAATGACAAGTAGCACTCAATGTCTTCCGCTTTTGCCTGATGCTTTTCATCTTCAAAATACTCTTTAATATTTACAGGGCTAAACACTTCGTATTTGCCGTTTCGTATGCGGTTAAACATTCCCTTTTCAAGAAAATAATCCTCGAGGTCGGCTAGCGTATCAAAGCTTTCATCCACTTTACCTGTGATATTTGGACAAAGTCCAAAACCGCTTTTCTCCCACAAATAGTCACGATAGCAAATATAACCTTTACCATCAAAATCAGGCGAATTAGAAAAAAGCAAAGCACGTACAAAATCAAGCATTGCAAAGGTTGTATATGCTTTTGGAAGGTTTTCAAGCGATGCATCAAGGTGTGTTTGCACACTTGAAAGATATGCAGGAAAGTCATTTAATTTATGCTCACCCGGGAACTTGGTAAGGTAATCGGCAACCATTTTATAAGTGGAAAAATCCACGCGGTTTGATGTGATATTTTTCTTGTTTGGGTTAGTGCCTCTGCCAACTAAATAATGCCCGTTTTTACCAAGAAAATCCTGAACTTCTGATAAAAGCTTATAAAATCTGTCAGCAATTTTTGAAAGGTTTTCGCCATAATTCATTGAAAACTCAAAGTTATTGTACGAATTATCAAACGAAAGTGTATCACCATCTGCATTTTCGATAAATAACGGCTCAGCACTATCACCAAAAAGCACAGGCGAAAAGCCTTTATTTATAAAGTGGTCTATAAGTCTTTTAGCCACTTTTTTATCTACGTCACCGCCGTTTGCATTCACAAGAGGAAATTCAAGTTCGACACCAATATTCTTTGATGTTTTCCCTTCAAATTTTGCAAAAAAGTGGTCATATATTATTTTACGTGCGTTTAAATTCATAACAATGTTCCTTTCTGTTTTACACCTCATCCACCGCAAGCGGTCCCCTTCCCCTCAAGGGGAAGGCTGAAGGGAAGTCAGGGATGTAGTCCCCCTTCACCTTGATAGGAAGATTTGAATGGAAATTGGGATACGGTCCCTTTTTGAATCTCTCCACCAAACTTCGTTTGGTCCCCCTCCCTTTAGACAAGGGAGGCAAATTGGGTAAAGCAATAGATGTAGTGGCAAGTATTATCCCTTTAGGCAAGGGAGGCTAGGCGGGACTAGGAAAAGGCTTGAACTAACGACAATGTCGTAATTCACCTATATAAAAAATGTGCGATGTCACCACCGCACATTATATATTGCTATATTATTTTATCTTAGCAAGCTCTTTTTCCATTACTTCTACTTTTGCTTCGTTTTTCCAGCTTTCAATGTCAGCATCGTACAAGTTGAAACGAATATCCTCTATTGAAGTCTGTCTTAGAGATGCAAGAGTTTCTTCGTCAAATGTTCTTTCCACTCTCTTTATGATATGATAACCGAAGCTTGTTTCAACCACTTCACTTACAGCACCTATCTCTAAAGCGTAAGCAGCTTTTTCAAATGGTTCTACCATCTGACCTTTGCCAAACTCATATCCTGTAGGATTTGCTTCAAGACCTGGGTCTTCGCATAGTTCGTTCATAAGTGCATCAAAGTCCGCACCCGCTTTTATCTTTGCTAGAGTTTCATCTGCAAGAGCCTTTTTAGCTGCAACCTCTTCCTGTGGAAGTGCCGCACCGCTTTCATCTACTGTTGAGAAAAGAATATGCTTTGCTTTGATGTTATTATCCTTAGTATAAGCATCTGCATCTGCATCTGTTACTGCATACTTTTCATCTTCGTTAGTTATCTTTGAATAAAGCATTCCCATGTAATAGCTCTGCTCTAAGAATGCATCAAGACTAGCTTCTGTCATACCCATTTCTTTAAGTCTTGCTTCGTACTCTCCTCTTCCGCCAAGGTTTGTGATAAGAGTGTTTTTCTGCTGATTTATAGCCTTCTGGCCTTCTTCATCAATAGTAATACCCATTTCTTTTGCCTTCTGCATCTGAGCGAAAGCTCTTACTGATTCGTCAAGTGCTCTTTCCTTTGCAACCTCAGTAGCAGCCTTGCCGTCAATCTCTGTTTCCTTCCAGAACGCTTCAGCATCTGCTTCAGATACATTTGCCTCTGAAAGCATAGTCTGTTTTACAGCGTAATAGTAATAATCAAAATCCGCTTTAGTGATATTTTCTCCGTTTACTGTAGCAAGCACAGTGGTATCAACCACCTGACATCCGCTCAAAGCTGTGCATATCATACACAACGCGCATAACATTGCCAACAATTTAGTTATTTTTCTCATAATGGCATTTCTCCAATCTGCATAATTTCTCAAATATTATTATAACTGAAATTTTAATCATTGGTAGAATTTATAAATTTTTGTAATATAATTTTAATATTAGACAGCATATTTTCGCCGTATTTGTAGCTTAAATATGATCTTTCACCCGATGTGAAGAGTATTTTACCCTTATACTCATCACTCACTTCAACTATTGCACGAAGGTTTACATTTTCACCGACGCTAAATATGATTCGGTCGCCATTTTGCGATATATCGGTCATATTTGCTTTTTCTGCCATAGATTTTATATACGAAATATCCAGCAGATTGACAACAGAATCAGGCACATCGCCAAAACGATCTATAATCTCGTCAAGAGTATCGTTGTAATCGTCTATATCTATTATATCAGAAATCTTCTTATACACCTCTATACGTGTGCTTTCGTCATTGATATACGACTTTGGAATATATGCATCAACCAAAAGGTCAATGGTAACGTCAGGAGATTTTTTTACCTCGATACCCTTTTGTTCCTTAACCGCTTCTTCCAGAAGTGTGCAATACATATCGTATCCGACAAGGTTCATATTGCCGTGTTGCTGTTTTCCGAGAAGGTTTCCTGCGCCACGTATCTCAAGGTCACGCATAGCTATCTTAAAACCCGAGCCAAACTCGGTAAACTCTTTAATTGCCTGAAGCCTTTTTTGTGATGTTTTATCAAGCACTTTATTTTTGTCGTACATAAGATACGCATACGAAAGTCTGTTTGACCTTCCTACTCTGCCCCTTAGCTGGTAAAGCTGAGATAGTCCCAGTCTGTCTGATTTCTCTATGATAATGGTATTTACGTTTGGTACATCAAGACCTGTTTCGATTATGGTGGTGCACACAAGTACGTCTATCTCGCCGTTTAGAAGGTCTACCATAATCTTCTCAAGCTGTGCCTCGCTCATTTGTCCATGGGCAATGCTTACATTAGCATCAGGCACAAGTGCCTTTATTTCGGCGGCCTTTTTCTCAATTCCCTCTACTCGGTTATACAGATAATACACCTGACCACCACGGTTAATTTCACGTGAAACGGCATTTTGTACTACCATATCGTTGTTTTCCAGTACAAATGTCTGCACAGGATATCTGTTTTGAGGCGGTTGAGCTATAACAGACAAATCGCGGATGCCTGACATAGCCATATTAAGCGTTCGCGGTATTGGTGTAGCACTAAGTGTAAGCACCGATACGTCTTTTTTAATAGACTTTAATGCTTCTTTATGTGCAACTCCAAAACGTTGCTCCTCGTCTATGATAAGAAGCCCAAGATTTTTAAACTTGATATCCTTTTGAAGTAGCCTGTGTGTGCCAATAACTATATCCACGCCGCCTGCTTTTAGTCGTTCGGCTATCTTTGATTGCTCTTTTTTGGTACGGAAACGTGAAAGCATTTCGATATCAACTGCGAACGCATCCATACGTGCCTTAAATGTGTTGTAGTGTTGTTGTGCAAGGATAGTGGTCGGTACTAAATACGCCACCTGCATACCTTCCATTACGCATTTAAATGCCGCACGCATAGCAACTTCCGTTTTACCATAACCAACGTCACCGCAAAGAAGTCTGTCCATACACTTGCCTGCATGCATATCATTTTTTACATCTTCAATACACTTAAGCTGGTCTGCTGTTTCCTCATAAGGAAAGCTGTCCTCAAACTCCTTCTGCCAAGGTGTATCAGGTGAAAACACGTGACCTTTTATCTTGCTACGCTCGGCATATAGGTTTATAAGATCCTTTGCAAGTATCTCAACCGATTCTTTTACCCTTCTGGTAGTTTTGTGCCAGTCGGTTCCACCAAGCTTGTTTAATTTGACATTCTTCGCTTCAGAGCCGATATATTTATGAATAAGATTAAGCTGACTTGTAGGGACATACAAAAAGTCACCCGATTTGTACTTAATCTTGAGATAGTCTTTTCTTATTTTCTCTACAACAAGGCTGTCTATACCAACATACTGACCAATACCATGTGCATGGTGAACGACATAATCGCCTGCCTTAAGCTCGTCAAAGCTGCGTATTTTCTGTTTATCGGTTGCACCACGATATTTTTTCTTTTTCTTTGGTACACCAAATACCGAGCCGTCAGATACTACAATGCTTTTTAGTGTAGGATATTCAAAGCCTCCGCTTATATTACCAACGCTGATAAATATACTTCCGTAGTCGGGCATAGCATCAAGGGTTATTTTAACAGTGGATTCAATGCCTCTTTCGTCAAGCTCGTGCTTTAGGCTATCCGCTTTTGCCTCGCTTGATAATAGCACAACTGTACGATAGCCGTGTTTTTTCCAGTATTCCAAATCGTCGTACAAAAAGCCTAGCTGACCCGAGTACGACTGCATGGTTTTAACAGAAATATTTACAATATGCTTTGCATTATACCCCGGCGTCATGTGCGATATACCACTTAAACCTACAAGGAGTTTTTTGGAAAGAATCTCAAAAACATCGTCAGGCGATTTTAGATACTCTCCTTTTGTTTTTGGAAAAATACCTTTATCTAGCATATCGGTTATTATTTCGTTTTGCTCTTCAAAATGAGTCTTTGCCCTGTCATACGTTACATTTGGCTCATCTATGAAAATGATATAATCATCAAGGTAATCAAGTACTGTCGGTATCTCGCTATAGAAAAAAGGAAGGTACTTATCCGCAGACGGAAAATAGTGTTCTTCATTAAATTTCTCAATATCGCCCATTAAGTTTTCGTTCTTCAATGAACGGATTTTCTTTGTAACATCATCTATTTTTGAATTGTCATATATAAGCTCTCTCACGGGGCAGATGCTAACTTCATCTACATTTGCAACAGAAGTCTGATATATAACATCAAACTCACGGATAGAGTCTATCTCATCACCGAAAAATTCTATTCTTACGGGGTTTTTGTCGCCATTGTAATACACATCGACTATCGAGCCGCGATGTGCAAACTGGCCTTCGCCCGACACCTCACTTGAGTGCTTATACCCACAAAAATTAAGCTTCTTAATAAACTCATCCATTTCGAGAGTATCGCCGACTTTTACCTTTATAAGTAATTTTTCAAAAAGCTCACGTTTTATGGTATACTGCATAACTGCACTCATACTTGCACATACGCTTTTGCCTTGGTATATTGAATTTATGACAGATATCCTGTCAAGCTCCGACTGTTTTGTGGAAATGTCCGCGTCAAAAAAGACGTATTCTTTAGTTTTATAAAGCTTTACTTCATCATCTAAAAAATACGTTAAATCTTCTCTTATCTTTTTTGCATCAGTTTCGTCTGCGGTTATCACAAACACACTCTTACCCGTTTTTTCAGCTATGGCACTTATAAACTGTGCCTTCTGGCTTGTGCCTGTGCCGACAACGGTGATGGGTGTTTCTCCCTTACAAACGCTGTCGCACACAAGGTTAAACTCAGGGCTTGACGAAACGAGGTTTAACATTGATGGCATTTTACTTATCCCCTTTAAAATGCTCCGTTATATTTATTCATAGCGGCATCTGCGCCGTTTTTTATGATGCACTCAACGATGTTATGCATTTCCTGCATACAAGGCTTTAGAGTGTCGATATCCTCTTTTGAAAACTTTCCAAGTACATAGTCAGCAAGGTCAAAATCCTTGTGCGGTGGTGCACCAAGTCCTATTTTCACCCTTGGAAAAACGTCACTTGAAAGCTGGTATATTATAGACTTTATACCATTATGACCGCCGTCACTGCCTTTTTTGCGTATACGGATTTTGCCAAGCTCAAGGCTTACGTCGTCGTATAATATTATTATATTCTCGTTTGGGATTTTATAAAACCCTACTATCTCACGAATGCTTTCACCACTTAAATTCATATACGTCTGCGGTTTTGCAAGGATAACCTTTTCACTTCCTATTCTACCCTCGCCGTATATGGCTTTAAACTTCGATTTGTTAAGCTCAATATTTAATTTGTACGCGATACAGTCAATAGCGTCAAAGCCTATGTTGTGACGTGTGCCGTTGTACTTTTTGTCGGGATTGCCAAGTCCTGATATAAGGAACATCATTTCACCTCTTATATAGCACAATATCCCCCTTCAAGACTATGAAGGGGGGTATATGCATTTATTATATGTTATATGTAATAATTTATTAGTTAAATAGTGTACTTACAGAAACGTCTTCGTAAATTCTTCTGATAGCTTCACCAAATACTGGTGCAGCTGTAAGAACTTTAATTTTGTCGATTTTCTTATCTTCTGTAAGTGGTACAGTATCAAGCATTACAAGCTCTGATATAGCTGATGCTTCGATTCTCTCTAGTGCAGGACCGGAAAGCACGCCGTGTGTACAACAAGCATATACCTTCTTTGCACCTCTTTCAACAAGGGCGTTTGCACCGTTTGTGATAGTACCTGCAGTATCTATCATATCGTCTACAAGTATTACGTTTTTGTCCTTTATGTCGCCTATAATGTTCATTACTTCAGAAACATTTGCTTTAGGACGTCTTTTATCTATAATTGCAATTGGCACGTCAATCTTCTGCGCGAAGTTTCTAGCTCTTGTAACGCTGCCAAGATCAGGAGAAACTACTACTGTTTCGCCCTCAAGACCTTTAAATTTTTCTTTATAATATTTAGAAAGTATAGGTGCACCTACAAGGTGGTCAACGGGAACGTTGAAGAAACCCTGAATCTGTGGTGCGTGAAGATCCATAGTAAGAACTCTGTCTGCACCTGCACTTGCAATAAGGTCTGCTACAAGCTTAGCAGAGATTGGATCTCTGGCTTTTGCCTTTCTGTCCTGTCTTGCATAACCAAAATATGGCATAACAGCTGTGATTCTTCCTGCTGATGCACGCTTGAACGCGTCAATCATAATAAGAAGCTCCATAATGTTGTTATTTACAGGATTGCAGGTAGACTGTACAACGAATACGTCGCTACCTCTGACAGTTTCACCGATATTTACAAATATCTCTCCGTCGGAAAATGTACCTACTTCTGATTTACCAATCTCAAGCCCAAGCTGGTCTGCCATAGCCTTTGCAAAAGCAGGGTTTGAATTTGCGGTAAAAATCTTGATATTCTTGCCGTGTGTTATCATTTGTATATATCCTCCCAAAATTATTTACTGAAGTAATGATTTTGTTTTACAAAAGTTGTTAATTTTTACGTTATTTCACATAATATATTGTACGCGTTTTTACATATTTTTTCAAGTCATTTTTAAAAATATTTTGTTTTTTTATTACAAATAGCGAAAATACGCAAGTTTTGTATATATTTAATGTGAATATTTATCACATTTGTGCAGATAATATATGCGTGACGAAAATGATTTTTAAACAAATTCCGCCACAAAAAAGAAAAAGAAATAAAAGGAGATTTTAAAAATGGAAAAAACTATTTCAGGTATCAAATGCGAAGTAAAAAATTGTATCCACCATACAGAAAACAATGAGTGCAAAGCATCATCAATCCTCGTTGCAGACTCTACTGCAAGAACAGAAGAAGAAACAGCTTGTATGACTTTCTCTAACTGCTGTAAATAAG
>JAZQHR010000131.1:0-6693 GCA_045540695.1 Clostridia bacterium | reverse complement strand
CCTACGATTTAATTGTACCAAGACATATTATTTATAGCTATCAAGCTTTTCTTTTATCATTTTATTTAGTATCTGTGGGTTACCTTTGCCCTTTGATGCTTTCATACATTGTCCCATTAAAAATCCTAATGCTCTGTCACGACCTGCCTTGTAGTCTTCGATAGACTGCGGATTTGCCGCGATGATTTCATCTACAAGTGCCTCAAGTGCTCCTGTATCACTAATCTGTGCAAGACCAAGCTTATCTACAAGCTTACTTGGTACCTCACCTGTTTTAAACATTTCGTCAAGCACCTTTTTACCTGCAGAGTTACTTATAGTGTTTTTGCCGATAAGGTCTAGAAGTTCTACAAGTTGTGAAGGTTCAAACGGGATATCTGAAAATGCTTTTTCACTCTCATTTAATACCTTTGATATATCACCAAGCACCCAATTGCAAACTGTTTTAGGATTGCCACCCTTTGCAAGACACTCCTCGTAAAATGCCGCCATTTCCTTATTATCAGTAATGATAGATGCCTCATAGTCAGAAAGCTCAAGCTCTGTCATATATCTTTCCTTTTTAACTGCTGGAAGTTCAGGAAGTTCTGCTCTTACCTTCTCTACCCATTCACTTGAAACTTCTATAGGCATTAAATCCGGTTCAGGAAAATATCTATAGTCATGTGCTTCTTCCTTACTACGAAGAAGGACATTTTGTCCCAGTGCATCGTCCCAACGTCTTGTTTCCTGGTCGATAGTTCCGCCATTTTCAAGAATTTCTGTCTGTCTTCCTATTTCATATTCGATAGCTCTTTCTCCGCCTGAGAATGTACTAACGTTTTTCATTTCTGTTCTTGTACCGAACTCTGTTTGGCCTTCAGGTCTAAGCGACACGTTTATATCGCAACGAAGTGAGCCTTCTTCCATCTTACAGTCGGATACGCCGATGTACGAAAGGATAGATTTAAGTGTTTCAAGGTACACTCTTGCCTCTTTTGCACTTCTGATATCAGGTTCAGAAACTATCTCTATTAGCGGAACCCCGCAGCGGTTATAGTCTACAAGTGATGAATCTGTATAAGCATCGTGTACCAGCTTACCTGCATCTTCTTCTATATGAATACGTGTAATACCTATTCTCTTTACCTCTCCGTCAACGTTAATGTCTACGTGACCATTTACACAAAGTGGCAAATCAAACTGTGATATCTGGTACGCTTTTGGAAGGTCAGGATAGAAATAGTTCTTTCTGTCCTGTTTACCATAAGGTGTAATGTCGCAGTTTAGTGCAAGTCCTGCTTTTATGGCATACTCTACAACCTGTTTGTTTAGCACAGGAAGAGTGCCGGGCATACCTGTGCATATTGGGCAGGTATTTGTATTTACATCCTGACCGAATTTATTTGCACAGCTACAATATATTTTAGTAGCGGTTGAAAGCTCTGCGTGAACTTCCAAGCCGATGACTGATTCGTATTTCATATCATTTTACCTCCCTTACAGATTTGGTTTCACGGTGTGGAATTTAGTGTTCTGTTCAAATGTGTATGCCGCCTTTAGTAGTGTAGGCTCAGAAAAAGCCTTACCGATAAGCTGAACACCTATTGGCATACCATTTTTATCAAATCCACCCGGAACAACTATCGAAGGAAGACCTGCGATATTTACTGATACTGTGCATATATCGCCAAGGTACATTGTAACAGGGTCAGAAACCTTTTCACCTATCTTAAATGCAGTTGTAGGAACTGTAGGTGTTAAGATTACATCGTATTTACCAAATGCCTCGTTAAAGCTGTTTCTGATAAGAGTACGAGCAGAAAGTGCCTTTTTGTAATATGCATCGTAGTAACCTGAGCTTAGCGCATAAGTACCAAGCATTATTCTTCTCTTAACCTCACTGCCAAAGCCCTCTGAACGAGTCTTGCAGTATAAATCAACAAGGTCGGTGTAGCCTTCTGCACGATAGCCGTACTTGATACCGTCAAAACGTGCAAGATTTGAGCTAGCTTCGGCTGATGATATGATATAGTACGCCGCAAGTGCGTAGTCTGTCATACCAAGCGAGAACTCTTCAACCTCTGCGCCAAGGCTTTCGTAAGTCTTTGCAGCGGCCAGGATTGATGCTTTAACCTCTTCATTTATGCCCTCACCGATGTACTCAGACGGGATACCTATCTTCATTCCCTTTACATCGTTTACAAGGGCTTTTTTATAATCAGGATATTCAACGTTTAGTGATGTTGAATCCATTTTATCGTGACCCGTGATAGTATTTAAAACTATAGCACAGTCAGTAACGTCCTTTGTTAAAGGTCCAATCTGGTCAAGTGATGATGCAAACGCAACAAGACCGAATCTTGATACCAAGCCATAAGTAGGCTTCATACCAACAACCGAACAGAATGATGCAGGCTGACGAATTGAGCCGCCTGTATCTGTGCCGAGCGAGAATATAGCCTCATCAGCACCAACCACTGCTGCACTACCGCCTGACGAACCACCTGGAACGCGAGTTAAATCATACGGGTTTTTAGTCTTTTTAAAATATGAATTTTCTGTTGACGAACCCATAGCGAACTCGTCCATATTTACTTTGCCAAGTATAACAGCATCGTTTTCTTTAAGTTTTTTAACAACAGTTGCGTCATAAGGCGGAACGAAGTTCGAAAGCATTTTTGATGCACAAGTAGTAAGGATACCCTCTGTACAAATGTTATCCTTTACCGCCATAGGTATACCTGCTATGTCAGAAATGGCATCGCCGTTTTTAATCTTTCCGTCAACTTTAGATGCGGTTTCAAGTGCTTTATCGCCTGTAACGGTGATGTAGCCCTCTACCTTATCGTCTGTTTTTTCAATTCTGTCTAAAACTGATTTTGTTATTTCAACACTTGAAACTTCCTTTGCTTTTAGCATATCAGAAAGCTCGTGTATGGTTTTTGTATATAATTCCACTTTTGTCACTCCTCTCACTTACTCTTCTGATGCACTGTCATCTGATGCCTCACCAACAACCTGCGGTACCTGATAGCATCCGCGTGCCTTTGAAGGTGCGTTAGAAAGCATTAAATCTCTGTCGTAGGACTCACCTACTATATCCTCACGAAATACGTTTGAAACGTCAAGTACGTGATTTGTAGGGTTTACATCATCTGTTTCAAGCTCGTTTAGCTTGTTTGCAAACTCAATGATACCTTCCATATTTAGCGATGATATCTCATCATCTGTAAGGCTTAATCTCGCAAGTGATGCAACCTTAAGTATATCTTCCTTTGTTATTTTCAATTTATTTCACCTCTGAAAATTAATTACTTATTCATTGGCTCCCTTGTGTAAAGGGAGATGTCATCGAATATGACTGAGGGATTGTTTGGTTTTATTTTTACAACCCCTCCGAGTTTGCTAAAGCAAACCCACCTCCCCTTGCACAGGGGAGGCTTCATTAAAGTTTATTTTACCACATTTTTCTTGTATTTTCAATATTTTCATCCATTTTTCAGCATATTATTAAATTCTTCTTCATCTATGACCGCTACACCAAGCTCATTTGCCTTATCAAGCTTACTGCCTGCGCTTTCGCCTGCGAGAACGAAATCGGTTTTCTTAGACACACTACCCGACACCTTTCCGCCGTGAGCTTCGATAATGCCTTTAGCCTCTTTTCTGCCGATAGAAAGTGTGCCTGTAAGCACAAATATCTTTCCTTCGAAGGTATTATCCACTACCTCACTTTCTTCGCACTCCATATTAACGCCTGCATTTTTTAGCTTTTCTATAACCTCGATGTTTTCAGCCACAGACAAAAATTCAACTATGCTCTGTGCCATCTTCTCGCCTACATCTCCTATTGTCGAAATCACATCTGCACTTGCATTTATAAGATTATCCATAGTTTTGAATGTTTTCGCCACAAGCTTTGCACCGCCAAGGCCTATGTGTCTTATGCCAAGTGCATATATTACTCTGGTAAGTCCTCGCGATTTTGAAGCTTCAATAGCTGATATGATATTATATGCCGACTTTTCTCCAAGCTTGTCTAAACTTGCGATATTATCTTTTGAAATATAATAAAGGTCTGCGACACTTTCGATAAGTCCGTTTTCCAAAAACTTCTCTACGATTGAAGGGCCTACTCTGTCTATATCCATAGCGTCACGAGATACAAAGTGTGTAATCTGTCTTGCAAGCTGTGCAGGACATTTTATGCCTATACATCTATATGCCGCCTCGCCTTCTTCCCTTTCAACGTGTGCTCCACACGCAGGGCAAACACTAGGCATTACAAAATCTATTTCATCGCCTGTACGCTTATCCTTTACCACTTCGACAACTTCAGGGATGATATCGCCTGCTTTTTGCACAAGGACAGTATCTCCCACCTTTATATCCTTCATAGCGATATAATCCATATTGTGAAGTGTAGCCTTACTTACGTTTGAGCCTGCAAGAGATACCGTTTTAAACCTTGCAGTCGGTGTAAGCACTCCTGTTCTGCCGACGTTTACAAATATCTCTTCGATAACCGTCTCTTTTCTTTCGGCAGGGTATTTATACGCAATCGCCCATTTTGGTGTTTTTGCAGTCTGACCAAGCATTTCTCTTTGCGATAAGTCATTTACCTTTATAACCGCACCGTCAGTATCGTAGTACAAATCTTTACGTATCTCACCAATTTTTTCTATCTCGGCAAATGCGTCCTCGATACTATCAAATTCTGTTTCATTGTTTATTACCTTAAACCCCGCATCGCGAAGATAAGCTAGTCCTTCCAGATGCGATGAAAACTCTACGCCGGCTGCTCTTTGAATATTAAACACAAATATGTCAAGTCCACGCTTTGCACAGATAGACGAGTCAAGCTGACGAAGTGAACCTGCCGCTGCATTTCGCGGGTTAGCAAATACTGTTTCACCATTTTCTTCGCGCTCTGAATTTATCTTTTCAAAGTTCTTCTTTGACATAAACACTTCACCGCGAACTTCGAGATAAGGTATATCCACGTTTAACTTAAGCGGTATTGAGCCGATAGTACGAAGGTTATTTGTAACGTCCTCTCCTACAAATCCGTCACCGCGAGTAGAACCGCGAGTGAAGATGCCATTTTCATACTCAAGCGATACAGATAGTCCGTCTATCTTATGCTCGACTACATATTTAGCATCGGGAACTACCGCTTTTACTCTATCGTCAAACGCCTTTATCTCGTCAAAGTTAAACGCGTCCTGTAAACTTTGCATCTGCACTATGTGTTCAACTCTCTCAAACTCCGAAAGCACTGTTCCGCCTATCTTCTGGCTTGGCGAATCAGGTGTAACAAAAGACGGGTTTTCTTCTTCGATTTTTAAAAGCTCACGCATAAGCTTATCGTAATCGGCATCCGATATCTCGGGATTATCCATTACGTAATACAGATATGAGTGACGATTTAATTCATTTTTTAAATTCTCGTATCTTTCGGATATATTCATAAATCTATCCTGCCTTTTATTTTTCTAAAAATAATAATTCTTCTCTGTGTACTCCTATGCTATCGAATGTCATACCAAGATATTTTTCCATAGCTGATGCAACTGTTTCAGGCTTTAGGTTACTTCTTCCGCCTGCAGACAAATGCATACGGTACATGGTATAATTTTCGCCATTTTCCATATATTCAATACTTCTTATATCCTTTTTTATGTCGGTATCATTTATGCCCTTTTTGGTCTTTTTGGGCACTACTATCTCAGTTAGTGACATAAGCTTATCTATATCAACCTTATCTGCACCAAAAATTTTTACAAGATAAATCGCACTGTCAATATCCGATAGCGGCGGTGCACTTTTATCTATGACATTTACATCTACTACCTTTAGTCCGCGAGGTATGTTTTTATTTACATCTTCTATAAATTTCTCTGTTGGAATATCGGTATGAAGCTCTACATCCAAGTACTCGCCGTCACTTGTCACACCAACCGACATAGGTAGACCTATAGTCATAACCATGTGAGGATTAAAGCCCTGCGAATATTTAACAGGTATCTCTGCCCTGCGAAATGTCCTTACCATACATCTCATAAAGTCAAGATGCGAAATGTATTTAGCAAACTCGTTTCTGGAATACTTTACTCTGTATTTACTCAATTTTTCGCACCCCTTTTCTCAAAGCACACGCCTGTGCCAAACGAATTAGCTCCGCAATTAGAACAACCAGCTCTGCAATTTGGTGTAACTATTGCCTGCTCGGCTTTTCTTGCCTCGCTTATCAAAAATTCTTTCTTAACTCCTACGTCTATCATATCCCAAGGTAAGATTTCATCGAAATCTCTTTCGCGTGTGTAAAAATCCATAGTAAGTCCGCACTCTGAAAAAGCCTCTTTCCACTTATCCATAGAAAAATGCTCTGCCCATCCGTCAAATCTAACGCCCTTTTCGTGTGCCTTTATAAGCACCTGTGATAACCTTCTGTCACCTCTTGCAAACACGCCTTCAAGCACGCTGACAGGTGCTTCGTGGTAGTTGTAAGTAAGCTGTTTTGCAGTGATACTGTTTTTTAGATGTGCTTGTTTTTCGCGTAGTTCTTCGGTGGTATTCTGCCTTGCCCACTGGAAAGGTGTAAACGCCTTTGGTACAAATGACGATACGCTAAGTGTAATACGAAGTCCCTTTGGACGCTTGTCCTTTTCAATGGCGTGGTACTGACCAACAACCTTCTTTCCAAGGTCG
>JAZQHR010000130.1:0-4868 GCA_045540695.1 Clostridia bacterium | reverse complement strand
TTAAAAATGGTGCTTGCTAAAAAGATGAGAATAAGTACAGCATTGATCCTCGGTTTTTTAAGCTTTATTTTTATAACAGACGTTATTTGTTCCGTTATCATCTTTGTTAAAGCAAAAAGAAGCGAGAAGGTAAAATAAATTAAAATACCGCCGATGAAACGGCGGTATTTTTTATAGATTGTTAATGTAAGCATCAAGAATATCGGAAGCAGTTTTTCTTTGCTTTGGAGTGAGCTTTTGAAGCTTGTCGGTAAGCTCATCGAAAATATAGAACCTACCGGATGAAAGCTCGTGGCGCAAAATATAGTCAGCAGGAACATCCAGAGCCTCGATAAGACGAATAAAAACCTTCAAACTGGGCATTTTAACACCACGTTCGATCTCTCCCATATACATCACGCCGATTTCTGCTTTTTCTGCCAGTTCCTCCTGAGTGAAACCTTTAGTGGTTCGCACATCGCGTATATTTTTACCCAAAATAGCCTTATCCATGACAATTCTCCCAAGCTAATAGCTAATATTATTTACTATTTTAGTATAATAGAAATGCACCGTAAAAGTTAATAATCTTATAGCTAATTATATATGCTATAAGCTTATTTGTAAAGAGAAAAAACAAAAAAATTCTGCTGAATTAACAGCAGAATTTTTGATTTCAGTTTTTCTTAATAAGATCTTTTATCCAGCGGTAGGTAAACACCCAGTTGCAGGAGGCGCAAGCCGCTTTATAGGACATACCGGTTGAAATATAGCATATTGGTTTGATAGTAGCAACAGTCTTCATAGTGAAAAGGCAAATAACAAGATTGAGCAGAGTTATAAAGATGGTGTCAAAGAAGGAATTTACCTTAAATCCAACGGCATACATCATATTCAAAAGGATATTGTGCATCAAATAAATTGAAAGAGAAAGAGGAACAATAGGTATATATTTGATTATTTTTGCAGGCTTGTTAAAATTCTGTTTGAACAAAAGAAATATGAGAGCTGCAAGCAAAACCTCAAATCCGGCTGCTTGTGTTTGAAAACTCTGATCGAATGCGCCATTTTTAATTGTGAATAAATATGTACCGACAGTGATTATAGCAAGAACGACAATTGAAGAAACAGCAAGAACAGCATTTGGAATTTTCTTTTTTAGATTACCCAGATAGAAGCCTAAAACGAATGAACTGAGATGACCTGAATAAAAGGTGAGCTTATTTATTATATCTATATCAAGATATTTATCTATAAAAGGAGGTGAAAGAAGCTTTAAAATAGCCTTTATTGAAACAAGCGATGCGAGAATGAAAACGTATATGTGAGCCCTTTTATCAAGATTGCGGAGAGCTGCGGCGATAATAGGAGATAGTACATACATAGCAATAAGGGTGTACATATACCACATATGAACCATTGCAGGGGAGCTGAGAGATGAAACAAGGCTATTGTACAAAGTTGATAAAGAGAAGCTTTTGGCGTAGATGATTGACCAAATAATAGAAACTATAGTCCATCCTGCCAAAGGGATTATAAGATGAGGAAGTCTTTTTTTGAAGAGAACAGTAACATCCAGAGTTTTCTCACTTGAAAGGATAAGGTAGCCCGACATCATAAAGAAAAGTGGAACAGCAGTAAAGCCAAGACATGTGAAAAAATCTATAAGATGCCAATCCAGATTAATCTCGCGTCTGAGTGGACCTGCAGCAACGTGCATATAAATAACGCTTATTGCTGCAAAAATACGAAGATAGTCAAAATAATAAACGTGATTATTCTTGCTCATAAGACCTCCGGTTAGTAGAACTGTATAAATTATATATCAAAGTGTAAATAAAAGCAATAAGGAGATATATCAAAAGAAAATAAAAGAAAAATTAAAAAAGTACTTGCAAAAGGTAAAAGTGTATGATATAATACGTAGGTCGTGAGACGAAAACAGAATACAGGGGTGTAGTTCAGTTGGTAGAACGGCGGTCTCCAAAACCGCATGTCGCGGGTTCAAGTCCTTCCGCCCCTGCCAAATAAAAAGCCAAGTCGAAAGACTTGGCTTTTTATTTGGAAAAGGCATCCGAAAAGGACTTGAAGGGGAGGGGTGTTGAATGACACCACAGTGTGGTGTCAGATCCGCGACTGACCGAGGAGCGTAGCAAAGCCGAAATCAAAACTCGGCTTTGCGGTGTCGCGACGAGAATCAAGTCCTTCCGCCCTGCCAAAATCGACAAGTTTCGACAGAGACTTGTCGATTTTACTTTTTCACTATTAACTTTTCACTTTTCACTCTTCTTTTTTCGAAACTTGTCGATTAAGTAATAAGTAATAGTGAATAGTGAAGAAGTTTCGGTGTGCCTACGGCACAAATTATAAAATATGTAAGGGTTCAAACCCATAATCTAAAAATTCAAAAGGTTTCGAATTTGTGCACCCTTTCCAAATAAAAAACCATTCGCTTGCGCGTATGGCTTTTTTCAGTGAAATTCGTTCCTTACGGAACGAGTGAAATACGCTTTGCGTGTGAAATTGCCTGCGGCGCGTGAGTGGATTTATTTCATTTCACATTGCGACGCAGAACCAATATTTCACAATTCACGAAGTGAATTATTTCACATCCAAAAGATATTTCACTTTCGTTATCCCGTTATTTATGATATAATGAGATCAAGAAGGGTGGTGTTTATCGTGGAACAGAACGGCTTGTATAAACAGACAATTATAGATTTCATTGAAGGAAGACTTCAGCCCGAGGAGTTTATAGATTGGCTTGAGAATGATCCGCAGGTTTTAGATTGGCTTCAGAGTATGATTGTAGAAGATAAAACTATGCAGATTTTTGCTGATGAAAAATTAGACTATTTTTTAATAAAATTGCCTGCAGAAAAATATGCAGAAATAAATAGTGAGTATCAGTTGCTTTGCTACGCTATAGAAGCTGATAGCGATGATCAATTTATTTGTGCTAAAAAAGTTGTGAATATACTTTCAGAACTTGATCAGAATATAGTTAAATTTGATAGTATTTTGAAATTGGTTATTCAAAATATTAAGGCGGTTCTGGATAATCCCGAAGGTTACAAGGCTTCTTATGTAAAGGAACAGTCCACTTTTATAAAAGAACTCTTTGAAAAAACATATTCTGTTGTTAAGAATGTTCCATATGACATAAAGACTATGCTCCTAAGTATGAAAACAAATACCAAGCTGGGAACATATGTAAACCTGCATTCGTATTTATTCAATTTGATGCAGGAGTTTTTCCCTAACGAAACAATTAATAGGGACGAAACTTTGTATCAAAGATTGAGCTTTATAATGGACGTATGCCCTGAATGCATACTGAGTGACGAGGTCGAATCATCGGGAATAATTGATGATATAATATCTCAAGTCCCTGAAACATTGGCAAAGGCAAAGAGAAAAAAGGTAATAAAAGAACTGATAAAGAAAACCTTTTATATTGATGGAACAAAATATCCACGATGGGTACAGAACAGCGAATGGCCTATGTCGGCAAGCGGTAAACCTATGCGTTTTGTTGAGCAAAGAAAAAAGAAAAGTAAAGCTTATGATAATATTCTATGTACTTTATTTACCTTTGAAGATGTAGAAACAGGGGATAAAAGCGTTATAGAGCAATTCACATAATATTATAGGAAAAAAACAGCCACGACCACTATGGTCGTGGCTGCAGTCTGTCAAAAGACGTGGCTTTTTATTTAGCAAGATATCTGGAAAACTTTTAATTTATGAAAAAATGTGATATAATGTTTCAAAAGGGTAAAACACATCTATTTTTCATTAAAGGGGTACATAGAGATGAAGCCTTATTCATCACCGATCACAGAAGAAAATTTTGATAGTGCGTCAAGATTTATTTTGAAGAAATGCCGAAAATATATTGGCAGAAGTCGTGCTTATAATATTGTTGTTCCCTTAAGCACAGTTTTGTTTATGTTTTTATCATTGATCTTCACCTATGGCGCAATTTATAGTATCAGCGATGCTGAGGATCAGGTTGTATTTGATACGCTTAAGCCAATCACCGGGATATGGCAATTTTTTGCAGATACGCTGATACAAGAGGGCGCGGCGTGGTATATCAATATTGCTGTTTTTGCGGCGGTACTGCTTTTGATACCTATGATAATTTCTTTGATCTTATCCATTATATTTACTCTCACCGCAAAAGAACCTACAATGTCTGTGGAAGCAACATCTGCCAAAGGAAAAGCTCGAGCTTTATATGAAACCGTGTCAGGTGTTAAAAAAGGGCTTGACGTTGACGAGGGTTTATTATCACTATGGTATGGAGGTGTGTATATTGCTATCGTTTTAGCTTTTACAATATACAGCGTGGTACTTACCTTTGACTTTTCACAGCCAGAAGAGTTGATAAGCCTGATAATTGGTGCTATTGTTGTGTTTACTGTGGCTTATTTTGCATATTCTTATCTGTTTATGTTATCATATTTTATGAACACCTGCGCTTGTACTCCCGAGATTATATACATATACAAAAACGATGCATATAATTATTTATGCTCTGTAGATCCCGAGGAGGCTAAGCTCAACGAGGAAAAGAAAAAGGAAGAAGAAGCTAAAAAGCAGGCAGCATCTTCAAATTACACAACCAGTAGCTACGCAGGTATGGCGTATTACGAGGAGAAAAAAGCGGAGGCTATGCGTAATATTGATAAATACGTGTATGGCAATAGCTATCCGGACTATAATATGACAGGAAATCACCTGGATGATAAAGAGGCACTCAGACAGTATTTAAACAGCAATGCTCCCGATGACGTAAAGGCGGCGGCTATCAAAAAGTATAACGATTATCATCTGGATAACTTTAATGGATAAGTAAGAAGTCGGATCGTAGCCATGTCGTT
>JAZQHR010000129.1:0-19478 GCA_045540695.1 Clostridia bacterium | reverse complement strand
TTTATACAGCGGTTTCAACGATTATATATGAGATAATATATTATATACTATTCTTTGCAATATGGAATAATGGTGGTAGCTTCAATCATGTTACATACACCGTTTTTATAGAAGCATTATGCAATTCAATATGTGTTTTGCCAATATATGCTATAGTGAAAAAGACTGATGTTTCCGGATTGAAATTTGAAAGGTAGGTGTGATTTATAATGCTTGCAAATATGTTTAAGGACAGAAAAAACATTATTGTTTTTATTTTTGCTGTGCTTATTTTTGCATGCGTTATAAGACTTGTATCTCTTCAGGTTGTAAAAGGTGAAGATTACCTTGTTCAGTCCAAAAATAGACTTATGAGTTCTATGAATATTCCTGCTCCAAGAGGAGAAATTACCGACAGATACGGCAGACCTTTTGTTACAAATAAAACTGGCTTTTCGGTAGAAATACAAAAATCTAATATAACTAACGATGAGCTTAACGATATTATATATAATCTTCTTGTTTTGATGGATGCTGAAGAAGAAAAATATTCAGATTCTCTGCCGGTATCAGAATATCCTTATGAATATTTATTTGAGGACTATGAAGGCGAAGAAAGAAAAGAAAAAATTGCAAATTTCCTTGATTCTGAGAATCTTCCTGAAAATATTGATGCAGCTAGTGTTATTAAAGAATTTGCTTCAAAATATGATATTAAAGACAAATATGGTGATTACTTTAGAAAAGTAGTAGGCATTAGGTATGAAATGTCACTTAGAGGTTTTTCGGTTAATACTCCTTATACACTTGCTACTGACGTTAATGTAAGTACCATTACAAAAATAAAAGAGCAGGGAAGTATCTTTAAAGGTGTAAGCATATCCACGGTGCCAATAAGACAATACAGTGGTAATCTTGCTGCTCATTTGCTTGGCAGAGTAGGTATTATTTACAAAGAGGAATATGAAGAATTAAAAGATGAAAATTATGGTATGAATGATATCATCGGTAAGGATGGTATGGAAAAATATCTTGAAAAATATATTCGTGGTGAGGATGGTACAAATAGTGTTATTCAGACAATTGATGGTAAAACATCATCTATAACAAACGCTACACCTGCAACCCCTGGTAATAACGCTGTTTTAACACTCGATATGGACTTACAACAGGTAGCTGAAAAGTCGCTTGAAGAAAATATTTTAAAATTAAGAGCTGAGGGAATGGAAAGTCAGGACAAGCGTGGAGCAAATGCCGGTGGTGGAGCAGTTGTTGCATTGGACGTAAATACAGGTGCTGTACTTGCAATGGCAAGCTATCCTACGTATAATCCCGCTACATTTGATGATGACTATTCCAAGTTATATAACGATAAGCAAAAGCCTATGTTTAATAGGGCAATAAGCGGTACTTATCCACCTGGTTCGGTATTTAAAATGGTTACCGCAGTTGCGGGAATGGAAGAAAACCTGATTACTTATGATGAAATTATCGAGGATAAAGGTGTATATAAATACTATGATCGTTCGTTTAATTGCTGGATATGGTCTGATCAGGGAAGAACACACGGCCCTGTTAATGTGTCACAAGCTATAATGCACTCGTGTAACTACTATTTCTACGAAGTTGGAAAAAGGCTTGGGATAGATAAACTTCATCAATATGGTAAAAACTTTGGTTTAGGGGAATATACCGGTATTGAACTTAGCGGTGAGGCAAAGGGAGTTTTAGCAAACAAAAAATATAAAGAATCTGTTTTCGATGAAGAATGGTATCCGGGAGATACTGTTCAAGCGGCAATAGGTCAGTCGTTTAATCTGTTTTCGCCTGTGCAAATAGCTAATTATATCGCAACACTTGCCAATGGCGGTACAAGATATAAAGTTCATTTGCTTAAAGAGGTAAGAGATTACGATACCGGCAGGGTTATATTAGAAACAAAGCCGGAGGTATTGAGTAAGATTGATATGCAACCGCAGACCTTTGATGCCGTAAGAGAGGGAATGTATCTTACAAGTATGGAAGGTACTGCAAGTAACGTGTTTATGGATTACCCAATTAAGGTATGCTCAAAGACTGGTTCTGCACAGGTTACTACAGGTATTGCAAATGGTGTTTTTGTTGCTTATGCACCTTATGAAGAACCGCAGATTGCTATTGCGATAATTGTTGAAAATGCAGGTTCAGGTAACTCAATTGCACCTATTGCAAGAGATGTTTTTGACCAATATTTTGGTATCAATTCTTATGTACCATATAATGCCGGTGAAAACTACTTTGAATTTAATAGGTAATTTTTAATTATTTATATGGACTATTCTATAAAAATGTGATAGAATATTTAAAAGACGTGCGGAGGTGATAGGCAAAATGAGCGAAATAATCGTTGTTACATCCGGTAAAGGCGGAGTGGGTAAGACCACAACTGTAGCAAATATTGGCGTTGGACTTGCACTGAAAGGTTACAGAGTAGTTGTTATCGACGCAGATATCGGGCTTAGAAATCTTGATATATTGCTTGGTATGGAAAATGATGTAGTATATGATATAGCCGATGTTGTTCTTTGTAACTGCGGACTAAGAGAAGCCCTTGTTCGCTCAGAGTACAATAATAATTTGTTCTTGTTACCTGCATCGCAGTCTTTGGATAAATATAAGCTTAAGCTTGAAGATATAAATAGTATTTGTCAAAAGCTTTCGGATGAGTTTGACTATATAATAATAGATTGCCCAGCCGGAATAGGCTCAGGATTTGAAAATGCTGTATACAAAGCTGACAGAGCTATTGTAGTTACCGGTGGAGAAAAGACAGCTGTGAGAGATGCTGATTGTGTTATAGGTAGGCTTGAGAGTTTAGGTGTTAATAAAAGTCACATTCTTATAAATCGAATAAGAAAAAACCTTGTTAAATCGGGTGATATGATAAGACCTGACGATGTTATTGATACACTTGGTACAAAAATAATAGGACTTGTACCTGACGATGATGATGTTATTTCTGCGACAAACATGGGAAAACCTTGTGTGCTTGATGCTTCATCCATAGCAGGTCTTACATATTTGAATGTGTGTGAAAGGATACTTGGAAATCAGGTTCCTGTAAGTAGTGTTTTTAAAGAAAAAAGACGATTTTTATTTTTTAAAAGATAATTATTAAATATACAAAGGAGTTGGTTTTATTATGAATATCGCGCTTATTGCTCATGATAAGAAAAAAGAACTTATGGTTCAGTTCTGTATCGCGTACAAAGGCATTTTTGCAAAACATAATTTATCTGCAACTGGAACAACAGGCGGACTTATAATGGAAGCCACTGATCTTAATGTACATAGATTTTTATCCGGATCGCAGGGCGGGGAACAACAAATATGTGCTAGAATAGCATATAACGAGATTGACCTTGTATTGTTCTTCAGAGATCCAACTACTGCACAGTCGCATGAGCCAGATGCATTGGCAATGATGAAGCTGTGCGATATGCACAATATCCCAATTGCAACTAATGTTGCTACAGCTGAGGTTCTTATTCAGGGACTAGAACGCGGTGACCTTGACTGGAGAGATATTGTCAATCCAAAAAACAAGTAATACGAGGAAAAATATGAATTATATAATCGAAAATACCTGTATCGTAACTATGGATGGCGATAAGGTCATAAATAATGGATATATTGTTATAGAAGATGGTAAGATAACTTCTGCAAAAAGCGGAATATGTGATGTTGATAGAACAGGATATAAGGTTATTGACGGTAAAGATAAACTGGTAATGCCCGGACTTATAAATTGTCATACACATACTCCTATGGGACTAATGAGAAGCTACGGTTCAGGATTGCCACTTGACAGATGGCTAAATGAAAAGATTTTTCCTGTAGAGGACAAGCTTACCGACGATGATATGTACTGGGGATCAATGCTAGCTATAGCTGAGATGTTATCTACCGGTACTACCACGTTTAATGATATGTATTTTCAAACACATGCTACTGCTAAAGCAGTAGAGAAGAGCGGCATGCGTGCCGTTCTTACTTATTGTGGAACGTGTTTTGCACCTTATGATGATTATAATACGTTAAAAAGAGTTGAAAATAACAGAAGATTATATGATGATTATAAAAATAATGATAAAATAAAGGTATCAGTATCACCACACGCAGTGTATACATGTACCGATCAGTTTTTGGCAGATGATGCAAGAGAGGCGAAAGAGCTAAATACTATTGTTCATACTCATTTGTCTGAAACTGTTAAGGAAAATGAGGATTGTATGAAAAATAAAGGAAAATCGCCAACAACGCACATGCGTGATTTAGGCCTTTTTGACAGTCCGACTGTTGCAGCACATTGTGTTCATCTTAGCGATGATGATATTGATATATTAAAAACATACAACGTATCTGTGGTTAATAATCCTACCAGCAACTTAAAGCTTGGTAGCGGTATATGTGATATTTCAAAGCTTATTGAGAGTGGGGTTAATGTAACACTTGGTACTGATGGAGCATCGTCAAACAATAATTTAAATATGTTTGAAGAAATGCATATTGCATCTATCCTTGTAAATGGAGCAAAAATGGATGCATCAGCTGTTAGTGCTTTTGATATTCTTAAAATGGCAACTGTAAATGGCGCAAAAGCGTTAGGCTTTGATAATGTTGGAATGATTAAAGAGGGAATGAGTGCTGATATTATCATGCTAGATTTAGATAAACCACACTTTTTGCCTATGCATAGTTATATTGATAACCTGGTATATACTGCGCAAGGGTCTGATGTGTGTATGACTATGGTTGATGGTGAAATACTGTATAGAGATGGAAAATATTATACTATCGATATAGATGAAATAAAGTCAAATATACAAAGAATTTTTAACAGATTGTTTTAGGAGGCAGTTATGGGATTGTTTAATTTTGGATTTGATGCTGAAGGACCGGGCGTGTCTAAAGATGCACCCGAAAAAAATGGTTTTTTCAAATTCATTGAGCTGTTTTTTAGAAAAATATCAAAATATATCTCGCTAAATCTTATGTATGTGGTTGTTAACATACCTCTTATTTTGGGTGTGACAATTTCTGTATGGCCTCATGAAGATTTTCTTGCTTCAAATGGTACTGTACCACCATTTAAATTTACCGGTGATATCGCAGGTTTATTATTTATGCTTTTATCTTTATTTTTAGTAGGACCTGCTAATGCCGGAATGTGTTATATTCTTAGAAATTTTGCCCGCGAAGAGCATGCGTGGCTTCTTTCTGACTTCTTTGGTCAGTTTAAAAAGAATTATAAACAAGGCTTTGCAATGAGTATTGTTGAAATTTTTGTTCCGGTTATAATATATTTTATGATTTATTTTTACGGATATATTCTTCCACAAACTGCAAACGGAAATGATATGATACTAATGATATCAAACGTTTGTAAAATTATCACTATATTAGTAACCATAATATATATTATGATGCATAAATATATTTATTTGATGATGGTTACATTCGACCTTAAGTTAAAGCAAATATTTAAAAATGCGCTTTTGTTTACTGTAGCAAAATTTCCTTATAATTTAGTTATATTTGTAATACAAGCTGCACTTATATACCTTTCTTTTGCTTTTAACTTTACTGTTGGTATACTTATCTCACTTATTATACTAATATCATTGATATTCTTTATTGATGTATTTTCGGCATATCCCGTCATTGAAAAATATATGATGAAAGAAAATACAGAAAACGATTAAAAAACAGTTAGTTATCACTAAATGTGGGTATATAAGATAGGGTGAATTATGATAGATAATAAAAAGAATGTTGAAATTTTTACCGATGGTGCATGTAGTGGTAATCCCGGAAAAGGTGGATACGGGGTTGTACTTAGATTTGGTGAAGCTACAAAAGAGATTTCACAGGGATTTAAGCTAACTACAAATAATCGTATGGAGCTTCTTGCTGCTATAAAAGGTTTAGAGGCACTTAAATATCCATGTAATGTAAAGCTGTATAGTGATTCAAAATATCTTGTAGACTCAGTTAACCAAGGGTGGATAGTTAAGTGGCAAAAAAATGGCTGGATGCGTACAAAAAGCGAGCCTGCAAAAAACGTTGATTTATTTAAAAGGCTACTTGAACTTATAGAAAAACATAATGTAGAGTTTATTTGGGTGAAAGGTCATGCCGGTCACCCGATGAACGAACGCTGCGACGAGCTTGGCGTTAATGCATATAACGGCAATAATCTTATCGATGATGATGGATTTACAGAATAAATTTTTCTCCATAGCAGATAATATCTGTTAATGGAGGAATAGAAATGATAGTTGCAGTAGAAAATGGTTTGTTTGATATAAAAAGAGAGTTGTCAATGAGAGAGTATACAACCGTTTGGTTAGATGGATGTAATTTCCCTGTTGACGCTATTGTTTATAAAAGTATTCACTTAAAGCCGTGTGATGATGCATATTTCAAAAACTCAGGTGATTTAAGTGGAATACTTATGATTTATGCAAATAACAAGTCAATTGATGAAATAGATAATATTTTAAGGACAAGAATGTATGGTCCTTTGCTATAGAAGGAGCGAATTTAAAAATGGACAAGCAGATTTATTTTGACCATGCTGCTACCACTTTTGTAAAAGATGAGGTACTAAATGCCATGTATCCATATTTTACACAAAGCTTTGGTAATGCATCTTCAATATATAAAATTGCAAGAGAAAATAAAATGGCAATAGATAACGCAAGAAATACAGTTGCTGAGGTTATCGGATGTAAGTCATCTGAGGTGTATTTTACCGGTTCAGGCAGTGAAGCTGATAACTGGGCTATAAAAGGTGTCGCTTATGCAAAGAAAGATAAGGGAAATCATATTATAACAAGCGCTATAGAGCACCATGCTGTACTTCATACATTAGAGTATCTTGAAAAACAGGGATTTGAGGTGACTTATCTTCCTGTAAATGAATATGGTGAAATATCTCTTGATGACCTTAAAAATGCTATAAAAGATACTACAATACTTATTACTATAATGTATGCAAATAACGAAATAGGTACTATTCAGCCGATTGCAGAGATTGGCGAAATTGCAAGAGAACATAAAATAATATTCCATACTGATGCAGTTCAGGCTGTTGGTGCGATTCCGATAAATGTTGAAGAGCTAAATGTGGATATGATGTCTATGTCAGCACATAAATTCTACGGACCAAAAGGGGTAGGGGCACTTTATGTAAAACGTGGCATCGGCCTTGCAAATCTTATACATGGCGGTGGTCAGGAATCAGGTAAGAGAGCGGGAACTGAAAATGTTCCCGGTATTGTTGGTATGGCTACTGCACTTAAGCTTGCATACAAAAATATTGACGAAAAAGTAGAAAATCTTTCTTCAAAAAGAGATTATATTATAGACAGAATTTTAGATGAAATACCTTATGTAAGACTTAATGGTTCAAGGGAAAACAGACTTCCTGGTAATGTGAATATCTCATTTAAGTATATAGAGGGCGAGTCATTACTACTAATGCTTGATAATAAAAACATTGCTGCATCGTCTGGCAGTGCTTGTACTTCAGGCTCACTTGATCCATCACATGTTTTACTTGCAATAGGTTTACCACATGAAATTGCACATGGTTCGCTACGAATAAGCATAGGCGAAGAAAATACACAAGAAGAGATTGATTACTTACTAGAGGTGCTACCTAAAATAGTAGAAACTCTTAGAATGATGTCACCTCTATATGAAGAAGTATTAAACGGGTAAAGGAGGAAACAACTATGATGTACAGCGAAAAGGTTATGGACCATTTCACTAATCCGCGTAATGTCGGTACTATCGAAGATGCAAATGCTGTCGGTCAGGTGGGCAACGCAAAATGCGGAGATATAATGAAAATATATATGAAAATAGAAGATGATATTATAAAAGATGTCAAATTCAAAACATTTGGCTGCGGTGCTGCTGTTGCTACAAGCAGTATGGCTACCGAACTTGTGAAGGGTAAAACTATCGACGAAGCACTTGGACTTACAAATAAAGCCGTTATGGAAGCTCTTGACGGACTTCCACCTGTAAAGGTGCATTGTTCGGTTCTTGCTGAAGAAGCTATCGCAGCTGCAATACAGAACTACTATGACAGACTTGGTATAGATAAAAAAGTCGCAAAGGGATGCGACGGATGCTGCGAAACTTGTCATAATCATTGATAAGAAATTTAAAAGACATACGATTTATCGTATGTCTTTTAAATTTTTAAAGAAAAACCGCAGTTATAAAACTGCGGTTTTAATATTAACATTAGTTAATAATTATTTATTCATACATTCCTGAACAGCAACAGCAACAGCAACTGTAGCACCAACCATTGGGTTGTTACCCATGCCAAGGAATCCCATCATTTCAACGTGAGCAGGAACTGAAGATGAACCTGCGAACTGAGCGTCTGAATGCATTCTTCCCATAGTATCTGTCATACCATAAGAAGCAGGACCTGCAGCCATGTTATCTGGGTGAAGTGTTCTTCCAGTACCACCACCTGATGCAACAGAGAAGTATTTCTTGTTCTGTTCCATACATTCTTTTTTGTATGTACCTGCAACTGGGTGCTGGAAACGAGTAGGGTTAGTTGAGTTACCAGTGATAGATACATCAACACCCTCTTTGTGCATTATAGCAACACCTTCTCTTACGTCGTCAGAACCGTAGCATTTAACTTTAGCTCTTTCACCATCAGAGTAAGCTTTTTCTTTAACAACTTTAACTTCGCCTGTAGCGTAGTCAAATTGAGTCTGTACGTAAGTGAAACCATTGATTCTAGAGATAATCTGTGCAGCGTCTTTACCAAGACCGTTTAGAATAACTCTTAGTGGTTCTTTTCTAACTTTGTTTGCACTTCTGGCGATACCGATTGCACCTTCTGCAGCAGCGAAAGATTCATGACCTGCAAGGAATGCGAAACATTTAGTTTCTTCTCTAAGAAGCATTGCACCAAGGTTACCGTGACCTAGACCAACTTTTCTGTCGTCAGCAACTGAACCTGCGATACAGAAAGCCTGTAGACCTTCACCGATAACTTCTGCAGCATCAGCAGCAGTCTTAACGCCTCTCTTTATAGCAAGAGCAGCACCTACAACGTAAGCCCAACAAGCGTTTTCAAAGCATATTGGCTGAATCTGTTTTGTGATTGCATAAGGGTCGATGCCTTTTTCATCACAAATAGCTTTTGCTTCTTCGATAGAAGAGATACCGTTAGCTTTTAGTACTTCGTTTATTTTATCTATTCTTCTTTCATAACTTTCAAATAAAGCCATTTTACATATCCTCCTTCTATATTATTCGTGTCTAGGGTCGATTAATTTAGCAGCGTCAGCTATTCTGCCGTATGTACCGGTAGCTTTTTTAAGAGCTTCGTTTGCGTCCATGCCGCCTTTAATCATATCCATCATTTTACCCATGTGAACAAATTCATAACCGATTGTTTCGTTGTCTTCGTCAAGAGCAAGCTTAGTAACATAACCTTCAGCCATTTCAAGGTATCTAGTACCTTTAGCTTTAGTACCATACATAGTACCAACCTGGCTTCTAAGACCTTTACCAAGGTCCTCAAGACCTGCACCGATTGGAAGTCCGCCTTCAGAGAAAGCTGTCTGAGTTCTTCCGTAAACAATCTGGAGGAATAATTCTCTCATAGCAGTATTGATAGCATCACATACAAGGTCTGTATTTAATGCTTCAAGTATAGTTTTTCCAGGAAGTATTTCAGATGCCATAGCAGCTGAATGAGTCATACCTGAACAACCGATAGTTTCAACAAGAGCTTCTTCGATAACACCGTCTTTTACGTTAAGTGTTAGTTTGCAAGTGCCCTGCTGAGGTGCACACCAGCCAATACCGTGAGTAAGGCCTGATATGTCTTTAATTTCTTTTGCCTGAACCCATTTTCCTTCTTCAGGAATAGGAGCAGGACCATGGTTAGCACCTTTGGCTACCACACACATTCTTTCAACTTCAGAAGAATAAATCATTATATAACCCCTTTCTGTTTGGTTAAAAATACTTTTTCACGATGTATATTTTAGCATATAATTAAACTTTTAACAAGCTTTTTTTCGAAATTTGTCTAATGTTTCCAAAAATAATAATAAGTACATATTGTTTCAGTATATTTTTGTAAAAAGATAGTAAGATTTTGTAAGAAAAAAGCATCAAAATAAGTTGACTATAATTGCACTAAATGATATAATTTTAATATATTTTATGAAACGAGGGAATACGATGAAAAAATTATTATCTCTAATGGTCGTTTTAACTATGATTGTTTCAAGCATGACTACTGTATTAGCAGTTGATGCACCAAAATTTGGTTTTGACGATTATTCAAGTGTAGTATCTGTATCAGGAAATCTTCCTGCAGAGTATAATACTACCAATGTATCAATTCTTTTGGTAAAAAAGACTGTTGATTTTGATAATGTTACACCTGCTGACATTGGATATATACAACAGACTACCGTTGATAGTGCTGGTACATATAATGTTAAATTTAAATTCAGCAAAAATGTAGATGACTACAAGCTATATGTAAGACAGGGAAAGGAAAATGTAAATCCTAGTGTTACAAAAGCTGAAGCTATTAGTGATCTTATTAACGTTGATTTAAAGCTTGACAACATTACAACTGCATCTATTGGTAATGCTGTTATGGAAGTAACAAATTATTTTGGTAGAGATAATTTATCTTATGATTTATACTTAGCATATTATGATGCTAACGGTAATCTCCTTGATGTTTCTACAGCATTTAATAACATAGTAAACGTGGATGGTGATTCCGGAAAAACTATCAATTATACCATTCCTACAGGTACTGCTATAGTTAAAGCTTTTATCTGGAATAAGATATCTAACCTTATGCCGTTAAAGGATGTTACTGTAAAAACTGCAAATGACTATACTTTCTCTGATGGTGACAGAGTAGTGCTAGTAGGTGACAGTATCACACACCAGAGCCTATATGTAAAATATCTTGAGCATTTTTATCAGATAAGATATCCTGAAAAGGAAATATCATTTATTAATTCCGGTATATCAGGTGATGTTACTGCAGGTGTAAATAGTAGATTAGATTGGGATATTATTTCAAAAGATGCTACTCATGTTACATTCTTAATAGGTGTTAACGATATGCAGGGCAGTGTAACAATAGATAAAGCAATATCAAATCTTAAGGAAGCTATAACAATTCTTAAAAATAAAGGTATTACTGTTACAGTTCTTGGCGGTGTAATGTACGATACTGATTTGACATATTCATCGCAGGGTATATCTGTATCGGGTATTGATAAAAAGCTTTCAAGCTATGTCAAAGAATGTAAAGCACTTGCCGAAGAAATGCAGGTAAACTACATAGAATTAAATGATTACCTTATAGATATTACAAACAAGACAAGAGAAGCTAACCCTGGTTCAACTGTAATTATGTCTGCTGACAGAATCCATCCGGGCGAACCTGGTGGTATTGTAATGGCAGAGCTTATCGCAAAACAGCAAGGATTTGACAAATACGTAAGTAACGTAGAAATTGACGCTGCAAATAATGCTATTACTACTTCGCATAACGCTGAAACATCACTTAATAATGCTAACACTACAAGTGTTTCGTATGAATATAAAGCAAAATCAGTTCCGTTTGCTACAAACAGTGCATATAACGTTGCAAGCGGCGGTGACAATGATAGTTTGAAAATCACAGGTGGCTTTGTTGGTATCAACATTACTGATGAGCTAAACAACGAAATAATAAAAGTTACTGGTCTTGAAGAAGGTGAGTATACTATTTCGTTTGACGGTGCTACAGTTACTACTGCAACAGCAAGCGAACTTGCAGAAGGTATTAACATTGCTACTTTAGACACTAACCCAGGTCAGGTTAAAGCTCAGGCTTCGCTTTCATATAATGAAAAGAAATTTACAAATGAACAGTATGTACGAGCTTATGCTTTCTCAAAATATCATGCTTTGAAAAATGATATAGATCCAACAGATATTGACGCGTTTCACGCATATCTAAATAATTACATAGCTAATGGTTCACAGGCTCACATTAGATATTATTTTGGACATTATCTAGGATATTACTATGGTAAGGAAGAACTTGCTCGTGATAATATAATAAAATACACAGACCTTGCAAGAGAAGCTGCACAGCCTGAAAGCTATACAGTTACAATAACTAAAAACTAATTTATAAGCTAAAAAACGCCCTAGGGGCGTTTTTTTGTTGACAATATTTTTGGTGTTAGGTATAATATTTCTATGAAGTTAAGGAGGTTTGACAATGTCTAATAAGATTAAAATAACAATTATATTACTTCTGATAGCATGTATCGGTATTGGTGTATTCTTTTGGATTAACAACGGAAAAAGTGACGAAGATGTACTTTCAAATGACCTTTTTTCATCTGAATATATAAAAGTAGGTACACAGGGAAAGTTTGGTATAATTGATAAAACCGGTAAAACGATAATGTCACCAAAATTTGATGATATAATTGTATATGACGATTCAGATATAGTTGCTGTAAAAAGCGAGGACAAATGGGGATTTTCAGATTTATCAGGTAATATCCTTGTTAAACCTGAATATGAACAGGTAGGTAGCTTTGGTCAGAGTAACCTCGCACCTGTTATGCTTGGTGGCAAATGGGGATATGTAGACAGAACCGGAAATAAAGTGGTTGACAGTATATACTATAATGCTTCATCATTCGATAGTGCTGGACTTGCAATTGTCGAAGGTGATGAAAGACCATATTATATAAATGAAGATGGTAAAAAAGCATTTGATATAACTTACGATATGCTTGGAAGCTTTAATGAGAATGGCTATGCGGTTGTTACTATAAAAGAAAAATTTGGCGTGATAGATAAAAAAGGTAATGAGGTTATCGCTCCAACTTATGAAAGAGATTTTTCAGTAGACAGCAATAACCACGCTGTAGTGTCACTAAATGATAAATATGGTGTAATAGATATTAAAGGGAATGTGTTGGTGCCAATTGAATATGACCATATTATTCCTACAGTTGCAATGTTTGACTCTGCAGAGCTTAATTCAACCTTTGCAAAAGCATTCTTTATTATAAATGTTGCCGACATTTTGAAAAAATACGACGTTTTTGACAATAATGACGTTGCAATAGCGGTAAAGAATGGTAAAGCCGGACTTATTAATTCAAAAGGTGAAGAGGTAATTAAACCGCAATATGAACGTGTTCAGCTATACAGAAAAGACGGAGTTGTTTTGGTTTCTGATGGTAAAATGTATTCTTTCTATGACGTAAAGGGAAACAAGCTTATGAATGGAGAGAAATATGAAAAAACAAACGGATTTTCAAATGGTCTTGCTGCTGTATGCAAAAATGGAAAATGGGGATATGTAGATAAAAAAGGTAAGTTTATTATAGAACCTGCTTATGAATATGCACTTTCTTATGCTGATAACGGAATGGCTGTAGTGCAAAAGGATAAGAAGTTTGGATATGTTAATGAAAATGGCGAAAATGTGATTGGATTTAAATATACTCAAGCTGATTCTTATGTTGGTAATATAGCAAAAGTATTGGATGATAACGGTTGGAAGCTTATAAAATCTAACGGTGATATCGTATGTAAAAACATAAAAATTGAGCCTTATTTATACAGTGATGGATATGCACTTGTTGAAGGTACAGATGGTAAATATATAATCTACGATTTAAACGGAAATATCATTTCTAAAACAAAATATGACATGATAGGCCAATATAACAAATCATCATCTTTGTGCATTGAAGAGCAGTGCTATAATGAGGTTGTACCGGAAACTTTTACTTGTGAAGAACATAAAATGCAATAATATAAAACACCTTCTATCTTGATGATAGAAGGTGTTTTTATTTATATGCAATAACAACTCTGTCGTTTTCGGAATAGTCTTTTAATATTTTAATATCTTTGAAGTCGTTTTTTAAAAGAAGGGCTGATACATCTTCTGCCTGATCAAAGCCTATTTCAAAAGCTATCATTCCATCAGGTTTAAGCACTTTGTCAGCATTTTCTATTATGCTCTTGTAAAAAATAAGTCCATCTTCACCGCCATCAAGGGCGAGTATGGGTTCATAGTCTTTTACATTGCTATTCAATGTCAGTATATCTTTTTTTCGTATATATGGTGGATTTGACACTATTATATCAAATTCACCAATAGGCGAAATATCGCTTAGTACATCGTATTTTTGAAAAGAAATTTTATTGTCTGTGTGGGTTGAAATTGCATTTTTATTGGCAATTTCAAGTGCATCATCTGATATATCAACTGCTGTGACTAAGCAGTTTTTTACGTAATGAGCTATACTTACTGCTATTGCACCCGATCCGGTGCATAAATCAAGTATATCCAGGTGTTTGTTTTTGTTTTTACAATAGTCTATAATGTATTCAACCAATACTTCGGTGTCGGGGCGGGGGATAAGAACATTTTTATCCACATAAAAGTCAAGCGACATAAACTCCTTTTTATTCACTATATATGCATAAGGTTCGTTTTTGCATCGTCTTTGTATATACTCTAAAAAAGTATTTTCTGCTTCTAATGTTATGATGTCATTTTTGTGGATATCCAGAAATATCTGGTCTTTATTTAATATTTCACATAAAAAAGCACGGGCATCAAATATCGAGTTTTCGATGCCCGCATCATTTAATAAACTAATGCCAATGTTTAAAAGCTCTTTTATAGATTTACCACTTGTCATCTTCTTTATTTCCTGTCAAAACATTTTTAAGTGCTTCTATAGCAACCTCTATCTGACTGTCATCAGGCTCACGTGTAGTAAGCTTTTGTAACCAAAGACCAGGCTTTGTAAGCCATTTTATACATCTGTTTTTACTTTTACCTGTAAAAGTGATTACTTCATAAGATAACCCCGCAACAACCGGAAGCAAAAGTAATCTGTATAAAAGTCTTTGCCATACACTTTCCCAGCTTATAGCCATAAAAAATATTATACTAATTATCATAACAATAAGAAGAAAGCTTGTTCCGCATCTTGGATGTAAGCGTGGAAATTTTCTTGCGTTTTCTACAGTTAATTCTTCACCGCTTTCGTACATTGCAATTGTTTTATGCTCTGCTCCGTGATATTCAAATACTCTTTTTATATCCTTCATTTGTGAAACTAGTATAAGATACACAAGGAATATACATATTTTTGCTGCACCCTCTATAATGTTAAGTATTATAGTGTTTTCTGTAAAATTTTTAAATAATCCAGCTATCAGGTTTGGCAAAATCATAAACAAGCCAACGCTAAATATAAGTGAGATGAAAACAGAAAAGTATATTACAATATCTGATATTTTATCACCAAACTTTTCATCTAACCATTTTTCAAATTTTGATTCTTCATAACCCTCTTCGTCTTCAAAATCAACCTGATCTGCAGAGTACATAAGGCATTTAACGCCTGTTACCATTGATGATATAAATGCTACTACACCACGAATAATAGGTAGTTTTAGTATTTTATTTTTAGATACAGATGCTTTTAATTCCTTTTTTTCAACTACTATTTCGCCATTTGATTTTCTAACTGCAGTGGCAATAGCAGTAGGGCCCTTCATCATAACGCCTTCTATAACAGCTTGTCCGCCAATTCTTGTGTAATGAACAGCTTTTTCATCTAATTTTAAAGTTGAATTATCTTTTTTCAACGTAACACCCCCTTGATAAATTATATCATTACTATTATACATCCAAGCATATAAATAAGTCAAACAAATTATTTTTAAATTTTTTTAAAAAAGTGTTGACAAATTTAAAATATGCATTTATAATTAAATTGTAATCAATACAAAAATGTAATTAAAACAAACAAAATAGGGGGTGCGTTTAATGACCATTTCAAACATTTTAAAGGAACATAATATTAAACCATCTTTGATACGTGTAATGGTGTTTGAATATCTTAACAGCACCAAATCACATCCTACGGCAGATGATATATATACAGAATTGTCACCTAAAATACCTACACTTTCTAAAACTTCGGTGTATAACACGCTTAGGCTTCTTTCAGAAAATAACCTTGCAAATGTCATTACTATAGACAGCGAGCAGGTAAGATATGATGCAGATACTTCAGTGCATGGACATTTTATGTGTGACCATTGTAAAAGAGTTTTTGATTTTCCTATAGATCATCTTCAGTTTGAAAGATTGCAACAATTTGAAATCAAAGAAAAAAATGTATACTTTTCAGGCGCTTGCAAAGAGTGTCTGAATAAATAAAAAAATAATTTAATTAAATAAAGGAGATATGTATTATGAAAAAATTTGTATGTAGTGTATGCGGATACGTTCACGAAGGAGACAGTGCTCCGGAAAAGTGCCCAGTATGTAAGGTTCCAGCAGAGAAGTTTAAAGAAATGGTTGAAGGTGCAGCATTAGCAGCTGAACACGAATACGGCGTATATGCTAAAACTGTAAAGAGCAACCCTGATATTTCTGAAGAAGATAAAAAGTATATCTTTGAACAGCTTATGGCTAACTTTAATGGTGAATGTGCGGAAGTAGGCATGTATCTATGTATGGCTCGTATAGCTCATAGAGAGGGATATCCTGAAGTAGGTCTATATTGGGAAAAAGCAGCTTATGAAGAGGCTGAACATGCTGCAAAATTTGCTGAGCTTCTTGGTGAAGACTTAGAACCAAATATGAAAGCTACTACTAAAGATAACCTAAAATGGAGAGTTGACTGCGAATACGGCGCTACTCAGGGTAAATTTGACCTTGCATCTTGTGCAAAGAAAAACGGCCTTGACGCTATCCACGATACAGTGCATGAAATGGCAAGAGATGAAGCTCGACATGGAAAAGCATTTGAGGGCCTTTTGAAGAGATTCTTTTAATTCTAATTAGATACGATTAGATACAATTAGATACACTCTGAAAATGGCTTAAAATAAGGCTTTTCAGCCACTTGGTCTTGAAACCCGATTAACAAATTTGCGTTAATCGGGTTTTGTTGTATTTTATTGTATTTTTCTGTCGCGTGGGAAATCCGTGGGAAAAACGGTTTAAAAATGCATTTTTTCATCCCTTTCCCACGTAAATGCCGTTAAACCCAGTAACCATGCGGGTTTGAGGGGTGTAGAACTTGTTTTTTACGTGGGAAAAAATTTTTGCTTCAAAACTTAAGATTCCTGTTATTTATTTGCTAAAATTAAAGTAAGAATACCGCAAAGGAGGATTAAGTTATGCAAGGTAGTGTTCGTAAAAAAGGAGCGACATGGTCTTACCGAGTTGAGTTTGGAGTGGTGGATGGAAAGCGTAATCAAATTGAGAGAAGTGGTTTCCGAACAAAGAGTGATGCAACTAAAGCTATGAATGAGGTCATATACAATTATAATATGACTGGAGACTTTGTAGAAAACAAAAAAATAACTTTCTGCGAGGTATATAATGAGTTTATAGAAAAAGAAGCACCTGCTACTCGTGCCTACGCAACAATTGTCAGGTATAAGTCTCTTTACAGAAATCATTTACAGGAGCCTTTTGATAAATACTTTATGTATCAGATAACTTCAAGTATGATTGATGATTTTATCAACGAGAAAATGATAACTTATAGCGAGGAATATGTCAAAGGACTTTTTAAATTGTTGAAAGTATTGTTTGGCTTTGCTCATAAACGACAATATACAAAGAAAAACATTTTCCCAGCTGTTACAGCGCCACCCGATCCGCGTCATGTTGGAGAAATAAAAACATACAACGATGAAGAACGCCGTTTGATGGAAAACCGTTTGCAAGGCACAAACATTATTGTTTCATATTATATAGCTCTTAACACTGGACTTAGAGAAAGTGAGGCGTTTGCCCTCCAATGGCCTGATATAGATTTTGAAAACAAAAAAATCAAGGTATGGAAACAATTGCTATTTCAAGATAGAAAATGGTGTTTTTGTCCTTTGAAAACAAAGAATGCATATCGTAGTGTAAATATAACGGATAGTTTCTGCGAGTATCTAAAAAAGCTTAAACAACACCATGAGGATAATAAGAAATTATATGGAGATGGATACAGGCGCAATTTTGTTACAAATCGTCTTGAAAGAAACAAAGAATTCCTTATGGAAATTGATGATTTTGTAAATGTGAAGCTTAACGGAGATATGCTCACTACAAATAGTATAAAATTTATGTCGAGGGTTTGCAAGAAAGATTTGGGAATCCATTTTAAATATCACAATCTTCGGCATACATACGCTACAATTCTTGCTGAAAGTGGCGTAAGTCCGCGCTATGTTCAAGAAATGCTTGGGCACTCAAAACTTGAATTTACATTAAGATATTATACACATGTTACTGAGAAGATGGGCGTTATAGCAAGAAGCGCGCTTGAATCTACAGTTACATTTACAATATTTAATGATGCAAACATGATGCCATCACTGGTAGTAAACTAAACACATTTAGAGCAGTGCTTTCTTAAAAAACACTGCTCTTTTATTATTTATAGAAAGGATTGTTCGCTATGAAGTGCTTAATGAAGTACGAATGGGTAAAACTCCCCCGGACTACCCCACCGATGGGCAAGGGTTTAATGGGTTGTTGGACGAAGCTTGCATCCCGTGCAGCATTTCGTAAAGGACAAGCCGAGTATTGTGGTTATACTAACCATGTAAATGCTGGAGAGTGGTCAGGCGGTATTGTTGGCATAAAGAGTATTCTTGGTATAAAGAAACGCTCAGATGTCCTTAAAACGCTTGACAGGCTAATGGAACTTGGTTATATCAGTTATACACTTGACGAAAAGACAAAAAAGCTTACATATAAGATTTGCGATTGGGTGGTAAAATGCTCAGGTGCAGAATGTATGGATGGAAATGTATATACCACTCAAGGGTATGGCTTCCTATGCCTCCCTCGTAATATAACAGAAAGACTTGCAAAAGAAAATTATATATTTGAAGAATCAGACGCATGGTTGGATTTATGGTGCCACACGGTATTTGAAGATCCAAACAATGCGTTTTCTTTTTTGGCACCGACTGTTCAATATGAGAAATACGGTGCCATACTGACTTTGGAAACCTTGGGACAACGCTGGGGTTGGGAAAAAACAAAGGTATGGAGATTTTTGAAAAAACATGGGGATGTCTTCGCTCTATATCGCCTTCCCGGCTCTTACGGCTGCCTCATTTATAATAAACTTTATCCATCAAATAAAGAGGTTTCAATGCCCACAGACGCGGAAATCGTGAGTATTTTAGACAGAATACGCATTTTAGGAGCGAATACACACAAAAATTCTAATGACCACGAGCATATCAATAAACTTGTTTCTTGGTATAGCAGAAAACTTACTCAGGAATCAACAGAAAAAGCTCAGGAAAATCGTGTTGCACTTTCAGCCCCTATAATACGCGCGTATATTTCTCACTGTGAGAAT
>JAZQHR010000128.1:0-37329 GCA_045540695.1 Clostridia bacterium | reverse complement strand
CTGTGGCGTGTATTCACTTATCAGCTTAAAATCGCTCATATTAGCACCTTCCTTTCACTTTTTTCGGAACGACACATAGGTCGTTCCCTACAAATTTATAATTTTAATATCACCAAACCGAACCGTATCATTTTTCTGGGTTCGGGTCCAGGGCAGAGCCTTGGCCGGGAGAGGTTCGGGGGGCTCCGGGACCCCCCGACGGTTTTCGGCATTTTGCCGTCAAAATGCCCCGCCGGAGGCAAAAAAGATTTTAAAAAGATTTTTCTTTTTATCTTCCTATTATAATACTCTTTATTCTGTCCTTCTCATCTGCACTAAGGTCGGCAAGCTCCACCGCCTTTAGCACAAGCGTTTTATACACCGCTTCATTATTACCCGATAAACAATCCACCTGACGCCTTATGGCAGATATATCATAATCAGGTACAACGCCCGTTACTTCTCCGCCCGATATACACTTGTCTACATTAGCTTGTATAATATTTCTAAAATTATCCGCACCGCCTATATCACCCATAAGCTGACGTGCGGTTTCTATTACGGTTGATATACCGCACTCAGCAAAAAACATTGCAAGATCGTAGCTTTCCTTGGCATCAGGTGAAATTTTAATAACCTTCGCACCAATGCTTTCGATGTATTCTCTCACCTGCCTGTATCCCGTTCCCATACCTTCCACATACACAAAATCACCGCCGGGAACGTGAATGGATAAATGCCCCGCCGCGTCAACCGCCAAAAGCACGTCCGCCACAGCACACGAGCTTTCCACGCATACCGCCTTTTCGCTCATATCCTCTCTCGCAAGCTTAAGCACCGCTTTTCGTATATGCTCGTCTTCTACAGATATTACCACCGCATCACTTTTGCCGACAAGCTCACTTACGCTGTAACACGCTCTGCATCCAAGCCCTACTGCCGATTCAACACATTTTTGAAAATCATCACAGTATACCGCAGAAATATTTATTCCATTATCAAGCAAAAGCGAGGCAAAATTACTTTTTACCCTTCCACTTGTGTAAATACCAAATCTCATATTTTAAAAATCCCTTTCACTTAAAACAAAGGTTTTTCTTATCATTTGCATATACTAATTTATCACATTTTCACTTGTTTTACAACATAAAAAAGAGATTGGTATAAAATATATACAAAATTTTTGAAAAATTCTTGACAATATAGCATTAAAATTATAAAATATATATGTAAAATACTGCTTATTTTAATATGCGGGTAATAAAATAAAGTGGTAAAAAAGAAAAAAGCTTCCTATATATTATATATAGGTGCTTTAGTATGGTTATATCAAAGCTGTTTTTAACGAGGGTAATGTTGGTCTTGCAGTCAATATTACTCTAAGTTTACAGTTTTGTTACAACAATAAAATGTGCATTGACGAAGCGTTTCCAGAGTGCTATAATCAGTGCATAAACTAGAATTTCTCTAGTTATCAGTGTGAGCTGTATTTGAAAGAGAGACAGCTAAACACGCAAACCCGTATCTCTTTCAAAAAAAATATATTATATTAAGGGAGGATTTGAGAATTATGAAAAATCTCAAAAAAGTATTAGCACTTGTTGTTGTATTTACAATGATGCTAAGCACAGTTGCTTTCGCAGCATATCCAGACGTTGCTGCTGATGCTGACTACGCAACTGCTGTTGAAGTCCTATCTGCTCTTAAAATTCTACAGGGCGACGATCAGGGCAACTTCAATCCAGACGCTAACATCACAAGAGCAGAATTTGCTGCTGTTGTATGTCGTGCTCTAGGTCTTGAAGATTCTGCTAACGGCGCAAAAGGTGCAACTGCATTTAGCGACGTTGAAGCTAGTCACTGGGCAACAGGTTACATCAACATAGCAAACCAGATGGGTATCATCAATGGTATGGGTGATGGCACTTTCGCTCCAGAAGAAAACGTTACATACGAACAGGCTGTTAAAATGCTTACTTGTGCTCTAGGCTATGAATACATGGCTCAGAAACAGGGTGGTTGGCCTACAGGTTACCTTGTAATTGCAAACCGTTATGGCGTAACAGCTGGCGTTAAAGCTTCTGCTGGTGAGCCTGCAGCTAGATCTATCGTTGCAGAACTTACTTACAACGCTTTAGACTGCCCTATCATGGAACAGGGTACTTACGGTACTGAGGAATACTGGTACGTTTACGACGGTGTAACTCATTTACCTAAGAAAACACTTCTTTCTGAAAAGCTTGACGTTGCTAAGGTTACTGGTGTTGTAGCAGCTAACTCTAGAGTTGGTTTTGCTGTAGGTACATACCTTGGCGGTGCTGTTGAAGATGGCGAATTTGCTTTCTACATCAACGAAGATGTTGAAACTAAATACAACCAGAAATTCAACAACGGCGACACAAGAACTTGGAAAGTTGCAGATTCAAAAGCTGACACATTCCTAGGTAACAAAGTTGACGCTTACGTTACAGAAGTTTCTAGAAACGAATGGGAAGCTCTAGCTATCGTTCCAGAAGAAGGTAAGAACGTAGTTACTACTATCGCATCTTCAGATGTAGATAAAGTTAAAACAGACGATACTGCTGCTGCAGAAGTTATCTACTACGAAGAAGAAGGTAAAGTATCTTCTACTAAACTAGAAGTTCCAAATGCTATCGTTGTTGCTAACAACGTATACCAGAATGGTGTTGCTCCAAACACAAACACAATCACTAACCTAGTAGCTGGTCTAAAAGCTGGCTCAATTGGCGGTAGAATCACTGCAATTGACTGGGAAAACGATTATTCTTATGATATAGTTCTATTCGATGCTTACAAGAACGCTATCGTTAAAAACGTAAACGCTTCTGCTGGTATCATCAGAACTGAAAACTATGGTAACATAGATGTTAAACTTGACGACGACAGTGTTGTTGTTACAATCAAAGATGCTGAAGGTAACGATGTAGCTCTTGAAGATATCGCTGAAGGCGACGTTCTTGCTATCATCACTGACAACCCTACAGCTCTTCCTGGTTCTTTCAATAAGATCCTTGATATCACAGTTATTCCTAACGCTGATGCTACTATAACTGGTACAGTTACTGAAACTGATATCTCTTCTACTATCAAAGTTACTGACAAAGTATACATCGATGGTGAAGCTTATGGTCTAAGCGTTATCGATACTCAGTCTAACATTTGGGGATTCAGCAAAATCGCTGCTAACAGCGTAGGTACATTCTACCTAACTGCTGAAGGCAAGATCATCGGTTTCGAAGGTGACAAAGCTGCAAGCGGTGACTATGCATTCATCCTTGAATCTGGTATCACTTCTGGCGGTATCGGCACTGGTACTCTTCAGATGAAAGTTCTAACTTCTGAAGGCGAAATCGTTACTTACGATGTAGCTAACAACGTTACTATCCCAGTTGTTGGTAACGACAACAAAACATTTGATACAACTGCTACTACTTCTGATACTATCACTGCTACTGTAAGAGATGGTTCAAATGTTATCACTACACACGGTAACTTTGATAATACTGCTTGGGAAACTAAGTCTGGTAACATCAGAACAGTTCTTGGTGCATTCACTACTCCAATAACTAACGTTGCTGACAGATTCGTTAAGATCAACGTAACTTCTGCTGGTAAGATCAACAGAATCGAAGTTCCAGGTCTTGCTGAAACATTTGCTGTTAACGACGCATATGCTGCTGCAAACGGCGAATACAAAGAAAACGCTAACAAAGTTGGTAACGCTCTTCTTGCTGACAACGCTGTAATCTTCGTTCTTGATGCAAAAGACGATTACACAGCTTCTAAGGTTAAGACTTGCGAAGAAGCTTTCGTTAACGAAAACGACTACAAAGGTTACTTCTATGACCTTGAAGATGGTTACAACGGTGCAGCTCTAATCACTTACAGTGGTTCTAAGCTTGCTGCTACAGATGGTGTTGCTATCGTTACAGGTGTAACTAACGTTACTACTGAAAACAACGATAAAGCTAAGAAGATCAGATTCATCCAGAACGGTTCTACTGACGAAGAGTCAATCCTACTAGTTGATGGTGAATTCTCTGACCTTACTAACTACGATGATGATGTTGTTGGTTCAGCTGTAAACACTAACCTAGCTCTAGTATCTCTTGCAATCGGTGATGTATTCACTTACAGTGCAAATTCAAACGGCGAAGCTGAAACATTTGCTAAGATCGCAACAAGAACTAACGCTAAATACACAGCTACAACTTACGCAACAGAAGTTGCTGACTCATCTAACTCAAGCTCTTACGCTGAAGATGTTGTGTACTATGTAGATTACATCAGCACAATCACTGACAACGAGCACATCACTCTAAACGGTGGTGCATCTCTATACATCAGCGACGATGCTAACCAGTACTACTTCAAACACATCAGTTCTGAAAAGTATGACCTAACTTCTGGTGCATACTGGATGGGTAAAGTTGACGATTACGACGCTCCATCAAGATCTTACGTTCTAGTTAAGACTTACGAAGACGAAGTTATCGACATCATCGCTCTTGACGCTGATACAAGAGAAACTAACTAATTATAAATTAGTTTAACTCAAAACATAATTGGTCTAACCAATTTAAAAAGACGGTTCGTTATGAACCGTCTTTTTTTATGTGAAAATTGCTATGTTTGTGCATCGTAGGGAAGGTTGCCGAACCGAACTACATCAATTTTTGTTTTCCTGCCCAGGGCAGAGCCTCTCTTTTTTCGGAACGACACATAGGTCGTTCCCTACGATTATATTTGTGCATTGTAGGGAATGCATTTATGCATTCCGCAGAACGTAAAATTATGTTCCCTACGATGTGGCTGACATTACTTTTATTGTGTAGGGAATGGTGCTTGTCGACATTCCGTAAAAAAAGCCTTCCCCACGAGGGGCACGACGCGTTAATAAAATATGCCGGTGGCATATTTTTAGCCAAAGCGTGGAGCAATTTATAATTGCGACCTGGCAAAGGGACCGCTTGTACTTGTTTTTCAAGCCTCCCTTGCCTAAAGGGAGGGGGACCGCGTTAGCGGTGGAGGGATTCATACGTCGTTCCGCAAACTCAACACTCGGTTCGGCGTTTACGACGAACCCTACATCATATTACCAATACTTTTCTACATCTACTATTATTATATCCTCGCCAAGCTTCTTTATATATTCCCACGGTATCACTATACCCTTTACCGAGCCAAACATCTTTACCTTGCTTCTGCCGGGAACAATTATTGATGATATTTTCCCTGTATCCTCATCTATTTCCAAATCGTAAACAAACCCTAGCTTTTCTCCATCGCATAAGTTTACTACCTCTTTGCATTTGAAATCGCCAGCACGAAACATATTGTCACCTCCATACACGCCTAATAACCCTATACATCACACTTCGCCATTGCGATACATCAGACACTTATCACATCACCTCTATTAAAATTATGAAAATTTTTGAAAATATATGAATATTGAATTTTTGAATTAAAAAACGAAAATAATAATATTGAAAGATAAAAAAAACGGAACGGCACATAGGCCGTTCCCTACGGGTTATATTGTGCATTGTAGGGAACGCCCTGTGTGGCGTTCCGCAAATATTTTAAATAATCCAAAAAAGGAGAAATCATTATGATTAAAGGACTTACTACAGGACTAATCGCAGGCACTATCATTGGTGCTGCAATGGGTATGATGATTGACCCAATAAGCGACAAACAACACAGACGAATGTCAAATCAAAAAAACAGATTTTTTCGTACAGTAGGATGTGCAATAGACAATATGCTTGACACTATGCGTGCGTAAAAAACGGACAGTCCGAAGGCCTGTCACTACATTTTTGTCTTGTTTAATTTTGTCGTGTAGGGACCGGCGGCCTCGACGGTCCGCAAAAAAAGGAACGAATTTATCCGTTCCAATCGATGTAGCTGACATTAATTTTATTGTGCAGGGAATGGCGCTTGTCGACGTTCCAAAAAAAGAACGCCACACATGGCGTTCCCTACATAAAAAGGCTCCCTTATGCAAAGGGAGCAACGCATTAAAATAATATGCCACGGCATATTTTTAGCCAAAGCGGGGAGCAATTTATAATTGTGACCTGGCAAAGGGACCGCTTGTACTTATTTTTCAAGCCTCCCTTGCCTAAAGGGAGTGGGACCGCGTTAGCGGTGGAGGGATTCATACGTCGTTCCGCAATCTCCACCTCATAAGTCAGCAATGCTGACAGCTTCCCCTCAAGGGGAAGCCGTTACATATCTTACATATTCTCTTCTATCAAATCAACAAGAGCGTCTTTTGGTCTGCCACCAACTATAGTTTCTACAGCGTTACCATTTTTAAATAGTATAAATGTTGGAATAGATGCCACTCTATACTCCATAGCGATATCCTGTGCTTCATCAACGTCAATCTTGCACACCACTGCTTTATCAGCCATTTCGTCGGCAAGTGCATCAACTATAGGACCCATCATCTTGCACGGGCCACACCAGGTTGCAAAGAAATCAACCAGCACCGGTTTATCATTATTTAATACTATCTCTTTAAAATTTTCGCTGTTTAAATGAATTACATTTGACATATCAATTCCTCCTTTGTATGCGGAACGGATAAATCCGTTCCCTACATTTATATTGTGCGTTGTAGGGAACGACCTATGTGTCGTTCCGTTATATTTCTACATAATTTTTACCCAGATTTTCTATAGTTAAACCAACACCCATTTCGGTTGTTAAAGTTTCTATCAGATTCTCGGTCTTTTCCACCTCGGAAACTGCGGTAACGGTTACCTTATCGGTGTACTCGGTGTCACGGATTGTAACGCCCTCCGACTTTATTATGTGTTCTATTTTACTTAAAAATGTATAATCCGCCGTAATCTTTAGCGTGTCACAATACTTTTTATATAGCTTGCCTGCTTTTTCAAGACCTTCTTTGGCAGATAGGGTATATGCACGGATTAAACCGCCTGTACCTAAAAGTATACCGCCAAAATATCTCGTTACCACACATACAACGTCGGTATAGCCTTCCTTTTCAAGCAGCTCCAGCACAGGAAATCCGCCGGTTTTTGAAGGCTCGCCGTCATCAGAATATTTCTTTGTACCGTCGGCAAGTATATATGCGTACACGTTATGTCTTGCATCGTAGTGTCTCTTTTTTATCATTGCAATAAAATCATTGGCAGCCTCAACTGTTTCTACACGCATAATGTTTGAAATAAATTTTGATTTCTTCTCGGTGATTTCAGCTGTTGCAATAGATTTTACCGACATATATTCGTTTTCCACATATATCGCCTCCTTTTAAGGCTCCCTTGTGCAAAGGGAGTTGTCATTGAAGATGACTGAGGGATTGTCATACAAAAAAGCAATCCTCCCGTCACGCTTCGCGTGCCACCCTCCTTTACACAAGGAGGGCTTTATAATTTTTGCTTCGCGGTCCTCCTTCCCCTTGAAGGGAAGGCATAATAATAGTTATGCTTCACGGTCATCCTCCCCTCAAGGGGAAGGTATAATAATAGTTATGATTCGCGTGCTACATTTCCTTACACAGGAAAGGCATTATAAAATTTTTAGTTCATCGTAAACGCTGAACCCTACAAATATATTATCACAAAAAAGCGGAACTATCAAGCGCAAAAAAGGAACGGCTCACATGCCGTTCCTTCGACACAACAGATATTTACAAATAATAGAGAAGGGATTTATTCCTTCCTCAATTATACCCTAACCAGTGCGGAAGGAATAAATGCATTCCCTACGGTAGGGCTGACATTTAATTTGTTTGTGAACAGGGACTTGTTCTTGCCGAAAAGCTCCTTGTGTAAAGATATGAACCGCATTAGTGGTAGTAGCATTTTCACACAATGGTTATATATCTTGCGAGTGCGTAACCCACACTATAATTATATCCGACCACGTACCAGTCGCCCGTGCGTGAATATACTGTCACTTGAGCACCGTTTGGCATACGCGCCTTTATAGGTGCGTTCACGTTTGGAAACGCACGAAGGTTAAGGTTGCCCGACGAAATGTTCACTCTGCCCTGTCTTACAGTTTGCGGTGACACAAACGGGATACCGAAATAATCAGTCAGCGACACAACGAGGTTTGCGGCGATGTTGTTTATATTATTTTTAATCCAGTTTGCATCGTTTATATTGTCGTGATATGCAAGCTCCAAAAACACACTCGGTGCACGTGTTCTGGTTACCTCGCCAATGGTGGTTGTAGGCACAGTGCGGACAAGATTTGGCAGAGGATAAATTTCCTTTAAATTATTTGCAAATATAGTTGCCGCGCGAAATCCCTGACGGCTTCTTGGGTAATAGTACACGTCCGAGCCGCGTTTTGAGCCGTACTGACCTTCGGGTGCGGCGTTTGAATGAATAGCCAGGTGAAGGTCATAATTACCTGCATTTGACGCACGAATAGATGATGCCGCCGTCATACTTGGTGTGTTTCGCGTGTACTGAATACCGCTTGCTTCAAGATAGGGTATCATAGCATCGGCAATTAAATTCATATAATACTCTTCAGTGCCGCCATTTACAAACAGGTTATTCTCCTGCGTTGACGGACTTAAATATATTGATGGCATAGTTTTCTTCTCCTTTCGTTTAATCCTTATAACATTATATGATAAGTTTTATAAAAAAGTTCATTTTAGAAAGGATACGTGAATATAATTTTGTAGACATAGTATGAAAGGGGTTTTATATGAGTTCAGGTTACATAAAAGTACACGCATTTGCCGCGACACAGGCACTTCCCGTAAAAAATGCGTCGGTCACATTTTACGAAACAAACGGCGATGTAATAGCCGAGCGTACCACCAATCTAAACGGACAGACAGCACTTGTGGAGATAGAAACTCCCGACAAAAACCTGTCGCAAAGTCCGCAGGAAAACGGAACAAAAGTATTTTCCGTCATAAATATAAAGGTGACGGCACCAAGGTACCAAACGATGATATTTGAAGAGGTTCAGGTGTTTTCAGGAGAGGTAAGCATACAAAATGTGTTTTTGATACCGCTGCCTGAATATGATGAATCAAACAATCAACCGCAGACATTTACTGTAATTCCACAGACATTATAAGGAGGTAATTATGGCTGTAACACCCGTTATACCGCAGACGATAACTGTGCATCTCGGCTCGCCCGATTCTAATGCACAAAATGTTACTCTTCCCTTTTCAGAATACATTAAAAACGTAGCATCAAGCGAAATTTATCCCACTTGGGGAGAATCGGCACTGTATGCGAACATTTACGCACAGATATCTTATGCGTTAAACAGAGTTTATCTGGAGTTTTACCGAAGCAGAGGTTACAACTTTGACATCACATCATCAACCGCATTTGACCAGAAATTTATAAACGGACGAAATATTTTTGAGAATATTGACAGAATAGTGGATGATATATTCACATCATACATACGAAGGATTGGCTTTGTAGAGCCGCTTGCCGCAAAATACTGCAACGGCACTACTGTAACGTGCGAAGGACTGTCGCAATGGGGAAGCGAAAACTTATCGCAACAAGGATACAGCTACATAGAGATATTAAGGTATTATTATGGTGATAACATCGAGCTGGTGGTAAATGCACCTATCCGCGACATTCCTGAATCCTATCCCGGTGAGCCGTTAAGACGCGGCTCGGTTGGGCAAAGCGTGGTAGCGGTTCAGGTTTCATTAAACCGAATATCGCAAAACTATCCACTAATACCTAAAATATATCCTGTTGACGGGATATTTGGCGAGAACACCGAAAATGCGGTGCGTACTTTTCAGCAGATATTTAACCTTTCGCCTGACGGGGTGGTGGGCAGAGCAACATGGAACAAAATTGTTACTTTGTACGTAGGCATACTTAATCTGTCCGAGCTTGAATCAGAGGGTCAGAGGTTTTATGATTTCCAGATTGATTTTGATACCGCATCTACAGCAAGGGTTTCGAGCATTTTAGCGGCTAAGACTATAAGCTCTATAGCCGACAACCCCGATGCAGTAAGGCTGCTTCAGTACTATTTGTCGGTGATAGCGGAGTTTTACGATACTGTAGAACCTCCTGAGATTAACAGTGTTTATGATGCGGCAACCAGAAATGCCGTATCGGAATTTCAGCGTACATTTAACCTTCCGCCAACGGGCGAGGTAGACAGGGCAACGTGGGAGAGCATTTACAATGCATTTGAAGGAATAGTGGAAACTGCGTTTAGAAATTCGGATTTCCTTATTGTATCATATCAGCCGTTTTCGGGAAATCTTTTGGAATTTGGCAGTACGGGCGAAGAGGTAACAACTCTGCAAAGCTATTTAACCGAAATTTCGCTTATGTATACAAACATCATTGCACCTTCCATTAACGGTGTATATGACCGCGAAACCGAAACAGCGGTTAGGAACTATCAGGCGGTGTTTAACCTTCCGCAAACAGGAATAGTAGATGCATACACCTGGAACAGCATAGGAAGAACCTACACGGCAACTCTTGAGGCATATCTCACACGTGAAATTCAGTTCCCAGGTTACACGCTTAAAGAGGGCGACAGCGACAGACAGCTTTCAATGGAATTTAGAAGGAGGTAACTATGGTTATACCGCAAAATGAATTTATAGGTCAGCCGATAAGGAATTTACAAAGATTTCTTAGAGAAATCTCCAACGAGTACGGACAGATACAAATGGTGCTTCCCGATGGTGTTTATGGTGCAAATACACGCCGTTCGGTAGAGGATTTTCAGGGGATTTACGGAATAGAGGTTACGGGGCAGACGGATTTTGACACGTGGATCAGGATAGTTGAAGTATACACAGAGATAATAGAAAGAAATGGTGAATAATATACCACAATAAGACACAGTGTGTTTCTGTGTAAAAACATAAATGTAGGGTTCGGCGTTTACGACGAACCGAATGTTGAGTTTGCGGAACGGCGCATGAATCCCTCCACCACTGGCGCGGTCCCCCTCCCTTTAGGCAAGGGAGGCTTGCATTCCCTACGATGCACAAACATAAATGTAGGGAACGACCTATGTGTCGTTCCGACGAAAATTACATTGTTCAATAAAAAAGGATGTGTTATCTGCATCAAATGGTGCAGTTTTAAACACATCCTTCAATTATTTATATTCTTCTTATCCCTCGTATTTGATAGGTGTTATCTTATCATACTCGATGGTATCTTTTTCAAACACCTTTAAAAGGATATACACGCTGCTAACTACGCCTATTATAGCAAACAGCCACGAGAATTTTTTTACTATTCTTTCCTTAGCTGCTCCAACAAGCGCGCCTATTGAAAGCCCTGCCAAAGCAAGAAGCACGGCATCTATCTCGTCAAGGTTTCGAAGATTAGCTATGATTTTATTCATCATTTTTTCCTCCTTTAAAAGAATGTTATCTGGTCGCTTTCAGGAAGTCCGTTTAAGCAACCGTAATTTTTAAGCGTTTCTATTACTGTCTTTGTAACCGATGAACGTGCTGCAAGGTCTTCTATAGTGTCAAACATCCTCTCGTTTCTGGCATCCACTATACTCTTTGCCGCGTTTGTACCCAAGCCTACCAGTGAATTTAGCGGCGGCAAGATGCCGTCAGGCATTGGTACAAACTTATACGCTTCCGATTTTTCTATATCTATCGGCAAAAACTTAAGTCCTCGTGCGTACATTTCGTTACACACCTCAAGGATGGTTAAAACGCCTTTTTCCTTTACCGAAAGCTCATTTTCCCTTGCACGAAGCTCGTTTAGGTTTCGCTTTGCCACCTCGTGGCCCTGTGCCATGATGGATGCGTCAAAGTCGTCAGCACGAACGGTAAAGTATGTACAGTAAAATTCCTTTGGATAATGCACCTTGTAGTAGGCTATTCTGTAAGCCATTGTTACATACGCTACTGCGTGTGCCTTAGGGAACATATACTTAATCTTCTTACACGAATCAATGTACCACTGCGGTACGTTATTGGCTATCATAGCCTCTTCCTGTTCAGGCTTTAAGCCTTTACCCTTACGCACGCCCTCCATTGTATAGAATGACATCTTAGGGTCAAGCCCGCATTTTATAAGGTAAAGCATAATATCGTCACGTGTACAGATAGCTTCCTTTAGTGTAGCGGTGCCGTTGTTTATAAGCTCCTGAGCGTTGTTAAGCCAAACGTCTGTACCATGCGAAAGTCCTGATATTCGAACTAATTCCGCAAATGTAGTCGGCTTGGTATCCACAAGCATCTGTCTTACAAACTTTGTACCAAATTCAGGAACGGCATACGTACCGACTTCACTGTATATATCCTCCGGCTTTACGCCAAGGCTCTCGGTAGAACCAAACAGGCTCATGGTAGCTTTATCACCCGGAGGTATCTCACGGGCATTGGTTTTGGTTAAATCCTCAAGCATTCTTATAACTGTCGGGTCGTCGTGGCCAAGTATATCAAGCTTTAGAAGCTTACCCGATATAGAGTGATAGTCAAAGTGAGTAGTGATAACTCCGCTGTCCTTATCATCGGCAGGGTACTGAATAGGTGTAAATTCCAGCACGTCACGGCTTCGCGGAACTATCATTACACCGCCCGGATGCTGACCTGTGGTACGCTTAACGCCTTCACAGCCCTTTACAAGTCTGTTTACCTCGGCGTTGTTTATATGCTCGCCCTTAGCCTCGTAATATTTCTTTACAAATCCATACGCCGTTTTACTTGCGATAGTACCTATAGTACCTGCTCTGAACACATATCCTTCACCAAAAAGCTCCTCGGTGTACTTATGTGCACACGGCTGATAATCACCCGAGAAATTAAGGTCGATATCCGGCTCCTTACCACCTCCAAAACCAAGGAAGGTTTCAAACGGGATATCGTGGCCGTCTTTTATCATAGGAGTGTTACAATGCGGACAGTTTTTGTCCTCCATATCAAATCCACAGAATATGCCATCCGGCACGTTAAAGTCAGAATACTGACAGTTTGGACACACATAATGCGGTGGAAGTGAGTTAACCTCGGTGATGTCCGAAAGGAACGCAACAAATGACGAACCAACCGAACCTCTGGATCCAACCAGGTATCCATCCGAAAGCGATTTTGTAACAAGCTTTTGTGCAATAATATACATAACCGCATAGCCATTGTCGATGATAGAGCTAAGCTCAACATCTATTCTGTCCTTCACAAGCTGTGGAAGGTTTTCACCATATATTCTTTTTGCCTTGCTCATAACCATATTTCTAAGGTCATCGTCTGCACCTGGTATTTCAGGCGGTGCAGTACCGTCGGGAACAGGCTTGATATTTTCACACATATCCGCTATCTTGTTGGTATTTTCCACTACCACCTCGTAGGCAAGCTCGTCGCCAAGATACTTAAATTCCTCCAGCATCTCCTCGGTAGTCCTGAAATATAGCGGTGCTTGGTTGTCGGCGTCAGTAAAGCCCTGTCCTGCCATAAGTATTCTACGGTACACTTCATCCTCAGGGTTTAGAAAATGCACGTCGCAGGTTGCTACTGTAGGCTTGTTGTTTCTCTTTCCAAGCTCTATTATCTTTTTATTTATATTTCTAAGGTCTTCTATAGATGTAACCTTGCCCTCTTCTAAAAGGAACATATTGTTACCTATAGGCTGAATTTCTAAATAGTCGTAAAACTTTACTATTCTTACTATTTCCTCATACGAGCTTCCTTCAAGTATAGCTCTGTAAAGCTCGCCCGCCTCACATGCAGAACCCAGTATAAGTCCCTCACGGTTTTTCTCAAGCAGGCTCTTTGGAAGTCGAGGACGTTTATAGTAGTAGTCCATATTTGACTTGGAAACTATATTGTAAAGGTTTTTAAGTCCTGTGTAATTTTTTACAAGTATTACCGCGTGGTATGTTCGCTGACTTTTAAAATCTGCATTGGCACAAAGTCCCGTATTTATCTCGGATATATCCTCTACTCCCTTTTCCTTTATCATCTTTAAAAATCTTATAAATATATGTCCCGTTGCGGTAGCGTCGTCTATCGCTCTGTGGTGGTTTTCAAGCACAATGTTAAAATATTTTGTAATGGTGTTTAGCTTGTGATTTTTAATATCCTTTATAAGTGCTCTGGACATTTCCACTGTATCTAAATAGCAGAAATTAAATTCCATATTATTTTTCTGTGCAGCCGCCTTTATAAACGATGTGTCAAAGCCTGCGTTATGTGCTACAAGCGATGCATCACCTATAAACTCATAAAATTCCTTTATTACCACATCTATCTTTGGTGCGTCTTTAACCATCTCATCGGTTATGGAGGTAAGCTCTACTATGTTTTGCGGAATAGGACGTTCAGGGTTTACAAACGTCTGGTAGGTATCTACTATCTCGCCGTTTTTCACCTTTACCGCACCTATCTCGGTAATGGTATCATTTACAGGGCTTAGACCTGTGGTTTCTATATCAAATACTACAAACTCTCCGTCTAAACTTCCTTCCTTTATGTTAAACACTATAGGAAGGCTGTCGCCTACGATATATGCCTCTATACCATATAATATCTTTATATCTCCGCCTGCAGCTCCCATTGCCTCGGGAAATGCCTGCACGTTACCATGGTCGGTGATAGCTATAGCCTTGTGTCCCCACTTAATAGCAGTTTTTACAAGCTCCTTCGCACTGGTCATTCCGTCCATTGCACTCATCTTGGTATGAAGGTGAAGCTCTACTCGTTTTTCCTCGGCATTATCAAGCTTTTCCTCTTTTTCACGAAGGTTTATATCCTTTACGTTAAGCACCATTTCGTTCATAAATGTATCGTACTTAACCTGACCTTGTATCTCGAGATACATACCGTCTTTTATCTTACCCTTTATATTTTCGTATTCTTCCGCCTCGCAGAAAAATTTTGCCATATATGAGCCTGTAAGGTCGGTAATAGCAAAGGTTATAACGTATTTTCCCGTTTTAAGCTCTCGTGCTTCATACTCAAATATCTCTCCTCGTACTACTGCCGAGCCGGTATTTACCTTTAATAACTCTTTTATCTTAATAGGCTCTGACCTTATTACTCTGCCCATTATAACATTTTCTTTTTTGGCATACTCCGACTTGTCCTTTTTTACCTTGTCAGGAGTTTTTATTACCTGTGTGATTTCTTCTGTAACAGGTTTATCACTCACTACTATCTTTTCAAGGGAATCTTCTATCTTTTGAATTTCTTCTTCCAGTGCTCCCTCCACGCTTACGTCTATTATTTCCACCTGTACCTTTTGAGAAAGCTGGTTAAACACAAGCTTTTCAAATATAGCTGCACAGTTGTTTTCCTCTATGGCATTTATGCCGTACTTACACTTTATAACCAGTCTGCCATCAGAATACGAGCATGAGCTGTCTATAAACAGATGGCTTACTCCCGGGCACACTGTACTTACGTAAAATATAAGGTTTTTAAAATATCTCTTTAAATCTATATTTTCAAGCGAAAGCCCTTCGTATTTTACCTTTATAATCAGCTCGGAAATATCATTTTTTTCTTTTGCCTCTGCCTTAAATCTTTCTATCTCCTCAAATGGTATTATCTCATTTGACGATACTGTAATAAGTATCTTTCTTTCTTGAGTATTTGCCCTTATATCTTCTATAACCACATCTTCAAGAGGACGCTTAATGTTCACATTAGGAAAAAAATGTGCTAAATTTTTATTTTTCGGTGACACTAATACCCCTCCCTTACATTTTTTCTATTTCTTCTTTTAATGCTTCAAATAGTTTATCCTCAGGTAATTTTTTTATTATCTCACCTTTTTTAAAAAGCAAGACCTCTCCGTTTCCTCCGGCTATGCCTACATCTGCCTCTCTTGCCTCACCGGGTCCGTTAACTACACAACCCATTACGGCTACTGTTATGTTTTTATCCACAGCTTGTAAATATTCTTCCACTTTCTTTGCAAGCGGTATAAGTCCTATATTTGTTCTGGCACAGGTAGGGCATGATACAAGCTTTGCACCGAATGAGCGAAGCTCAAGTGCCTTTAATATTTCCTTTGCCACCCTTATCTCCTGCACAGGGTCATCGGTAAGTGACACTCTTATGGTATCTCCTATACCATCCTTTAAAAGTGCTCCTATACCTATAGCCGATTTTACCGCACCTGATAAAAATGTTCCCGCTTCGGTTACTCCAAGATGTAAAGGATAATCATACCTTTCACTCATCAGTCTGTATGAATCTATAGTCATATTTACATCCGATGCCTTAAGTGATACCACTATATCATCAAAATCGCATTCATTTAATATATCTATATGCTTCTTGGCACTTTCCACCAGTGCCTGCGAACACACATGACCGTACTTTGCAAGGATATCCTTTTCCACAGAACCGGAATTTACTCCTATTCGTATAGGCACATTTTTACTTTGTGCCATTTTTACTACCTGTCTTACTCTTTCCTTGTCGCCAATGTTTCCCGGATTTATTCTTACTTTATCCACACCATTTTCCATAGACAAAAGAGCCAGCTTATAATCAAAATGAATATCCGCTACAAGAGGTATATGTATTCTTTCTTTTATTTTTGAAATGGCATTTGCACTGTCCTCATCCGGCACGGCAACCCTTACTAATTCACAGCCTGCCTCCTCCAGTGCAAGTATCTGCCCAACAGTAGCTTCTACGTCTTTAGTCTTAGTATTTGTCATAGACTGAATAGCTACATCATTTCCGTTTCCTATTAAAATATTTCCTATTTTTACTACTTTTTTACTCATAAAAACATTCCCTTTTTTCCTGATAGAAATAGTATATCATAAATTCAAATATAAATAAATATTTTCTTGAAAAAATTATCAAATTATGTTATAATAAATCCATAAATATTTATGAAAATTATTAACACATTGTGGATAACTTTGTATAGATTTGTGGATTAGTAATTGGAGGTAATTTATGTACGATTTAGAAAGTATTTGGAGTGAGGTTTTAGAGATTATAAAGCCCGATATCTCTCCTGTTGGATTTGATACCTGGATAAAATCTATTACCCCATTCAGGATGGAAGATAAAGAGATTATCTTAGAGGTTCCAAATAAAATTTATAAGGAAATGATAGAATCACGCTATATTCCCCTTATAAAAACTGCTCTTACTTATATATCTGATACTGATTATGAAATCACTATCATTGAGCAGGAAGAAAGAGAAGCTTTATCTTCGCATATTCCATCCTTAAAAATTAACAATTCCAAATCTTCACTCAATCCAAACTACACTTTTGAAAAGTTTGTCATTGGAAATTCAAACAAGTTTGCTCATGCAGCATCACTTGCAGTAGCGGAAAACCCCGGTGACATAAAATACAACCCTTTGTTTTTATACGGAGGAGTGGGACTTGGCAAAACACATCTTATGCAGGCTGTTGGTAATCACATACTTAAAAATTTCTCGGATAAAAAAGTTATGTATGTTACAGGCGAACAGTTTGCTAATGACCTTATCAATTCTATAAAGGATTCTAAGACAGAAGAATTTAGAAACAAATACCGTTCTATTGACGTTCTTATGATAGACGATATCCAGTTTATAGGTGGTAAGGAAAGGTCGGAAGAAGAATTTTTCCACACCTTTGAGGCTCTTCATCAAAATAATAAACAGATTATTCTTACATCAGACAGACCGCCAAAGGAGCTTTATTCTTTTAACGAAAGAACCAAAACCCGTTTTGAGTGGGGTGTAATGGCAGACGTATCTGTGCCTGAATTTGAAACAAGAATGGCTATCCTTCAAAAAAAGGTTGACCAGGAGGGACTTATATTTGACGATGCTGTTATAGAATACATCGCAAAGAAAATCACTACAAATATAAGAGAGCTTGAAGGTGCTATAAAGAAGGTAATCGCTTATCGTGACCTTATAAAAACTGAAATCACTATAGAAATAGCTGAAAAGGTTCTTAAGGATTACAACACAGCAAAGTCAAAAACCATAACTCCTGACGCGGTTATAAAGGCTGTGGAAAAACATTTTAACTTAAAAGACGGAGATATTATTTCACAGAAAAAGACAAAGGATATATCTTATCCAAGACAGATTTGTATGTACATTATGCGTGAGCTTACAAAGGAATCTCTTCCTAAGATAGGTCAGGCTCTTGGAGGAAGGGACCACACTACTGTTTTGTATGGTATATCAAAAATTGAAAAGGATATTGATGAAAATTCCACAATCAAAAATATAGTGGATGATATTACAAAGAATATCAAAAATCAATAAACACTTTTTTGTTGATATGTGGATATGAAAATGTGGAGAAAATATTTATTAACATTTTATAAAAATTTAAAAAATGATTATACATACATTCTTAAACAAGCTTTAAGTATTAGTAGATAAGGGATTAAATAACCTTTCCACATTATTCACAGACACTACTACTATTACTACTATAAAATTTAATATATATTTATTTATATTTATAAATGAAATCCATTTTTGATAATTTTTTCTGGATTTCGTTTAAACGGAGGAAAGCTAATGAAATTTACATGTGATAAAAACGTTTTGATAGAAACACTTAACGTAGTGTGTAAGGCATCCAGTCAAAACTCAAACCTTGAACTTTTAAAGGGAATAAAGATTGATGCTAAAGATAACCTTAAGCTTACAGGAACAGACCTTGAGATATCTATACAAAGTGCTATAGAAACTCAGGTTTTAGAAGAAGGAAGCATAGTTCTTGATTCAAGAATTTTCCCTGAAATAGTAAGAAAGCTTCCTGATGGTATGCTTACAGTGGTATCAAACGGAAACAGTGTGGATATATTATCAAAATCACTTAAATTTTCTATTCAGGGTATATCATCTGAAGGATATCCTGAAATAAAAGAGATAGCTAATGGTGAAAATATTAAAATACATTCAAAATCTCTAAAAGAGCTTATAAAGAAAACTATATTTGCTACTTGTATAAATGAAGCAAGACCTGTACTTTCAGGTGCAAAGGTTGAGGTGAATGCTTCTACTATTTCTATGATAGCTCTTGATGGTACAAGACTGGCTGTAAAAAATGAAATTATTCCTGAAACAAATATAAATGGACTTGAATTTATAATTCCGGGAAGAACATTAAATGAACTTTTAAAAGTATTAAAAGATGACGAAACTATGGTTGATATCATCATTTTGGATAATAATGTAATGTTTAAGTTTGAAAATTACATACTTACTTCCAGATTACTTGAAGGAGAGTTTTTAGATTACAGAAAAACTGTACCTACAGATTATAAGTTAAAGCTTAAGCTAAATACAAAGCTAATTACAGACACACTTGAAAGAGCTTCTATCATTATAAACTTTGATGACCCTAAGAAAATCCCTGTTATATTTGACATTAAGGATTCGTGCATCAATGTAGATTGTTTCTCAAAATACGGTGATTTCCACGAAGAGATAGAAACTGACCAAAATGGAGAAAATATTAAAATAGGCATAAGAAGTAAGCTTTTATTAGATGCACTGAAGGCTATAGACGAGCAGGAAATATATGTGGAATTATCATCAGAGCTTGGTCCTTGTGTGATAAAGCCTGTGGAAGGAAATGGATTTTTATATATGGTACTTCCTATAAGATTAAGAGGTTAATATTATGACAGAAAAAATTAAGATTAACACACCTTTTATAAAGCTTGACCAGTTTTTAAAGTTCTCCGGAATAGTAGAAATGGGAGCAGATGCAAAAATTTTAGTTCAGGAAGGTTACGTTAAGGTAAACGGTGAAACAGAATTAAGACGAGGAAAAAAGCTTGTTTCAGGCGATAAGGTGTTTGTAGATTTTGAAGGTCAGCAGTTTTCAATGGAAGTTGAATAATAATGAATATTAAAAGCATTTATGTAGAAAATTTTAGAAACCTTGATAAGCAAAAGATAGATTTTTCACCTGAAGTAAACGTATTATACGGGCTAAACGGACAAGGTAAGACAAATATAATAGAAGCTGTGTATTACTTTTGTAACGGAAAGTCTTTTCGTGCGTTAAAGGACAGAGAGGTTATTCATTTTAGTAAGGAAACAGGAAAGATAAAAATAGAGTTTGAAAATGGACAAAGAGAAAACCTGGGTGAAATTATTCTTTCCGACAAGAAAAATATAAAGCTAAATGACATACCTATAAAAAAACTTTCGGAGATACTGGGATTTTTAAATATTGTTTTATTTACACCTGAGCATTTAAACCTTATAAAAGCAGGACCAAACGAAAGAAGAAAATTTTTGGATAATTTTATAAGTCAGCTAAAGCCTGTGTATTTTAAGACACTTGTGGATTATTACAAGGTATTAAAGCAAAAAAATATTATACTTAAATCTCACGATGAATCTCTAATTTCTACCCTTGATATTTGGGATGAAAAGCTTGCGGAGTATGGTATACAGATATACAGATACAGAAAAGAATTTTTAGAAAAATTAGCAGGTTATCTAAAGACAATTCAGGCGGATATCACAGAGAAAAAGGAAGATATAAATATAAACTTTTTATCTTCTGTAAAGGGAGATTTTCTTTTAAAAGAAAATTTTATAAATCAGCTTTCTAAAAACAGACACAGAGAGTTAGAATACAAAATGGCTCTCATTGGACCGCACAGAGATGATTTTGAGTTTATGATAAATGAAAAAAATCTTAAGCTGTATGGTTCACAGGGACAGCAAAGAACGTGTGTTCTTGCTGTCAAGATGGCAGAATGTGAAATAATAAATGAACTAAAAAATGAATATCCTGTACTTTTATTAGACGATATAATGAGTGAGCTGGATATAAAAAGACGCGAGTACCTTTTAAAAAAGATAAAGAATTTTCAGGTTATTATAACCTGCACCAATAAAGACAGCGTAAGAGCTGAAAATATGAAGGTGTATAACATAAGAGAAGGAAAAGCGTATTTAGAATAAATATATTTATTTAAAAATTTTTAGTTCTAAAAAATTTTTAAAAATACCCCCGAAGGGGGAAAATTATATAAAAAGGAGAAGGTTAAGTGTTTTTGCATATAGGAGGAGATTATACCATTCACACAAAAGACATAGTGGCTATAATGGACCTTGACACATCTACTGTATCTAAGATTTCACGAGAATTTTTGGATAAAGTGCAAAGGGAAGATACTGTTATTACCGTGTCTGACGAGGATTTACCAAAGTCGTATATAGTGTGCGAGCAAAATGGCAAGACTATAGTATATATTTCACCTATATCATCAGCTACTCTTCTTAAGAGAAAAAATACAGATTTAAATAAATTAGTATAAATCGATATGTTTCGATATAATATAATTTGTTGAATAAAACACCATAAAGTGATAAGTGATATAAATTTTTAACTGCATAAGGTTTTATATCACTAAAGGGAGGATAATTATGCCAAACAACACAAATTATGATGAAAATCAAATACAAGTATTGGAAGGTCTGGAAGCAGTAAGAAAAAGACCTGGTATGTACATAGGTTCTACATCGGCAAGGGGTCTTCACCACCTTGTGTATGAGATTGTGGACAACTCTATCGACGAGGCACTTGCAGGTTACTGTTCAAAGATAACTGTGTCTTTAAATAAAGACGGCTCGGTTACTGTAACAGATAATGGTCGTGGTATACCACATGGTATTCACCCTAAGATGGGTATATCTACCATTGACGTTGTATTTACCGTTCTTCACGCAGGCGGTAAGTTTGGCGGTGGCGGATACAAGGTATCAGGCGGTCTGCACGGCGTTGGTGCGTCAGTAGTTAACGCTCTTTCTACAAAGCTTGAAGTAAACGTTCACGATGGAGAAAATGTTTGGCACCAAAGCTATAAACGAGGAGTGCCTGACGGCAAGGTAGAAGTGGTTGGAAAGACTGACAGAACAGGTACAGAGATTACCTTCTGGGCAGACGGAGATATATTTGAAACAACCGAATATGAATACGATGTGCTATTAAAAAGACTTAGAGAGCAGGCGTTTTTAAATGGTGGTATAAGGATAGTATTTGAGGACCGTCGAGGAAGTGAGGTTGTATCGGAAGAGCTTCACTACGAAGGCGGTATAAAGAACTTTGTTTCATACCTTTACGATGATAAAAAATCAAGAAAAGATACACTTGAAATGACTCACGAAAACGTTATTTACGTTAGCGGTGAGAGAACAGGTTCAATGGCAGAGGTAGCTATCCAGTGGAATAATGGCTATGACGAGGTAATAGAATCGTTTGCAAATAACATTTCCACTACCGAAGGCGGTACTCATGAAACAGGCTTTAAGTCGGCACTTACAAAGGTACTTGTTGACTATGCAAGAAAGTATAAAATACTAAAAGACAACGAGGAACTAACAGGCGAAGACGTACGAGAGGGTATGATAGCGGTTATATCGGTTAAGCTTGAAGAACCGCAGTTTGAAGGACAGACCAAGACAAAGCTTGGAAACTCTGAAATGCGTACACTTGTAGAGTCTATGGTGAAAGAAAAGCTTGCAGACTTTTTGGAGGAAAATCCACCGGTTGCAAGAGCAATCCTTGAAAAAGCACTTCTTGCATCACGAGCAAGACTTGCGGCAAGAAAAGCAAGAGAAGCTACTAGAAAAACTCCGCTTGGTTCAAGCACACTACCTGGTAAGCTTACCGACTGTATAGTAAAAGACCCTACCAAGACCGAAATATATATCGTCGAGGGAGATTCGGCTGGAGGCTCGGCTAAAAACGGCCGAGACAGTAAGTATCAGGCGATACTACCGCTTTGGGGTAAGATGTTAAACGTTGAAAAAGCGCGAGCAGACAAGGTATATGGAAACGATAAATTAACCCCTGTTATTCAGGCACTAGGTACAGGTATAGCAGGAGAATTTAACATCGAAAAACTTCGATATGATAAAGTTATAATAATGGCCGATGCCGACGTTGACGGTGCGCATATACAAACACTTCTACTTACATTCTTCTTTAGATTTATGACCCCGCTTATCGAAACAGGTCATATATATCTTGCAAAACCGCCTCTATATAAATTAAGCAGAGGAAAAAAACAAAGAGTGGCATTTTCAGATGAAGAAAGAGATGCTATAAGCGAAGAATTAAAAGACGGCGATGTAAATGCAAAGGTAGATATAAGCCGTTACAAAGGTCTTGGTGAGATGAACCCTGAAGAGCTTTGGGAAACCACTATGGACCCTAAAAACAGAGTGCTTTTAAAGGTAACACTAGAAGATGCCGAAAGAGCTGACCAAATATTCAGTATACTTATGGGCGATGAGGTAGAGCCTCGAAGAATTTTCATAGAAGAAAATGCCCAGTATGTTACTAACCTTGATGTATAGAAAATAAAAAAAGACAGTGTGTGTTTACGTGTAAAAATTGACAGCGGAAGGCAGACGGGTACAATCCCTCCGTCACCTTCGGTGCCACCTCCCTTTACACAAGGGAGGCTTTGATGCAGAGGTGATGATGTCTGCCAATACACAAAACTGTTGATTTAGATAAAGTAGCATTGGGAACTTTTATCACTAAATTACACATTGGAGTATATTAAAGTATACTGAAGAAAGGAAATAGAAAAAATGGCGAAAAACAAAAAATACGAAGACTCTCATTTTGAAGAGTATTTTGATACACAAACTATAGTTGACATAGACATAGAAAAGAGAATGAAAGAGGCGTTTATCGACTACGCAATGAGCGTTATCGTAAGCCGTGCTCTTCCAGACGTTCGTGACGGTCTAAAGCCCGTTCACAGAAGAATTTTATACTCTATGTACGAGGAACACCTAACCCACGACAAGCCGTTCTTTAAATCGGCGACTACTGTCGGTAATGTTATAGGTAGATATCATCCGCACGGTGATGCATCGGTTTATGATGCGATGGTTAGACTTGCTCAGGATTTCTCTATGAGATATCCATTAGTTGACGGTCACGGAAACTTTGGTTCGGTGGACGGTGACCCTCCTGCTGCATACCGTTATACAGAAGCGCGTATGAGCAAGCTTTCAAACACCATGCTTGAAAACATCGAGAAAAACACAGTAGATTTTGCACCAAACTTTGACGAAAAGAGAAAAGAACCGCTTGTACTTCCTACACGTATCCCAACTCTACTTATAAACGGCAGCTCGGGTATCGCGGTTGGTATGGCTACAAACATTCCTCCGCACAATCTAACAGAAGTACTAGACGGTGTAATAGCACAGATAGACAACCCTGATATAGACGTGGAAGGACTTATGGAGTACATAAAAGGTCCGGATTTTCCAACTAAAGCATCCATAATGGGACTTAGCGGTATAAGAAGTGCGTACCAGACAGGTAAAGGAAAGATTATAGTTCGTGCAAAATGCGATATTGAGGAGCACAAGGACGGCACCTCATCAATCATTGTTACCGAGCTTCCATATCAGGTTAACAAGAAAATGCTTGTTGAGTCTATTGCCGAGCTTGTTAAGGATAAGAAGATAGAAGGACTATCCGACATTGACGACCATTCATCTGACCGTGTCGGCATACGTCTTGAAATATTCCTAAAAAGAGATGCAAACCCACAGGTTGTGTTAAACCAGCTATATAAATACACTCGCCTTCAGGACAGCTTCTCTATAAATATGATTGCTATTAACGACGGCAAACCGCAGACAATGGGACTTAAGGAAATACTTGCTAAATTCATTTCCTTCCAGGAAGAGATAGTTACCCGTCGTACAAAATACGACCTTGAAAAAGCAGAAGCCAGAATGCACATATTGGAGGGCTTAAGAATTGCCCTTGCAAATATTGATGCAGTTATAGAAACTATCAGAAATTCTTACGACGATGCTAAGGAAAGACTGATGGAGAGATTTGGATTCTCGGAAATTCAGGCACAGAGCGTACTTGATATGCGTCTTGCTCAATTGCAGAAGTTAAACGGCGAGAAGATTGACGAGGAGTACGATGGTCTAAAAGCACTTACAGATGAGTACAGAGCGTTACTAGGTGACAGAAATATCCTTATGGAAAAAATCAAGGATGAGCTTTTGGAAATCCGCGACAAATACGGCGATGAAAGACTTACATCTATCGAGCCTGCTATTGACTTTATCGAGGATGAGGACCTTATCGAGCGCGAGGACTGCGTTATCACTATGACACACTTCGGTTATGTAAAACGTCTTCCTACCGCTACTTACAAGGCACAGCACAGAGGCGGACGAGGTATATCGGGACTTTCTACCCGTGAGGAAGATTTCGTAGAGAAGATATTTACTGCGTCATCGCACGATTTCCTACTATTCTTCACAAATAAGGGCAGAATGTATAAGATAAAAGCCTACAGAATAGCCGAGGCAAGCCGTCAGGCAAAGGGTACTGCTATAGTTAACCTTATCCCTATTGAGTCGGACGAAAAGGTAACTGCTATAATCCCTGTACCGGAGTTTGAAGAGGGCAAATACCTTACAATGATTACAAAGAAGGGCTTTGTTAAGAAGACTAACCTTATGGATTATTCAAACAACCGTAAGGGCGGTATCATTGCGATAGGTCTTAGAGAAGATGATGAGCTTATAAGCGTTGATATTACCGATGGTAATTCCAATATCATCATCGGTACAAAAGAGGGTATGTGCATCCGATTTAAGGAAACAGACGTTCGTCCTATGGGACGTGGTGCTACAGGTGTTATTGCCGTAAGATTAAAATACGATGATGACTATGTAGTGGGAGCATCTGTATGCGAGGATGACAAGACTATCTTAACTGTTACTGAAAACGGCTATGGTAAAAAGACCAAAATAGAAGAATTTAAGGTTCAGAATCGTGGCGGTCAGGGTGTAACAGGCTACAAGCTTACTGACAAGACAGGTAAGGTAGCGGGCATAAGCATAGTTGACAACGCTATTGATATTATGCTTATCACATCTGAAGGTGTTATCATAAGAATGGCAACCGACGAGATAAGCGAGTTTGGCAGAGTAACTCAGGGTGTAAGACTTATGAAGCTTGCCGATGGAGTAAACGTGGTTTCTATCGCCCCTGCATCTAAGGAAGATGAGGAAGAAGCCGAGGAAACAACAGAAGAATAAAAACAAATAAGAGCCTCCCTTTACACAAGGGAGGTGTCTTTGTCTTTAGGCAAAGACGGAGAATTGTAGGGAATGCTCTGCGTGGCATTCCGCCTTGGAAAGACACATAGGTCGTTCCCTATGCTGTGATATCATTAACACATCTGTATTTTTGGGTCCAGGGTGGAGCCTTGGTCGGGAGGAAAAGCCCTCCTTGCCTAAAGGAGGGGGGACCGCTTTAGCGGTGGGTGGATTTTTGAGATGTCCATTAATTAGTATGGAATTGCAAACATCCATTAACACTATGATATACAAGTGTTTATCTCACTTTTAAAGTATGTGTGTCACTTGTATATCCTGCCTATATTCATCACCCTTTATGTCGAAAAATCATATAATCTATTGGGGGTGATTATATGATAACTGTTCCATACGACAGGCAAAGTGCGGTTATGTATGCCCTTCGCTGGGCACTTAGCCGTAACCCTGAATATTACAGCTATTCGGGGATTGGCGGGGACTGCACAAACTTCGTATCGCAATGCGTTTATGCCGGCTCGGGCGTAATGAACTACACACCCGACTTTGGCTGGTATTATATAGATGCAAATGACAAATCTCCATCGTGGACGGGCGTGGAATTTTTTTATAATTTTATGACTACCAACGAAGGTATAGGTCCGTTCGGCATAGAGACGAATATTACAAACCTCGTTCCTGGTGATGTTATACAGCTTGGCAGAGAAAACGGCGACTTTTATCATACTCTTATATTAACCGCCATAAGGCGTGACATATTCGGCAGAAGGTACTATATATGTGCACATTCGGAAGATTCGTATCAAAGAAATCTAAACACCTACGACTATGCCATGAGAAGATGTATACACATCCTCGGTGTGCGTAAGGAAAACGGAGAAGAAATGTGAGGAAAATCAGCATAATAAAAAGTTGTACTTTGGGTTAAAATATGGTAAAATAAATCAATACATTTTAACATGGAGTGCAAAAGATGAGCAAAGTAATAGATTTTCATACACATTGTTTTCCCGAAAAAATTGCCGAAAGAGCGATAAATAACCTTAAATATTCGGCAGGTAATATAGAAAATTACACCGACGGCACAGCAAATGGCCTTCGTGAAATAATGAAAAAAAGCGGAGTGGACAAAAGCGTGGTACTTAGCATTGCCACCAATCCCACACAACAAAAGAATGTTAACGACCACGCGGCAGCGATAAATTCTGACGATTTAATAGCATTTGGCTCGGTGCATCCCGATGCACCCGATGCGTTAGAAGAGCTAGAACGAATAAAAGAGCTAGGCTTAAAGGGTGTAAAGCTTCACCCCGAGTATCAGGAATTTTTCGTTGACGATGAAAAGATGAAGCCTATATATAAAAAGATTTCGTCACTTGGACTTATAACCATTTTCCACGCAGGAAGTGACCTTGGGTTTGACGCACCATTTAAGGCTATGCCGGAAGGAATTGCAAAAGCTCTTAAGTGGTTTGATTCACCCGTTGTGGCAGCACACTGGGGCGGTATAAGGTTTTACGAGGATGTGTTTAAGCACCTTGTTGGCAAAGACATTTATATGGACATTTCGTGGGGACAGGGAAGCATCCCGAGAAAGATGGCTATGCGTATGATAGAAATGCACGGTGCGGACAAATTTTTATTTGGCTCCGACCTTCCGTGGAGCAACCCTGCAAGTGATTTAAGATTTGTAGACACGCTTGAGCTGTCAGACGATGACAAAGACAAGATACTTTATAAAAATGCAGAGAAGCTGCTTGGTATATAAAAGTAAAAGGATTTTTGTGGAGTAATACAACAAATATGGTTCCTGTCACAAAGAACGCAGAAACAAAATAATATAACGATAAAGTAGACGGATTCGCAAAAAACAGACAGTCGAGGACGGCTGTCTCTATAGAAGTGGTATCGAAATTATGCAAATGATATGGAAAATATAGGGAATGCATTTATGCATTGGGCGGAACGGATAAATCCGTTGGAACGCAGGCTACATCGTGCAATTAAATCGTAGATAATGGTGCTTGCCGACATTTCATTTACGGTGCTACGGTTTCCGTTGCACCCTGAGTGTCGTTCCGCTTTCTTAATACAATAAAAACCCCCTATCTCGTTCGGGATAGGGGGTAGATTTTTATTTGAATCAGTTGATGATTGTCATTTCAGTTTCTTTATCAAATATATGAAGCTTGTTAGCATCAAATGCAACATTGATAGTTTCATTAATCTTAGCTGTGCTTCTAGGGTTAACTCTAGCAGTAACAGCATTACCTTCGATTTTTAGATATAGATATGTTTCAGCACCAAGAAGCTCTGTAACATCAACGTCAGCCTTAACAACCATATCAGGGTTAGCAGCGATAAATGCTTCTTCGTCATGGATATCTTCAGGTCTGATACCGATAACAACTTCTTTACCGTCGATTTCAACACCGTCAAGTTTAGAAGCTTTGCCTTCTGGAAGCTTAACTGAGCTGTTACCAAATTCAACGTATACGCCGTCTGCTTTTTTATTAACAACAGCATTTATGAAGTTCATCTGTGGGCTTCCGATAAAGCCTGCAACGAACATATTTGCTGGTTTAGAGTATAGCTCGATTGGGCTAGCAACCTGCTGTACGAAACCATCTTTCATAACGATGATTCTAGAACCCATTGTAAGAGCTTCTGTCTGGTCATGTGTAACATAGATGAAAGTAGTTTCAAGTTTTTTGTGAAGCTTATTGATTTCTGTTCTCATCTGAACACGAAGCTTAGCATCAAGGTTTGATAGAGGTTCGTCCATTAGAAATACCTTTGGTTCACGAACGATAGCACGACCTAGAGCAACACGCTGTCTCTGACCACCAGATAGAGCAGCAGGTTTTCTGTCAAGAAGGTGTTCGATATCAAGAATCTTAGCAGCCTCTTCAACTCTTCTCTTAATTTCATCCTTAGGAGTCTTTCTAATCTTAAGACCAAATGCCATGTTTTCAAAAACTGACATATGAGGATATAGTGCATAGTTCTGGAAAACCATCGCGATATCTCTGTCTTTAGGTGCTTTTTCATTAACGATTTCTCCATCGATGTAAAGCTCGCCTTCAGAGATTTCCTCTAGACCTGCAATCATTCTAAGTGTAGTAGATTTACCACAACCTGAAGGACCTACAAGTACGATAAACTCCTTATCTTCTATATCCAAGCAGAAGTCAGATACAGCGACTACTCCGCCTGCATATTTTTTGTAAATGTGATCTAATTTTAATCCAGCCATTTTTTCTTACCTCCGTTAAGTGTATTCTTAAATATTTTTTATAAGACAAAATTAAAATATTACTATGAATATATAATACCACAAAACCAACCCAAATGTAATGGTTAAATAACCAAAAAAACCTCCGTTTATTTAGCAATTTTGCATAAAACAAAACATTATATTGTGGGGTATTCAAAAAAAATTCATATAATTAGTGGGTTTTGCACAATTAAAACAGCATTTTTTTGTGACATATTTCGGTATTAGTGTTCTCAAAAAACGAAAATAAATGAGAATTTAAATTTTTTTGGTAAATATGCAAAAAAACCGCCAAAAATTTTGGCGATTTTTACAACTTTACTTACAAAATTGTGTTTTGCAAAAGTTTGGTTATTTCTTCGTCATTGAGCTTTTTGCACTCGCCAAGAGCGAGATTATCATCAAGATACAAGCTCCCCATACGTATTCGTTTTAAATACACAACTTTTTTACCAACCTTCTCAAACATCCTTTTCACCTGATGAAATTTCCCTTCGCATATAATTACCTTTGCTTCAGATATGTCAGATGCCGATACAATATCCAGCTTTGACGGCTGAGTGATAAAATCGCCGAGGTCAAGCCCTTGTTCAAATGCTTTTACGTCATCTTCCGTCAGCTTTCCCTCCACTCGCACATAGTATTCCTTTTGCACGTGCTTTTTAGGTGACAGCATCTTATGTGCGGTGTCGCCATCGTTTGTTAGTATTAGCATTCCTTCGGTGTCTATATCAAGCCTTCCTGCAGGAAACAAGTCAAAATGCAAATACATATCAGGCACCAGATCAAGCACCGTTTTCTGATACTTATCCTCGGTAGCACTTATATACCCTTCCGGTTTGTTCATCATAAGGTAAATGTACTTTTCGTACACAATCTCCCTGCCCAGGTGACACACTTTATTTTTATACGGGTCAATGTGCATAGATGCATCTTTTACAACTACGCCATCTACCATAATCTCGCCTTTTTTTATTATCTGCTTTATCTCGCGTCTGGCACCAATCCCGGAATCAGACAGCATTTTATCTAGTCGCATATCTATTCTCCTTATGCAAATGAATTTTTTATCAATCCACTTATCTATAACAAGCCTTATTTTTTGTATATACCTTTAATACTTTTCATACACAGCAAACATTTTTCCCGTATCGTTATTTTGTATGTACGCACCCACTATATCGTCACGATGCACAAATACATTTGCTTTGACATTACCTTCAAATCCGGTTGCATCATAAGTATAAAGCCTTATAAAGCATCCCTTATACCTTTTAAGGTCGCACCCGATACGCCTTTGCAGCATATTAAGGCTTTCAAAATCATCATTAAAATTTTTAGGTATGTATACTCTTTTTATTTTTATCGGCTTCTCGCCGCACCTTACTCCAAACTGATACAGGAAATCACGCCTGCCTTCATTTTTGTTACCGCCTGAAAACGAATAATATCTCGACAGGTCAAATTCAGTATTTTTTCTTGTATAGCTTACCTTTGGTTCAAACACGCAAAATACCAAAAAAGCATATATGCATACACATAAAATTGTACCAAAAAATATTTTGGTCAAAATCCTCACAAATGATAATTTTCTCTTTTTCATAATAAAATCCTTCTTTAAAGTCAAACGTCACATAATGTTTTTTACGTATATATTCGGTATATTTTATTCATACGTGCATCTGGTTTTGAATATGAGGAAAAACAGGTAAAAAATGTTATATTTTAAACTTGGTTTACATAATGCCATTTTAAAATAACGCTTTTTTTAAAAAAATATCCACATATCAACAGCCTTATCCACAGTGTTTTAGTGAAATGAGTGCGTTTTTTTTAAGTTATCCACAGGTTTGAGGGGGATTTATACCAGGTTAACGGTTAGTTACAAATATTATTTTGATTGGGTAACATAATATATGTTATGGAAAGTTTAAATACATTTTATGTAAATTTTTGCTTGCTTTTTGTCGAAAATTTATGCAAAAAATTTAAAATATTCACTTGACAAATGTAAAAATATGAGTATAATATAATCGAAAGGTCAAAGATAGTCAAAGTCAAAAAAAGAGGTGGTCACAAAAATGAAAATCAGTGATGTAATAGAAAATTTTATAAGCGATATGCTTACAGGAGATGACAGCGTTGAGTTAAAACGAAACGAGCTTGCCACTCATTTCAACTGTGTACCCTCTCAGATAAATTACGTTATACAAACGAGGTTTACAACCGAAAGAGGATATATAGTAGAAAGCAGACGCGGAGGCGGAGGATATATCAAGATTACCAAGGTACAGCTTGGTGCGGACGATTATATAAGGCATATAATAGAAAACATCGGCACACGCATTGATATACGCACCACCGAGGCGATACTTTCAAATCTCATAACAAACGGCATCATAGACACCGCCAAGGCAAAGATAATCCTTGCCTCGTGCAGTGACAATACGCTTAGAAGCGTTATAGCAGACGGCGATGTAAGAAATGTGCTTAGAGCGGTTATACTTAAAAATATACTTATTAATCTGGTGTAAGAAAGCTTGCCTGTCAACCGAGCTTGGTTATCTCCAAGAGTATAAAACACGTTGCAGGTATATATTGAAAGGTTGTAATAAAAGGAGTTGATTTATTATGCTATGTAGTAATTGCAAGAAAAATCCGGCTAACTTCCATTATAAGTACAATCATAATGGAGAAACAGCGGAAATAAATTTGTGCACCGAATGTGCAAAAAAGCTTGGATATTTGTCAAATGACAGCTTTTCGTTTGAGCTAAACGATATGCTGACAAACTTTTTCACATTTCCGGCGATAAAGACCAAAACCGCACACGAGGTATATTGCAAAACGTGTGGCGAATCGTATGAGGAATTTAGAAAAACGGGAAAATTCGGCTGTCCCGACTGCTACGGAGCATTTTCCGACTCGCTTGATTTGGTGCTTGGGAACATCCAGTCATCACTCACACACAAGGGTAAAATTCCGGGTGACAGAGGCGAGGAAATAATGAAAAGCAAGAAAATTGCCGAGCTTAAAAAGAAGCTTCAGCAGTGTATACTGGACGAAAAATACGAAAAGGCTGCCGAGCTTCGTGACGAGATAAAAAGCCTTGAAGAAAGCCGAGGTGACGCATAATGGCACTTAAATGGTATGAGCAAGAGGGTTTCAGAGATGACGTGGTTATAAGCACAAGGGTGCGACTTGCACGAAATGTAAACGGATATCCATTCCCTGCCAAGCTGACAAAGGAAAAAAGCAAAGAGCTTACAGATGAGATATCAAAGGTGCTTGTTCAAAGTAATTATGGGTTTGAAGAAATAGATATAGAAGCACTTGACGATATAAAAAAGAATTATTTAATAGAAGAATACACCATCAGCCGTAATATGCTTGACGGGAAAATATCATGCAAGGTATTTACCGGTGCAGACGGACACGTGAGCATTATGGCAAACGAGGAGGACCACCTAAGGCTTCAGTGCATATATTCGGGGTTTGAACCGGATAAGGCGTATGACCTTATAAACAAGGTGGATAACTTAATTGGCGAAAAGCTGCCATTTGCATTTTCCGAAAAATACGGATATCTTACCGCATGCCCTACCAATGTGGGAACGGGTATGAGAGTATCGTTTATGGTGCATCTGCCTGCACTTGCCATGACGGGACACCTTGACGATGTGTTTGCCGCTATGGGTAAGCTTGGTGTGGCTGTAAGAGGCGTGTATGGTGAAGGAAGCAAATCGACAGGGCATATATATCAGATTTCCAATCAGGTAACACTTGGTCTGTCCGAGCAGGAGATTATAGATAAGCTTACAGAGGTGGTAAATCAGGTAATTGCCAAGGAAAAAGACCTTAGAAACAGAGTAAGCAAGGAAAACGGCACAGCATTCACCGACAAGATAATGAGATCTTACGGAATACTAAAATATGCAGAATTACTTAGCAGCAGCGAGCTTCTTGAATTGCTGTCAAACGTGCGACTTGGCGTATCACTCGGTATGATTGATGGTGTGAAGCTGTCGCAAATAACAGATATAATGATAAAATCCCGCCCGGCACACATTATAAGCGATGAGGGCAAGGTGATTAGTGCAACGGAAAGGGATATAAAAAGAGCAAAAACAGTAAAAACCTTACTTGGATAAAAAATTAAGTACAGGGAGGAATGTAATATGGATAACAGATTCAGCGAAAAATCAAAATCAGCACTTAGTCTTGCACACGAAACTGCAACCGAGCTTGGAAGCACATTTGTAGGCAGTGAGCACATACTTTCGGGAATAATCAAGGAAGGCACTTCGGTAGCAGCAAAGGCACTTTCGGAGCAGGGCATTACCATTGACGGGGTAATAGAAAAGATAAAGGCATACTCAAACTCCGGTGATACTATTGGTTTTATTCAGGCAAATCTTCCGCTTACACCGAGAACAAAAACTATCATTGAGCTTAGCTTTAACGAGTCAAGACGTACTCAGTCGGCGTATATCGGGCCTGAGCACATTTTACTTGCAATATTCCGCGAAGGCGAGAATATGGCGCTAAAAATACTCTTTGAACTGGGGCTTAATATAAACGATGCGGTATCGTATATGTTTTCCGGAGCATCAGCAGGCGGTTCAAAAAATGAAAACGGCACATCTAAAGAAAACAAAAAGCTTGAAAACCTTTCGCAGTTTGCTACCGACCTGACAGCTCTTGCAAAAGAGGGCAAGTTCGACCCCGTTATAGGCAGAGATGCCGAGATAGAAAGGGTAATACAGATACTAAGCCGCCGCACCAAAAACAATCCTTGTTTAATAGGTGAGCCGGGTGTAGGTAAAACGGCGATTGCCGAGGGCCTTGCACAGAGGATAGCGGCAGGTAAGATACCGGATATACTAAAGGATAAGCGAATATTCTCACTTGACCTTTCGGGTATGATAGCCGGCACAAAATATCGCGGTGAGTTTGAAGAACGCATCAAAAAAGCACTTGACGAGGCAAAGCAAAATGCTGACATTATACTGTTTATTGACGAGGTGCACACACTTGTCGGTGCAGGTGCAGCAGAAGGTGCAATGGATGCGGCAAACATTTTAAAACCACTTCTTGCCAGAGGCGAACTGCAGATAATAGGTGCTACTACGCTAAACGAATACCGCACCAACATTGAAAAGGATTCCGCACTGGAAAGAAGATTTCAGCCGATAAACGTAGGCGAGCCTACTGTGGATGAAACAATACAGATATTAAAAGGCATACGCGACAAATACGAGGCACATCACAAGGTAGGCATTACTGATGCGGCAATAGAAGCGGCAGCGACATTGTCTGCCAGATATATCACCGACAGATTTTTGCCGGATAAGGCTATAGACTTAATCGACGAGGCGGCATCTAAAATGCGACTAAAGACATTTACCGCACCGCCTGATATAAAGGATATGGAAAAACGCTTAGAAGAGATAGCCAAGCAAAAGCAGGAGTGCATAACTGCCCAGGAATTTGAAAAGGCGGCTTCCCTTCGTGACGAAGAAGAGGCGTTAAAAAAGGAGCTTGAAGAAAAGAAATCGGGATGGTCAACATCAAACAGCGGCACAAATGTACAGATAGGCGAAGACGAGATATGCGACGTTATCGCACAGTGGACAGGTATACCCGTTAAAAAGCTTGCACAGGAGGATGCGGAGCGACTTAAAAATATGGAAAGCATTCTTCACCAGCGTGTTATCGGTCAGGACGAGGCGGTAACTGCCGTTGCCAAAGCGGTAAGACGCGGACGAGTAGGACTTAAAGATCCGAAAAGACCTACAGGTTCATTTATATTCCTTGGTCCTACAGGTGTGGGTAAAACAGAGCTTTGTAAGGCACTTGCCGAGGCAATGTTCGGTGATGAAAACGCCATTATACGTGTGGATATGTCCGAGTATATGGATAAGCACAATGTATCACGTTTAGTAGGCTCGCCTCCGGGATTTGTAGGCTACGAGGAGGGCGGACAGCTTACTGAAAAGGTACGCAGAAAGCCGTATTCGGTAGTATTGTTTGACGAGATAGAAAAGGCACACCCTGATGTGTTTAACATACTACTTCAGATACTTGAGGACGGCATACTAACCGATTCGCAGGGCAGAAGGGTTGATTTTAAAAACACTGTTATTATAATGACATCAAACATCGGTGCACGTCTTATCACCGACAAGGAAAGAAAGCTGGGCTTTGGATCGTCAGATACTCCAAGCGAAGCAAGTCATGAGCAGATAAAGCAAAATGTACTCGGGGAGCTTAAGCAGGCATTCAGACCGGAGCTGTTAAACAGAATAGATGAGATAATAGTGTTCAGTCAGCTATCTCAGGAGAATATAGAAAGCATTACAAGATTGATGCTTGGAAACCTTAAATCACGTATGAGCACACTAAATGTAAATGTAGAGTTTACCGACGAGTTGGTAAAATATCTTGCCAAGGAAGGCTTTGACATAGCCTATGGTGCAAGACCGCTAAGACGTGCTATACAGTCAAAGGTAGAGGATTTTCTTGCTGACAGAATGCTTACAGAGGATTTGTCAGGCAAAGACATCACCATAGATGTAAAAGATGATAATGTGATAATTACGTATAACGATTAGTTTTAGTAAAAGCTATATGTGTAATCATTCTTCATAATACGACCCAATTCGATAAATATTGACACAAAACGCATGGTAGTATATAATAAAAGAATAAATGCCTGCGAGGTGAATTATGAAGAAAAAAATTGTTGTTGCGGTTGTACTGATACTTGTTTTACTATGTGCAATATCGACATTTACAAAAGAAACTGAAGTGGGAAAAACCATTTTAGTTTATGCGGTCAACGAATACGGCTTGGCTGAAAAGATAGAGTGCGATGCAGATCCATTTATAAAACAGGGTCGAACTATGATACCTATTAGTGCTATTGCCAAGGCATTGGACCTTGAACTTGTAAAGAATAAGTCCGAAAAAACAATTGCCATATCAAACGATGATAATAAAATTATATTCAGTACCAAAGGTCCTAAAATAGAGGTTAACGGTGGCGAGGAGCGTTTGGTTATAGTGCCTGAAATGAAAAAAGGTAGCTTGCTTGTCCCTTTGAGATTTGTTTGTGACAAATTTGGTTACAATGTAGCGTGGGAAGAAGATACAAGTGAAAATATCAGTTATGTGTGGATATCTCCATACGACCTGCTATCTAAAAAAGATGTTGAGCAAGGACGAATGATAGTTTATGACTATGTTGATGGAGACAATATTCTTAGAGAGAATAGTGAAACCTATCGCGGAATAAAGCTTGGTGCAAGCTATGATGAGGTAATAGAATGCTATGGAGAGCCGCATAATGTATACGACGACGGAAATATTATTGAATATTACGGATGTCCAAAAATAAACGCAGGTAAAATATCTATGGTGTTCACGTTTGAAAATAATAGGCTTGCGGAAGTAAGAGTAAAAAAGTAAATTAAAGATTGAAGAAGGATACTCCTTGCAGAGACAAAGGAGTATCCTTTTACTTATTGTGAGACCTTCTGACACAAATTTCGTATATATAATAGAAGAAAAAATTTAGAAAGTTTAAAAAAGTTCTTTACAAAACTAAATTTTTATAGTACTGTATTTGTAAAAGCTATTTTAATTTGACTGGATGAATATAATATGGGAAAAAGAGTAAAATGGTTATGGCTTACTCAAAACGCAGGCATTTCGCGCAGCAAGGTGCGAAAGCTTTTGGCGGATATTGGTTCGATAGACGATATCTATAACGCATCTAAAGGTGATTATTTAAAGCTTGCCTATTTAGACGAGGGTAATGTAGAAAAGCTTGTAAATAAAGATGTGTCAAACCTTGATACCATTGCTGGTATAATGGATAAATATAGGGTAAGACTATTAACCGTAGATTCGGATGACTATCCGGAGGATTTAAAACAGATAGATGATTATCCTGTGCTTATGTACACAAGGGGCAGGGAGATAAACTTAAACGAAT
>JAZQHR010000127.1:0-17532 GCA_045540695.1 Clostridia bacterium | reverse complement strand
CACCTTCTAAAACTGTACCATCCTGAATATATTCACCATATCTGCGGATAAAGCTACCTGTAGCAACCTGACGGCAGATAACTTCAAGACCATGACCAAATACAGTTGCAGGAAGAACTTCCATAGTAGCTTCGTCAAGGTTTGCACTTACATAGTGTGTCTTGATGCCTGCTTCCTTTAGCATATTGAAATAGTAAATAGAAGTACGAAGATTAGCCTTACCGATACCCTCGATAGTTAATCCTACACTGTTTTCACCCGGATCAAATACGCCGTCTTTTCCTGTGCAATCGTCTTTGAACTTAAGCATTACATTACCATTATCAAGACTGTACACATCTTTAGTTTTTCCTTCGTAAATCTTTTTCATACATAACACTCCTTTGTAAGGTTTTAAAATATTTTTTATAATAACATAAATTCATCAAAAAATCAATATTTTTTTAAAATTTTTCACTCTGTTTTTATATATTTTATGCTGTACGGCGAAATAACACTTCCTGCCCCAAAATCGTGATGTTCGCCAGTGATAAGGTCAACTCCACATCCGCAGCCCACATCAAAATGAGCTATATACTCATTTTCATCAAGGTTTATCATAACTATCACACGCTCTGCCTCTGTCTTTCGTTCAAATATAAGCTGTTTATTTGTAACGTGAAGGTTTTCATACGAGCCGTTTACAAGTGCATCGCTTTCTTTATGAGCTTTTATAAGCTTTGATATAAATTCCGACAAATCATTCCATTTAGGCACATCTACGCTTGGCCTTAAGGCTAAATCACCATCTTCTTTTTTTCCTTCCATTCCCCACTCGCTTCCGTAGTATATGCATGGTATACCCGGCATTGACATAAGCAGTCCGAATGCTAGCGGAAGGTGATTTTTATTTGTAAGGTTTGACGCTATACGGGTAACGTCGTGGTTATCCACAAAAGATATTAGATGCTTACCCCTGTACAAGCACCAATTTTCCTTACCAAACTGGCGGTTTAACGAATAGCTTATTTCAAACATATTCATAGAGTTTAGTGAAGAATATATTCCCTTAAAGCATTCATAGTTTGTAGCACTGTGCAGCATTTCATCATTTACTATCTGGTTATAATCACCGTGGATTATTTCACCTGCCAAGAAAAATTCAGGATTTTTAGATGATGTAAACGCACGAAGTTCACGCATAAACTGGCGGTTTAGCATATATGCCACGTCAAGGCGAAGTCCATCAATTTTAAATTCATCCATCCATTTTCCAACGCAGTCAAGAAGATAATTTTTAACTTCAGGGTTGTCGAGATTTAGCTTTACAAGCTCAAAATGCCCTTCCCAGCCCTCGTACCAAAAGCCATCGTTATATGATGAGTTTCCGTCAAAATTTATATAAAACCAATCCTTGTAACGCGAATCCCATTTATGCTCCCTCACATCTTTAAATGCAAAGAAATCTCTGCCAACGTGGTTAAACACGCCGTCAAGTATTACCTTTATGCCATTTTCGTGAAGTGTATCACATACCTTTTTAAAATCTTCATTTGTGCCAAGACGCACGTCTATCATTGAATAATCAGCAGTATCATATCCGTGAGCACTCGACTGGAATACCGGACAAAAATATACAGCATCAATATTCATTTTAACAAGATGCTCTGTAAAATCTATAAGCTTAAGTATACGATGCTCCAATACTTTGTCATTCTCACTTGGTGCACCGAAAAATCCAAACGGATAAATCTGATAAATAACGCTTTTATTAAACCACATAATTTGTTTCTCCCTAAATAAAATGTTATTTTATTATATCACTTTTGCCTCATTTATGCAACAAAAAACAACACCGCATAAAAGGAAAAATATTCCTCTAATGCGGCGTTGTGGGGTGTATGTAGAATAATCTCTACATACATAGTCTAACACTTTATCCGTCCTATAATACGGACAGTTATTTATCAGCCTTTTTCTTTATATCTGTATACAGTTCGCGAGTCAACATCTACACCTTCATCAAAGCGACTATAATAGTTATATGGATTATAAGTATCCCAATCAGACCAAGCGGACCACCTGCCCCAGGTTGAATACACGTACTGTCTGTATATTGGTCTTGAGCGATACTCGGTGTAATCACCGCCCGATGTTTCTATAAGATACCATCTAAAGCATGTATTTGAGCATCTGTATCTTTCGCCATTTACGTAATATGCATAATTACTTGTGCTATCAGGCGAATATTCAAGCGGACTGTCAAACCATCCTAGATCGTGGTATTTACATTCATCGTGCCACCAATAGCTTCTTGTACGGTATTTGCTATCCTGATCGGATATATTTCCTGTGCAATAATGCGCATAGTGATATCTCTTCGGATTGGAAATAGTTCGTGTATCTACTTCTCGGTTATTAGATGGTGAGATGTAGCTATCTGTCCAGCTACTCCAATCACCATAGGATACCTCTTCTCTAACGAAATCGTATCCGTACATTTCGTAGTCAAATGTAACTTCTTTTTCTTCTCTTGTACGATATTTATATTCTTTTCTCGACTCAATCTCGTACAAATCACTAGTTATACCGGACGGAAGCGAGGTAGTCCACGAAGACCAGTTATAGTTTTTGGGAGTTATCGAAACGAGATTATTTTTTTCGTTCCATTCGACATTACATCCCATACCTTCCGCAACTGCTCTTGCAGGAACCAATGTTCTGTCGGACACAACTATCGGTGCAGTATCAAGATCGTATTTTTTATTATTTACATACATTTGTTTGCTTCCAACAGAAATTGTTACAGTTCTTCCGCCTTTTTTACCGGTAGCTGTTTTTGTATCATTATCCCACGAAACAGTTGCACCAAGAGCTTCAAATATCTTTCTTAGCGGAACCATTGTTCTGTCATTATATAGTACAGGGTCCTGGTCAAACGAAATCTTTTTGCCCGATACTTCTACTGTAATTGGTGCGTCAGGAGAGTCTATATATACTTTAGATTCCGTGATGAGTGTCTTTCCGTTGTCAAACTGTGCTATTGCTTTTAACTTATGAGTTCCGGGATAGTCGCTTGCATCAATATATGTTGTAAAAGGAACTTCAGTTGCCATATCAACATAATTACCATCTATAAAATATGCTACACTTTTAACCTCCGCATTATACAAATGTGCATAACACGATAGTTCAAACACACTGTCTAAATCTATTCCATCATAGATAGGTCTGTTGCAATAATCAGTTTGACCATAATAGCTGTCCTGAATATATCTTGGGCCTTTCATGAGTCTTAAATATTCGTCCTGCAACTGTTTATTGTTCGAAAGTCTGAAATCGTCTCTTTCTGTATCATCTTCTACAAACCAGTCGAAGTATGCAATAAGCTTTATCTGCGGATAAACCATTGGCAAATATGAATAGTATTCTCTTAACCTCTTCAATGCAAAATCTGTAGTATCCTCACCTGTTTTAACAACCTTATGTCCGCAACCCGACTCAGAAATCATAATAGGTTTTCTATCACCATACGTTTCTACTATATCCTTCATCGCTATAACTGGATCGGAATTGACACCTGTTCTGAAAGCTATTTCATTTTTCTCAGGCTGATTTTTATCACCTAGGAAATATCTCGGTGCATAAAGTGATACGCCAACCCAGTCTACATACTCATCACCCGGATAATAATCGTCAAGGTACACGTCCCAGCTTGACACTTGATTTGGACTCCAAACCATTGCTACGTTATCGTGTCTGTTTTTAAAGTATTTAGATACATATCTGAATGCGTTTTTAAACTCCTCTGTATCAGGCAGATTTTCCCATAAATTAAACTCAGCTGCAAACCTTAAGTATACTGGAACATCCGGGTAGTTTTTAAGCATATTAGATATTTCTTTTAGGTATGATGTCATATTATAAATGTTTTTTATATCAGTAGCCTGTCTTGGACAATTTAGCGCAAACTCAACCGCACAATCCAACTTATCGGCTTCTTTCATAATGCCAATATTATACGAAAGCAGACTTTCACCAAGTTCCTGATATGTAAGTATCATAGACTCGTTATCAAGCTTACTTCTTGTACCGCCATTAGCACACATTCCAAACAATACACCATTTCCTTTTTCGTTTACAGCACCATAAAACGGTGAAACGCCATTATCTGTATACATAGTTATATTTGATGTGTACTGCAATATTCTAGCCTTTGCATTCTGCGCCTGATCAGCAAAATCATATCCACAATTGATTGCATACTCGTACAATTTTTTGTATGTTTTTACAGCGTTATCGTAATCCTCTATTTTGGCATAAGCCAATGCAACGGCATCTGTTCGAGTTACGATATTTGCCCATTTTTCATAACAATCTTCTGTATTTATTATGGCATCGACAACCTGCTGACCGTACTTGATTATACTTTTATAATCGTTTGCATCTACTGCAATTTCATATTTTTCATTTGGGTCCCAAAACGCGTTAGGCGGTGTGTATGCAGTTACTGTTATACTGCCTAAAACAAGTGATATAATTAGCGTTAATATAAATGTCTTTTTCATATTTTCCCCTTCTTTGTGATGATATAAAATTACTAATTAAAATTCTATCATTGACAAGCATAATTGTAAACAAAAATAAAAATTAGAAACAAATTAGATATCTTTTAGAAATACAATAGATAAACTTTAGAAATAAAATTGTAAAAAAGTTATACATATTTTTAAACATAAAAACTAAAGAGGTCGAAAAAACGACCTCTTTACGTATTAATAACATTATTTTTCTGATGTAATTGATACAGTCTGGGTAGCTTCATCCCACGCAACATTTAGCCCAAAAGCTTCTGAAATCAATCTTACAGGAACCATAGTATACTCACCACTAAGTCTTGGTGGAGCATCAATTGCAACTGTTTGTCCATTAATTGTAGCTTCACTAGAATCTATTTGTAAGGTAATACTTCCATTTGAACTTTCTGAAATTATACTTCTTGTTTCATCAACCCACGTTACTGTTGCGCCAAGTGCCTCAAATACAGCTCTAAGCGGAGCTAATACTCTGCCATTTTCGACTATTGGTGCCTTCAAAGTGGAAATCCTACTACCATTATACATTATCTTCACAGGCATATATGCATCTTCTGGAATTTTTACACCGGTTATATTGGACAAACTACGTAGCTGAGCCCCTGGTTCAGCAATACACCCATTTCGATAAATTACATAATTATTCGACATAGATTCTACATTATTCGACATCATAGATACTACATCTTCTGCAAGCCATCTAGGAACATCTATATTTTTGGATTTTTCACCCATACTAAGTCCCCAGCCATAAAAAGAACCATCCGATTTTAATGCAAATGTTTTATGTTCCCTTGCCCATACTCTTTCTACATCATTCATAACATGAACAGGTGTTGCAGAAATTGGCGTTTGTCCTTTTGACACCCCGAGTTGACCGTATGTATTATCTCCAAATGTCCATAAACTTCCATCTTTTTTTACATATGCATTGTGGTAGTTTTTATATCCATATGTTCCTTGAATATCCATATCCTTTACATTGGTGTCGACTAATGTGAATTCCCCATATTTTATACTATTATCTATCCTTCTGCTTTCTGCGTAACTCCAATATTCGTCATATATAATATCACCCGTTACCCAAAGTGAATCATTATATGCCAATATTGCTGTACATTTTTTTCCAATGCTTATTTTTTTTACATTTCCAGCAATTGCTACAGGTTGATAATGTGTGCCAGTATATTCATTATTTAATCCAACTCCAAATTCGCCTTTCGAATTTTCTCCCCACATCCATAAAATCCCGTCACTTGTCAGCGCTGCAGCAAATCCCATTCCAAATTCAAATTGAACAACATCACGTAACACTTCTACGGGTAATCCTTTGATAGACTTACTTAGCAGTTCATTCCCATAAGCGTCATATTCAGGAATTTGGCACCCTCTTCCCCACATTAGCAGTCTACCATCGAGCATCAATACTGCTTTAGCAGAAGAACCAACAGACTCGTGAAAGCTTTTCACATCATCCAAGATTTTTATCCACTCAGATTCACCATTCACATTTATTTGAGCATAACAATACAATCCATTGTCATTTTTTACTAATACTCCGCGATTGAAAGTGCGCTCAAACCACTCTTCTGCTCGTGCGGTAAAGGTAAATGTCCCAAGCATCATCGTTATCAAAAGTGTTATTGCAATTATTTTTTTCATACCTTTTTCCTCCATAGTTTCGGATATTTATATTTTGTTAGTTAATCATACAAACCGCTATCTTCACGATATTTATTATACTTTTCTTCAGTCCATGGTATCCATTCGAACAAAGATGTATTATCTTGTATATAATAGGTAAAGAAAACACCCTTAACATATGCGGCAGGGTCATCATTATTTTCGCTGTTTTCTGTCATCAGTTCATGAATTTCTATAAAATCTTCCGCGTTTTCTATTTCATCGATTAAAGCCTGCGATACATACATCCTCATACGTAACAGTGTTCCCTGCTCATCTTTCGAAAGCGACAAATATGTATCACGATTTATTCCTATCTGCACATGAGAGATCTTATTGCTTTCACTCTCGATATATACCATAACATAAACATCATTGCGATTCATTACTGTTTTATTGCAAAAATACTGCTTAATAGGTATATTGTTATGATGATTAGTACCTGACTGATTGTATTTAAAGTCGCTGTAGTTTAGTCTGTATTGTGCATCAACATGCATATTATACTTGTCGATATATTCTTCTAAGGTTAAATTAAATCTCAATCCGCCATTGTCGGTTGGTTCTATTAGAGAATAATATTCGCTATCCGAGGTTACATTATATTCTGCAAAAAATTCACTTTCGTTAGTTTTTGCGTCATAATTATTATCTTCATTGATATTTTCTTTTACAACCTTGCTATCTGATGTTTCATCTGTAATATCATCCACAATCCGTACAACGTTAAACACTAATATTGTTAAGCTTATTATAGCTATGATAAGCTTGAATGTCAACGAATTCAAAAAATGTTTCATACATATACCTCTTTTTAACATCGATTAATCAAACAAATTGTTATTTATTTTCTAAATATTCAAGTGCATTTTTCGAACTTAGAAATGTTTTTAGTTTTGTTCCAATAGTAAAAACGCTTTTGCGATGGTATCATAAAAAACAAATGTGTTGTCGTCTACAACAAAAAATTTTTTGTCCAAATCGTCAAAATTAGTCATTTCTGTGTTTTCAACATCATCTGTCATATTTTCTATTATTACTTCAGGCATAGAATTTTTCACAGACATTTTGTACAGCTGATCTTCCAAAAAATAATAGCTATCGCCCTTTATACCATAACTTGCTGCATAAATATCTTCTGCTACTAATTCCACCGAGTTAAAGTCTGTTTTGTATATATCGTGTATTTCTCCATAAGATCCACTTATGTAATATATATAATTTCCGCATCTCATACTGCCGCCTTTTTTTAAATACCCAAAACTTTGTCTTTCGGTAGATATTTCGCCTAATCTACTTTTGTGTGCTGAAACATTATTATTAGCAGTATATAAAAACGAATCACTATTTATAAAAGTATGAATATAATCTATAGGATATGATCCCCTCATTTCACCTTTACAATATGCCTTATCATTAGTTAAGTCATATATAAATATATAATCTCCACTCAATGGTGAACTGCCTGCCTTCAAAAGCGAGGTATAATATCCAACCAGCATTAACCTATCACCTATACCATCATAATACATCTGAACAGGCACAAACGAACTATATCTTTCAATTACCGCATTTTCACTCACTTCATATGTTAGTTTAGTTGTGTCAAAATATTTTTCTTTGCTTCCATTAGACACACTTACTTTATAAACACAGTTATCATTTTGGTCGATGTAGTAGATGTTATTTTTATTATCGATTGTTGCATCACCTGATGAAGCAAGGTTTGCTGAGGCAAGCTTTTTCAACGTATATGATTTTCCTGTTTCCTGTGGCTGTTGTACCGCAGGTGATTTTTCATCTTCCTTATACAAGTTTTCGTTTGTTTCTGAAGAAACCACTTTATCAGATATATTTACCGATGGATTAGTGGTAGTTGTATCATTACCATAAGTTTTGTTTGCATTTCCGTATTGGTATGCACGCCATAACAGAGTAGCAGCTTCTGACCTGGTTATACCATTTTGTCCCCTGAAGGTACCATCTTCATAGCCTGAAATCAATCCATTTTCTATAGCTGCAGCAACATATATTTTAGCTCCACTTGAAATAGACTGGTGGTCGGAAAACATTCTTGTAACAGTATTTAAATCTGCTCCCAAGGTTGGATAACCTTTTAATTTAACCAATGCTACTGCTATGTCTTCTCTTAGTGCAGGCGAATCAGGCATATAATATTTTCTTCCGTTTTGCTCATATGCACTTAGATACTCCTTAGCAGTATGAATATATGTAGCGTACCATTCATTGACAGATACATCCTCAAATATCTGCATTGTCGGCTGTGCAAGATTAAGATTTGCAGCCATGGTCATAATCTTTGCAAATTCCGCACGTGTTACCTGTGATTCGGGATAGAATTTTCCGTCAGGATACCCGCTAAGTACTCCTCTTTCTGCCATTTCAGAAATGTACTCGAACGCCCAGTAGTTTTGTGGCACATCACTGAATTGCTGCTTATATGTTTTTACAGGAGCGTTTTTTAATTCCTCTCCATAACCAACAGCTAAAACATTAACTGACATACTTATTACCATAAATATTGTTGTTACAATTGATATTATTTTTTTCATTTTAAATCATTCCTTTCTGCATTGAATAGATTGTTATGTATCATTCCCAAAAATCTAATGGTTTCTGATATTCTGTTTTGCTTCTGCTAAAACTAACATCTAATTCGTTAGTGAGGTCATACTCATCACCAACATACCAATAGTCTTCTCCCCATCGCCAATTACGAAGCTTACTCATCTGATCATTTGAAATCAGAAAATAATCATATTCAATATTTCCACTCACTTTATTATTAGCAGGATTATCCCATGTTACATCGATATGATACCAATTACCGTCTATTTCAACAATATTCCATCCGTGACTTTGTTTGCGATATGCTGCAGTTTCCCACTGTGAATCATCAATAAGTTTTTCATTCTTATTTGCTACTTGTCCAGATACTTCAAACGAATTTATACCCAATCTGTCCATAAACAGTTGAAAAGTTTCTGCAAATCCGCTACATACTCCCTTTCGATGTATCAGCACTCCATATGCGTCATACGGATGATAGATACCCTCGTATCGCTCATATTCCGGTGTCCCATCCTTTAAGAATAATTTATCATAAAAATATCTATCATATGCACTGTTGGATATTATAAAATCATGTACCGCTTTTATCTTTTCGATATCTGTCATATTATCTTCGATAATATAATCTATGATGTCATTTATAAGTGTATATTCAAGATTATCTCGAACAGAATATGAATAGAGATCCGTCGTAGACTTTAACTCTTTAATATTCTCCTTAATATCATTAACTTTAGAATAATTGTAAAGAGTTGTATAAGCAACATCATCCAATTCATATTCATAATCCTTATATATAAATGATGAATAGTCATTGTCAGCAATATCGCTATATACTCTTATAAATGCATACGAATTCTCGCGTTTTGAATCGTAAGGCAATACCCCGTACTCATAATATTCTTTGGTCTCTACATTATCAAAATTTACTTTTCTGTCATCGCCTTTTAAAGGCAATCTGCCTTCAAGATATGTAACTTCTTCACTATCATCCGTTGTTTGTCCCCATACTCCCTTGACAAATGTTATTCCATCGGAATAACCAAATTCATCAAATAATACTTTTTCAATAACTTTATAATCTGCTTCTACAGGAAAGGTTATCCTAATACCTTTTTTATCACAAGCTTGCGTTGGGTCGCATGTAAGCTTGTCTAAGAACTCTTTTCTTTCGTTTTGATTTTTGAATAACTCTGTAATAATATCAATCGTATTTTTAGTTTTGTCCCATGAAACATGTAATTGTAAGGCATCGGTTAAAACTTCTATCGGAACCATAAGAACATTGTCTATAAATTCCGGCGTTGTATCCAAGGTGATTTCCTTGCTAAAACTACTTGACGTATATTCAACACTATCAAGAGAGATTTTGGAAACCGTATCCTCATAACCTGAGATTTTAACAATATTACTTCCAGCTTCTATGGATACATTATGATTTTTATAAAGCGAAACACCGGCACCAGTTGAGGTTTCTGTGAATGAATATCTCGTTCCTATCGTACTAACTATTTTTTTCAAAGGCAAAAACAAAGTACCATTTTTTTCAACTGGAGAGACCTCAAGCTCCAATGGAGTATCATTTACTGATACTTTTATACCGTCTGATTTTATCTCAGATTTTGGCAATTTATCCAGACTATTCTTTTTATTAATAGCTCTCTCTGCAAAAACAGCCGCCTCTGCTCTTGTAACGGTATTTTCACCTCTGAATGTACCATCATCATATCCCATAACAAGTCCTATAGAAGATGCATATTCTATAGCCTTGTAATAATCATCACTTACATCTGAAAAGCTTTTCTCACTAATATTTTTGTAGTCATTTTCATAAACTTCTAAATATCTTAAAAGTGATAAAACTATATCAAATCTTGTTGCAGGCTGCTCCGGATAAAAAAAATGATTTTCATCTTCTTCCATATATCCTATATCCAAAACAGCAGTTATACTTGGTTTTGCCCAATAGTTGATCGGAACATCTACCGAACAATCGTTACTTCCAATTATAGAATTTTCAATTTTAGCTATTCTGCATAACATTGCAGCCCATTCTGATCTTTTAATTTTTCCTTCAGGTAGATAATTACCTTGATCATCACCTGTTAAAATTTTTTCTTTGGATAGATTGTATATCGACTCTGCCGCCCAATAATCTTCGGGAACATCTGGATACGCTGCTATTACAGTTGTTAAACTTAACAACATAAAAACCGCTATTAAAAGTGTTGTGAGTCTTTTGAAATTCATAAAATTACCTCCTTCTTATCCTTCACATTCCTCTATAAACATTTCCGGTGAAACCTCAAGTGCATAACATATTGATCTTAAATCCTCTGCATACATTTTTCTGTTTCCGTTTAACATAGCATTAAATTCAGATGCTGACATATTACATTTTTCTGCTAATATGCCTTGATGTATCCCGTTTTCCAACATGTATTTATGTACCTTTTCATACACCTGCATCGTTACATCACACCTCGATTTTACAGTATTTCTGTAGTAAAAATATTATAATACAGTTTTATTGTAAAGTCAATGTTTTAATTCAGCTTTTCTGTAGTATTCATTGACTTTTTCACGTTTTTTAGCTATAATCTTTAACTGAGAGGTGATAAAAATGAACTACGAAATAGGCTCTCGTATAGCTAAATATCGTAAGATGAAAAATTTATCTCAAAGAGAACTTGCTTCACTTATCGGAGTGTCAAATACTCGTATATCCAACTGGGAGCAAGGCACTCATCGACCTGACGTTGACATTCTTGCTGATATATGCAAGGTGCTCGAAGTATCACCCAGCGAGCTTTTGGATATTCGTTTATCCACAGATGAGCTTACAAAGCATGAACGTAATCTTATATTGGCATATCGTTCTCATAAAGATCTACAAAAAGCGGTTGATTTACTTCTTGGACTACAAAACGAATAATAATCATCACATATTTTGACATTTATTAACATAAAAATACTTCTTATGCAATTATAAAACTAATTACATAAGAAGTCTTGTACTTTTTGTCCAAAAATTATCGGTTAGCTACTATCCTATCACCTTCAAGATCGTAATACATAACATCTCCATCTTCCTGCCACTGCATGTGCAAAGAAGTGTTATACCCACTAAAAATACTAAATTTTCCATACTTATTAAACATCTCGCCATTGCAGAGAACAAAGCCACGCTCTTTATCATATCTAATGCACCATGCAACACAGTAGTTGGTATTTTGCTGAATATAATTATTAAACTTACTAACGCTACATTCATTAACTCCTACAATAAGTTCTTTATAGCCATCTCCATCAAAGTCATGACATATAATATCTGCATTTTTGCGAAGATTTGATGTGTAATTTTTTTCGTAGGCGCTACTGCCATTGTATTTAAAAGCGTTTTTTAGTTTATGTCCTTTTCCATCATCAAGCGAAAGGTTTAACACTCCGTTACTTAACGTTATATCAGCGTTTACAACAGCGTTTTCTTTACCAAATTTTATTTTTCCCTTTTTATTCATATCCTCAACAAACAATATATGCTCATATGGTAAATCAGTGCTAAATGCACCTATATTTATAGTGTTTTCAGGTTTACAATATTCATTTTCAAGTTTTCCGCTGGAAAATCCATTAAAATCGCCATTAAAAGTTTCGACCTCTTTTTCCTCATTTTTCTCAGGCACTTCTATTTTATTTTTTTCTTCAGTAACTGGTTGCTCATCTAAATCAGTTACTCTACCACTATCAGCCTCCACTATCTCAACAGATTCTTCGTTTTTTTCATTGAGAATCTCGTTGACAACTGCTTCAGCTTCTATTTCTTCTATCTTTACAGGTTTATCTTCTTCTTTCTCAGGATGCTTATTGGTATATGGTGTTGGAATTGTTTTACCATCCGGTGTTGAATTTGTTTTATCATCCGGCTTGATATCAATATTCTTATTTATAGAAATCTGATTAATATCATCACTCACCTTATTATCAACAATGACGTTACTATCAAAATGTATATTAGTTAAAACGCCCCACGCTATACATCCGGTAAGTCCAACAGCAACTACAGTTCCAAGCAAAGGATATATCAAATCATTAAAAAGCAATACCTTTTTTACAGTTGATGCGTTTTTGTATCTTTGAGCAGGGTCAAGCCTTGTACATTTTTCTGCAATTCTATATAGAAATCCCTTAAAGCCAAGACTATCAAGAAGTGCTTTTAGTGTCATACCAAAGGCGTATATATCCGTTTTACAATCTGTGGGCATCATACCGAATTGTTCTATTGGAGCATACCCGAACGTACCCATCGTATCGGTATCTTTTTTCAATTGCTTTCTTTCAATTCGTGCAATATCATAATCTATAAGATATACATTGTTTTTTTCATCTATCAGTACATTTTCCGGCTTAACATCTCTATGTATTATTTTTTCTCTATGAATTGCTCCAAGTGAAGAAAGCAGTTGCTTAACAATTGACTTAACTTGTTTTTTACTAAATTTAACATTATTTTCAATGCATTCTGCAAGTGTAGTTCCTTCAATATACTGTTCTATAACAATTGTATGGTCAGTAAGACCAACATAAAATATTGTGGGAATACCTGGATGCTTTATATTACTAAGTGCTTTATATATTTCTCTTTTATCATCCAATATATCGCGTCTAAGATACTTTGTACCGTCAGTAGCTTGCAAAAGCGTTATTTGTTGACGTTCATTCTGCCTTATAATCTTAACTTCATTAAGATTATCTATATCAAACATCCCGTACACCCCCTTGCACTGTTAAATAAAATATGATAATATGATTATATAAAAGTTTGGGAGGCTTGTCAATGCAATCTATAACAGATGAACTATTAATTGAGCTTAAAAATACAGATAACATTGAGGAGTTTTTTAGGCTTCATTCAAATAAATTCTTAAACCAAACCACTCATACATATTTAAACGAACTGGCAATGGTCAAAAATATAAAAATTGCAGATGTTGCCAACAAGTCCGGTGCAGGTGAATATGTATACAAGATATTCAAAGGCGAACGAAAGCCGTCAAGAGATATAATTATATCCATCGCATTTGGAATGGGATTATCTCTTGAAGAAACTCAGTTACTTCTCAGAATAACTAAATTTGCAATTCTCGACTCAAGAGATAAAAGAGATAGTGTTATAATATATGGTATAACACACGGACTTTCAGTATTTCAAACCGACGATATTCTTTTTAACAGTAAAATATCAACTATAAACTGAGGGAGGTTATTAACCTCCCTCAATTTCTTTCATTTCTCATTTTGTGCTTTTCGATATCATCTTTCCAATCGCTTGCTATCGGTGTGCTTTGTCGCATACAGCACGCAACATTAGATACTGCATCAAAGTTCATTCTCGTACCCTCCGAGTCAGGCTGGTATGTTACTGACCTGTCAGCAGAAATACCAAAGCCTGCTGCGGTTGAAACCGCATCAATATTTGCACCCAAGAATAAAAACTCCCATCCATATTTCTCTTTTTGTCTTTCAATCATTTGTTTCACTTGCGCAAGCGAAAATTCGCGGCTCGCATTTTCATATCCATCCGTAATGATTACTATCATTGTTTTACCGGGAACTTCGCTGTCAAGAGCGTTTTTGTGCCTGTTACCCACGTAATTGATTGTTTTACCTATTGCATCGATAAGTGCTGTACTTCCTCTTGCAAAATATTCCTTGCTTGTAATATCCTTTACCTTTCTAATTGCAGCGTGGTCGTGAATCATCTCGTACTGGTCGTCAAAAAGAACAGTTGTAACTGTTGCGTCACCAACTTCTTTTCTCTGTTTTTTCAGAAGGCTGTTATATCCTCCTATTGTGTCAGATTCAAGTCCGCTCATCGAACCACTTCTGTCCAAAATAAATACCATCTCAGTTAAATTTTTGTTTGCCATAATAAAATACCTCCGTTTCATTTGATGTCTTAATTTTAACATCTCAAAACGAAGGTATGGTCGCTTTGAAAGCGACAAATAATTATGCACCTAACAGTTGTTGTTCAAATGCAAATAATGTTTCGTTGATTTCAAACACATCATATTTTTGCTGCTCTATGAAATATTCAATAATAACGTCAAATTTACTGCTTTGTGTAAATGCAAATCCCGCTCTGCCAAGAAGCTCCCTCGCCTCTTTCATATTAAGCTTCAATGCAACAATTAAAGCAACCACAGTTGTCTTCTTTGGTGTGTAATCTTTCTTGCGGATTTTTGAAAAAAGTTTTCTGTCGATATTCGCCCTCTTGTACACCTCTACATCTGTCATCCCTTTTTCATCTATTATACGAAGCAGCATTTCAGAAAAGGTTTCAACTCTAATATTCATCAATTCTTCGAGGGATTTCTTTTCTGAAATTCTATTTTCTTCAATCGAAGGTAATGGAGCAGATAAAGTCGGCAAAACTTCTAACATTTTAGGCATTTCATACGACTTTTCAATATATTCTTCGCTCTTTGACGTGTATGATGTATACAAAGCGTACGCCTCACTGGTAACATCATCATCTAAAATACGTCTTCTATCGTCAGTCTTTATTAACCTTTCATCAATATAGCTTTTAACATCGTTGAATAGCTTTTCGCTTATTTGAAATGCCTTTTGGTCATACACGACCAAATATACTTCCATATCATTTTCCAAAAGGAAATCCTTTATTGCACGCGTTGCAATCTTTATCGCCTCGGCTTTGGGATAACCATATATTCCTGAAGATATTACAGGAAATGCAATAGAATTTAATCTTTTCTTTTTTGCTAATTCGAGAGAGTTTTTATAACATGAATATAGCTGAATCTCTTCACTTGCGGGGTCATTGCCATATACTGGACCAACGGTATGTATAATGTGTTTTGCCTTAAGCTTATATCCTTTTGTGATGACCGCTTCACCTATCCCACAGTAGCCGATTCTACTACATTCTTTTTCAAGTGCATCACTCCCAGCAGCAGAAAAGATTGCACCACAGACACCGCCACCTGCAAGTAGTTTGCTATTCGCGGCGTTAACTATCGCATCAGTTTCCATTTTTGTTATATCATATCGTATTATATTAAATGGCATTTTCATCACCCGATTTCTTTTTGTATAAAAACATTATAACAAAAATATCAATGAATGTAAAATAAAAAAGCTATCGAATGATAGCTTTTAATTTTTGGTGGGCCGAATGGTTTAGATGCCATTTATTAATTTCTTGTCATTGATGATCTGTTCTATATGATTGAAAAAATAAGCGGAATCGTTATACAAGAAAGCAAATGAGAAATTACTGCCATACCTGCTGCAACCGTTGTGTCCTTACCAAGCGCACTCGGAATAACAATAGTATTGAGCCCTAGAGGCATTGCAAGAGAACAAAGTGCACAGATATAGGTTGTTTCAGGAATTTTGAAAAAAGATGCCACTGCTACGAAAAGGGCAGGCATAATAATAAGCCTTATAATCGAAACAATATAAATTCTTACATTTAAAAAAGTTTTTTTCAGGGATATTGAAGATACAACCACTCCAGTAAGAATCATAGCAATCGGTGACATGCAATCTCCCGATACATTTATAAGTGATATAGTCCACTCCGGAAGATGAATATTTGAAAGACCAATTACCATACCTATCAGCATCGCTATAAACATAGGATTAACAAAAGATTTCATAGATTCCGTAAATGTATGTTTTTTCCCTGAATCTGCAATAAGAAGTCTTGGCACTCCCCAAAGATATATAAATATCCACAAAGGCAGTGTAAAAATCAGGTATTCAAAAAAAACATCAGGAAACAAGCTGCTTACCACTGCATTACCCATGAATCCAAAATTCGAAAATGATAACCCATAAGTATAAATTTTTTGAATATACTTATCTTTTGTAACCAATTTGGAAACCAAAATTGCAAAAGGAATCGTAATAAAAGCTATTATAAAACTTACTGACAACAGTTTCCATGCAGCACCTATTCTCTCCAGGGTAAAATTTTCGATGAATGTTCCCATAACAAGCGCAGGTATAAAAATTGTGTTTTCCAGTTTTGATAAAACCGCAGCCGAATTTTCAGGTAATACTTTAATTTTAACAAGTATGAACCCTATAACAATAAATCCAAAAAGGAAAGCTATCTGATTTAATGTAGTTAAAAAAACACTCATACATTTTCATCGCATACGAGCGATTTTCCCTCCCATTCTTTCGCCGGGGCAACCCCCATAATATCAGCTATTGTCGGTGCTATATCAAGAATACTTACCCCTCTAATCTCTCTGCCGGGCACAAATTGAGGGCCATAAAAAAACATTGGTATCGTCATATCCTCATCCATATCACTTCCATGTGCTCTGTCATGTCCGCCGTGGTCGGCTGTTACAACTATGGTGTATTCTCCGTTTGTTTCTTCAATTACTCTTTGAACATTGCCGATTGCATGGTTAATATAATCAAGGTAAACATCGCTCATCCATCCATTGTCATGTCCACCCTTTTCATCCGTTTCAACCATATAAAGAAACACAAAATCAGGTTTAGCCAACTTAATGTAGCTAAGTGCTTTTTCGGTTAACATTGCATCAGTATGTTCAAATGAATATGCATTTGTATATCCGGCTTCCTTAAGAGACCCCGGTCTTGATACATCTCGAAGAGGCTCCCAACCATAATA
>JAZQHR010000126.1:0-4371 GCA_045540695.1 Clostridia bacterium | reverse complement strand
GTCCCTTTTATGTTGCATTATTTTTTATTCTTTATGCTCGCCGCAGCAACCGCAATTACACGAGCCGCCGTCAGAGCAACCTATACATTTTTTACCGCTTTTTTTAGCTTTGTATACATACAAGCCTGCCAAAAGCACAATTACAAGCACTATAGCTATTATAATTATATTTTCCATAATCCATCCCTTATTCAAAAAAATGTAGGGCACAGCCTTTAGGATGTGCCGAGAATTTTGCATTTGCGGTGCGTCGATAGAATCCCTCCACCACGCCACGCGTGGGTTCCCCCTTTTCTAAAGGGAGGCAACCGCACCATACAATATATAAATTGTTTATCAATTACTTACGCAGAAACTTTTTTATTTCCTGAAATCTTTTCGTTTTTATCGGGCTTTACGCACAAGTAAGTGATAATACCAACCATTATGACTACGGCTATTAAGCCCGGAACAAAGCCTGCACCAACTACGCCTGTAGTGATAAGTGTACCAATCTGATATACAAGAAAGCTTACGATGTAACCGGTAGCTATTTGAAGACCAATACCGCCCCATAGCCATTTAGCACTCTTCATTTCGGCATTCATAGCACCGATAGCTGCAAAACATGGCGGTGTAAACAGGTTAAACATAAGGTATGCAAGAGCAGCAACCTTTGTGATAGCAAATACTGTTGCAACCTCTGTGCCTGCACCTTCCATAAGAGCAAGCTCTTCTGTGTCGATAAGATTTTCAAGTCCAACGAAGCATACTGCAAGTGTACCAACAACGTTTTCTTTAGCAATAAAGCCTGTAACTGCTGCTGCAGCAAGCTGCCATGAAAGAACACCTACGACAGGAATTAGAAGATATGCAAACGGACCTGCGATAGATGCAAGAATTGATTCATCTGCCGATGCAGCCTCTACAAAGCTCCATGTAAATGTCTGCATAATCTGCACAGCGGTATTACAAAGAAGAATGATAGTAGCCGCTTTTACGATGTACGCCCAACCGCGTGAGCACATCGAACCAAACGCTCTGTAAAAGCTTGGTGCTTTGTATTCAGGAAGTTCTATTATAAAGTATGATTTTTTCTTGCTGTTGCCGGTGATTTTATTAACCAAAAGTGCACCAAAGAATATGATAACTATACCCACAAGGTACATAAGTGGTCCTACCCACGCTGCATCCTCAAAGAATGCACCTGCAAACAGTGCAATAACAGGGAGCTTGGCACCGCACGGCATAAATGGTGCAAGCATAGCAGTAGCTCTGCGTTCTCTTTCATTTCTGATAGTACGTGATGCCATTACACCGGGAATAGCACAGCCTGTACCGATTACAAACGGAATTACAGATTTACCCGATAATCCAACCTTTTTAAATATAGGGTCAAGTACTACCGACACTCTCGCCATATAACCGCAATCTTCAAGTAGTGCGATAAGGAAATACATTACCATTACAAGTGGTAAAAATCCTATAACCGCTATAACACCGCCGATAACACCATCTATAAGTAGTGCGTATAGAAGTGGATTAGCACCTTCTAAAAATCCGCCTACCCAACCCTGGAAGCTTTCAAGAAGTGTTACAAGACCAGGGATTGTGTATCCTGATTGGATTTCATAGCCTTCAGCTATCCACACACCAGGACCTACCTGTGAAATCCAGAATACAAGGTACATTACAACTGCAAATATCGGAATACCAAGCCATTTGTTTGTAAGCACTGCGTCTATTTTATCCTGGAAGTTTTTCTCGTTTGTATGTACTTTTCTATCTTCAACCTGTGATACCAGCTTATTTACAAACTCAAATCTCTTTCTGTCGGCTTCTTCAACCGCTTTTTTGCTTGTAAGGTCTATATCACCCTGCAAGTAAGGAGCCTTCTGTCCTTTGCCTTTAAGCTCAACCGCTGCAGCAACCGCTTCTTTTAGTCCTTCCGAAGTTGTAGAAGTAGTCTTTACAACCGGACAACCAAGCTTTTTAGCAAGTGCATCCGCATCAATTTCTGTTTCTTTTCTCTCATTGATGTCTGTTTTGTTAAGCGCTACAACCACAGGAACACCAAGTTCTAAAAGCTGAGTAGTAAAAAATAGGCTTCTGCTAAGGTTTGTAGCATCAACGATGTTTATGATAGCATCAGGATTTTCATTTTTCACATAATCTCTTGTAATGCTTTCCTCCGATGTAAACGGCGACATTGAGTATGCGCCAGGTAAATCAACTGCCACAAGCTCTTCGTTTCCAATGCAAAAGCTCTTTTTGATTATATGCTCTTTCTTTTCAACGGTAACGCCCGCCCAGTTTCCAACGCTCTCGTTCTCACCTGTAAGCGCATTGTACATAGTAGTTTTACCGCTGTTTGGATTGCCCGTTAAAGCAATTCTCATACTTTTTTCCTCCTGTTCATTTGAAAAGTATATTTATTTTACAGATTTACTGTTAAAATGCAAAATAGTTAGATAAGGCTAACTCGGTGTCAAAAAAAATAATCGTTTGATTATTTTTTCTTTAAATAACAATAGCCTCTGCAAGCTGTGTGTCAATATTATATCGTCCGTCCTTTATAGAAACCACGCAGCCACCTTTTAGATGGGAGATAACCGTAATAGGCTCGCCCGAATAGCAACCAAGTGAAAACAAAAACGCATCAAGCTCTTCGTCGTCTGTTTCTATACGGCTGATGATATATTCTTTTCCTTCCTCTGCCTGTGTTAAATTCATATATTTCACCTTTTTAAACCTGTTAAAATCAGAATAATTCTTTTTACTGCATTAGTTAGTTTAGCATAACTAACTCGATTTGTCAATAGTTTCCTGAAAATTATTTTTTAAAAATCGTGCCTACACCCTGCATCAATATTATATTTTTCAAATATACAGACTATTTCTTCAACCACATCAAAATCTGATTCAATGTCACTTTTTATTACATCCTGTATCTCACCAATCATTTTTATTGCAGTTGAATCAGCCATTTTGTCAATATCTATATCATGACATTCTAAATTTCTCACTATAAAATCAACCAGTTCCCTTGATATAAGTTCAAGCTTTATATTCATTATTAGACGCCTCCTGTGTGGTACCAAATGATACCATTATAAAATACATAATATCACCGTATGGTATCATTGTCAAGAGGTGATATATATGCATTTCAAACGTTTGTATGATTTAAGAATAGATAATGATATGACTCAACAACAGATTGCTGATTATTTGGTATGCAACAGACAGGTATATGCAAGATACGAGAGGGGACAACGCGAGATTCCCGTTTCGATGCTTATAAAGCTAGCTGAATTATATAAAACCTCTACCGATTATATTCTTGGATTGACAAATAAAAAATAAATACTTCAAAAACAAAAAAGGATATGCAAATGCATATCCTTTTTATATATATTATCTATATTAGAATAATATGATTAAGAACTGTGATACAAGCACAACCGCGATTAGTGCGATAGGGTATGTAGCCGCGTAAGCTGCTGCAACGTCCTCTGTACCTGCAGTACCGATTAGAGTGCCAAGTGCAGGAGTACTTGTCATACCGCCTGTGATTGAGCCAAGGTTGTTAAGAAGACTAAGCTTAAGCACATATTTAGCAAACAAGAAACCTACGATTAACGGAACTAAAGTCATTATAATACCATAGATAAAGTACATAGGGTCGAAGTTTGCCACAAAGTCCGCACCACCCGGGATACCTGCACCGATTAAAAATAGCATAAGTCCAAGCTCACGGAAAAGCTTAAGTGTACTTCCCTTTGGCATAATAGAAAGCTTACCTATTCTTCCAAAGTGACCAAACACAAGTGATGCTAAAAGACAACCGCCAGTAGTAGTAAGCGAGAAGCAAGTGCCAGAAAGCCCCGCTGCAGATAGAGGTATTTTTATCTTACCTAATATAGTTCCAACTACTGCCGCAAGTGCAAACGCACCAAAGCCGTGTTCGTCAAGCTCAAGTAATTTTCCGGCAAATGTTTTTTTCTGTGCGCCGTCAGCAACTGCAGTGATTTTAGCTCTTTCAGCCGCCATATCAGCTTTAGTAAGCTTTGGTATAATCTGAACAAAAAGTACAACACCTACTACACCGAATATATAAGCAATACCGTGTCCAACTGAAACAAGGCTTGTAAATTCAGGGGCAACTGTAGCCTTTGCCGCAGAGAATGCAGGAGTAGATGTAAGTGAGCCAGATAATAGACCAACTATCATAGCTACAAAGCCATCCTGTTCTGTGATACTTGCGCCATAACCAAAGATTTCACCCATATAAATACAAGCTACCGCAGAAAGCCCACCCATAAGGATAACTACAAGACCTAGTAATACGTAAGACTTAAAGTTTCTCTTCATATTACCGAAGAATTTTGG
>JAZQHR010000125.1:0-6759 GCA_045540695.1 Clostridia bacterium | reverse complement strand
TCCGAGAGACCCATTTATGGGTAGCAAGTAACAAGTGCGTGACTGGCAGGTCAATAAAAAGCACACTTGTGTGCAGCCAGTGTTATATAGGGCTATGCCCGAAGATGAAAAACCACCCGCTATGCGGGTGGATATTTATTTTTATGCTTTGTTTAGAAAATCTAAAAAAGCATCATATACTATTTTAAAATCCTCTTTAGAATATATAAAGTGTCTTGATGTTTTGAGTATCTGCACTTGTATATTTTCTTTATGCGGAATGTGCCTTACCGACTTTATCGATACCAGTTCGTCATTTGCTGATTGGAAAAAGAAACATGGTACATTTACGTTTTTTATGCTCATTCTCGATATTCTTGACTGTTTAAAAAGCTCTAAATATCTTGGTATCCATCCTGCATACAGCCATACGCATTTGTCCAGAGTTACACTGTGCGAGTTTTTGTATGCCTGGGCGATATAATCGTCTTTTTCTATTTTATTAAAAAATGCCTTTAATGTGTTTGAAATAGCATTTGGCTTAACACCAATCTTTATGGCAGAGCCCAGAAGAAATATGCCCTTTACATTTTCAGGGTGCTTAATTGAAGCATCCATTGCAAAGAATGTTCCCATAGAATGTGCCATTATTATGATTTTTGAATATTTTTTAAGCATCTCATTTACTGTGTCGTCAACTTGCTTTTTCCATTTTTCCATAGATGCATTCGAAAAATCTCTTACCGTCTTTCCATGTCCGTCGAGTAAGATGTTATAAATAGCAAAATTATCAGGTATGCACTCGTAAAATGGTTCGAAATGCTTCGGACTTCCCAAAAAGCCGTGTATGAATAAAACGGCAGTGTCACTTGAGGCAACATCGCGTATATATGTTTTGTGAGTCATGGTATCACTTCCTGGTTAAAATTATTTCCAAATTTTATGACTTTATTATATTATACTACTTTTTATGCTTTGTTGTGAAGACATATTTTCGCTTTTTATTATCGGTTGTGGTTTCGAAAGAAAACAAAAACAAATCGAAAATAAAGTGTTGACTTTTTGAAAGATTGAATGTATAATGTAATCATAGAAGTAAATTTAAACATTATTACAATATAAAGGAGAATGCTAAAATGAGTAATAATTGGGCAAAAATGGATCTATCTATGGTTCCAAATATGGTAACATCTACAGTACCTGGACCAAAATCTGTAGAATACCATGACAGATGTGCAAAGTATATGAAGGGATATTCAAGCCAGGTAAAGCTTTTCCCTGTTACTTTTGAATCAGGTTATGGCTATACACTAAAGGACGTTGACGGAAATACATATCTTGACTTTTCATCAGGTATATATGTAACAGGTCTTGGACATTGTCATCCAAAGATCAGCGAAGCAGTTGCTAATCAAGCTAAAAAGCTTATGAACTGCCACGACTTTACTACTAAAGTGAAAATGGAGCTTGTTGAAAAGATGCACGAAATCACAGGCGGACGTTTTGGTGGCTTCCAGTTCTATGATTCTGGTACTACAGCTGTTGAAGCAGGTTTAAGATGTGCAAGAGCTGCTACAGGCAAACAGGAATTTATCTCTTTCTGGAGAGATTTCCATGGTAAAACTTACGGAGCTAACTCACTTGCAGTGGTTGGTACTGATACACACATGAGAGCACCAGGCTTTATGCTTGCTCCACGTCCAAATCCATATAGAGATTTCTTTGGAAGAACACCTGAAGAAGCATGGAAGGATTCTTCTCCATACATAAGAATGATTGAAGGTATGCTTGATAACCAGTGTGCTAACGGCGGTAAAAATGTTGCAGCTATCGTTCTAGAGCCTATTCAGGGTTGGGGCGGATCTATTATCCCACCGGATGATTTCATTCCGGCACTTCGTGAACTTTGCGACAGAAGAGGTATTCTTCTATTTGCAGACGAAGTTCTAAACTGTATGGCTAGAACAGGTAAATATCTTGCAATGGACCACTGGAATGTTACTGCTGATATCACAACTCTTGGTAAAGGCTTTGGTAACGGTTTCCCTGTAACTGCACTTGCAGTTTCAAAAGACCTTGCTCCTGCAATTGAAAAAATTTCTGCATCTTCAAGCTACGGCGGAAACCCTATGGCTTGTATCGCTGCACTTGAATCTATCAAGGTTATCGAAGAAGAAAACCTTAACGAGAGAAGTGAACATCTTGGTAAGATTATGCTTGAAAGAATGGAAAAAATTATGGAAGCTCACCCAATCGTTGGTGATGTAAGAGCTATCGGCTGTCTACAGGCTATAGAAATAGTAAAAGACAGAGAAACTAAAGAACCATTCGCAGAAGCTGGTACTATGATTTACCAGAAGGCATTTGAAAAAGGTCTTGCATGGGTACCATCAGGTCACATTCTACGTATGTCACCTCCAATGATTCTTGATGATGAGGCTGCTCTAAAAGGTCTTGATATCATTGAAGAAGCAATCGCAGAAACAGAAAAGCATTTCGGATATTAATAAATATAATTGGCACAGGCGCATTTGGTGCCTGTGTCAAGTTTTTTAAAGAAAGGAAAACAGATTATGAAAACAGTAAGATTTGGTCTTATCGGTTGCGGTCTTATGGCAAGAGAATTTGCTTCGGCTGCTGCTCGCTGGTGTCATCTTACAGATGATGTGCCAAGACCTGAAATAGTAGGTATTTGCTCGGTAGTTCCAAAGGAAATGGAATGGTTTAATAAAAATTTCCCTGATATAAAGTACGCAGTTGCAGACTATAAAGAGCTTCTTGACAAAGAGGATATTGACGCAATATACTGTGCAGTACCGCATAATCTTCATGAGGAATTTTACATTGATATTATAAAAAGCGGTAAGGCGCTTCTTGGCGAAAAACCTTTTGGTATAGACAAGAAAGCTAACGAAAACATATTAAAAGCACTTTCGGAAAATCCTGATACATTTGTGCGTTGCTGTAGTGAGTTCCCATATTATCCTGCAATGCAGACTATGATAAACTGGTACAAAGAAGGAAAGTTTGGCAAAATTCTTGAAATACGTGCAGGCTTCTGCCATTGCAGTGATATGGATTTAAATAAGCCTATCAACTGGAAGAGAATGGTTAAGTTTAACGGCGAATATGGTTGCCTTGGCGACCTTGGTATTCACACTCAGCACGTTCCGTTCCGTCTTGGATTTAAACCTAAGACAGTAAGAGCACATTTTTCAAATATCGCAAAAGAGCGTCCTGACGGAAAAGGTGGTATGACAGTATGCGATACGTTTGATAATTGTACTATCTTCTGTACTACTCTAAATGCCGATGGTGATGAAATACCAATGACATTTGAAACAAAACGTATGGCACCGGGTTCTACAAACCGTTGGTTCTTCGAAATATATGGTATGGATTGTAGTGCTAAATTCTCAAGTGACGATGCAAATGCATTCCACTATACTTCGTCTTGGGGTAAGGAGCAGTCGTGGAACAGAATTATTATAGGCTATAAGCCAATGATTCCTACCATCACAGGACCTATATTTGAGTTTGGGTTCACTGATGCTATCCAGCAGCAGATTGCAGCATTTATGCTTGAATATTCGGGTGTGGAGGTTCCGTTTGGACTATTTACTCCTGAAGAAACTGCTCTTTCGCATACACTTGCAACCGCAGCACTTAAATCACACTATAACAAAACAGTAGAAGTGATTGACTAAGATTATAAAACACCGCTTATCAATATCTGATAAGAGGTGTTTTTTATTTGACTAAATATGCTTTTTATATTATTATATATTTAATAAATAAAAGGAGCATGCATGATGAACATAGCTATAATAGGAGCAGGTGCATCGGGACTTATGGCATCTGTTATTATAAATAAATCGGGCCATGCCTTTACCCTATATGAAAGACAGTCAAGATGCGGAAGAAAGCTTCTTGCTACGGGTAACGGAAGGTGCAACCTTACAAATGCGTGTATAGACATTTCGCGTTATCACGGAGATACGGATTTTGCGTCGTATGCACTAGAGGTGTTTGATAACTATCGTTTAATGGACTTTATGGACGAGATAGGAATTAGGTGCACTTACGAAGGCGAAAAGATATTTCCGTATAGCCTTCAGGCATCGAGTGTGCTTGATATGATGCGTCTTGCGGAAGGTGTGAGTGAAATATGTGACTGCGAAGTAACTCGCCTTGTACCGCATAAAAACGGAATAGGTGTAGTTACAAAAAACGGCGAAAAGATATTTGATAAAGTTATCGTTTGCACAGGCGGAAAAGCGTCGAAAAGCCTTTCAGGTGGCGGTGCGTATAACCTCTTGACCGAACTTGGCCATACTATGACAAAGTTAAAGCCTGCCATAGTTCAGCTTAAATGTGAAAATACAAAAGCACTTGCGGGTATAAAGGTAAATGCAAATGTTAAACTAGGCGCCAGGAAGGACTATGGCGAAGTGCTGTTTACTACATACGGACTTTCAGGTCCGCCAATACTTCAGCTTTCACGCGATGCAGTCGGAAAAACGATATCGCTTGATTTAGCACCTGATTTAAGCTTTAAGGACGTAGCGGATATACTTACAAATAAGAGCCGTATCGACTACATTACACTTGAAAATTTATTTACAGGCTTTTTAAATAAAAAAGTAGGTATGTACCTTCTTAAAAAATTAGGTATAGCTCCTATGACAAGAAAGGCATCAGAGCTTACTTCTCATGAGATAAAGGCTATTGCCGGAGAGGTTAAATGTCTGGAATTTGATATAATCGACACAAACGGATTTGATAATGCACAGGTAACTGCGGGAGGAATAAAATGCTCGGAGTTTTATGCACATACAATGGAATCTAAAAAAGTAAAAGGACTTTATGCAGCCGGAGAGTTACTTGACGTTGACGGTGACTGCGGTGGTTTTAACCTACAGTGGGCATTTTCGTCAGCATACATTGCTGCAAAAAGTGCTATAGGCGAAGAATTATGATTAAAATAGACGGTATAAGGCTTGCACTTGATGAAGGGTTTCCGGACCTTGAAAACAAGGTTAAAAAGCTTGTCGGTGCAAATGTACACAGTATAAAATTATATAAAAAAGCGGTAGATGCAAGACGTAAAAGCGACGTGCATTTTGTTTGCTCTGTACTTGTAAGTATTGATAACCAAGAAAAATATGTGAAAAGAATAAAAAATGCACATATCTTTAATACAGAGGAATTTATTTATCCAAGCTTAAATAAAAGCATAACTTACCGCCCTGTAGTTGTTGGTAGCGGTCCTGCTGGAACGTTTGCCGCACTTTGCCTTGCAAAAGCTGGTGCAAAGCCTATAATAATTGAACGTGGTAAAAATGTTGATGACAGAAAACACGATACCAATGCATTTTTCTCTGGCGGCGAGTTAAATATAGATTCAAACGTGCAGTTTGGCGAGGGCGGTGCAGGTACATTTTCTGATGGTAAGCTAAACACTGGTACAAACTCACCATATATGCGAAAAATTCTTTCAGAGTATGTGCGATTTGGAGCAAATGAAAATATCCTTGCCGATGCAAAACCGCATATTGGTACAGACGTGCTGATAAACGTTGCAAAAAACATACGAAAAGAAATAGAATGCCTTGGCGGTACGTATCTTTTTGAACATCAGCTAACCGATATTGAGATAAAAAAAGGGAAATTAGTTAGTATTACCGCAGCAGGTGAAAAGATTGATACGCCCTTTGTTATCCTTGCCATAGGTCATAGTGCAAGAGATACATTTTCCATGCTTTTTGAAAAAGGCATCCACATGACACAAAAGCCGTTTTCTGTTGGTGTACGTATAGAACATCCGCAAGAGCTTATATCAAAAGCACAGTTTGGCGATAGATGGACCCACCCGAATCTTCCACCTGCCGACTACAAGTTCGGTGATAAGTGCTATACATTTTGTATGTGCCCCGGTGGCTACGTGGTAGCGGCGGCAAGTGAGGAAAATAGCATTGTTACAAATGGTATGAGTTATCAAAAACGTGACGGAGAAAATGCAAACTCGGCACTTTTGGTAAACGTAGATAACCGCGACTTTGGTGAAAATCTATTTGATGGTATGAAATTCCAACGTGAGATAGAGAAAAAAGCGTACGAGATGACAGGTTCGTATGCAGCTCCTTGCCAGAGGGTAGGCGATTTTCTAAATGGCTTTGCCTCATCAAAGCTTGGAAGTGTTAAACCAACCTATACTCCTGGCGTAGTGCCAAGCAATATAAGAAACTTGCTTTCTAAAAGGATATGTGATAATATATCCGAAGGAATTACAAATATCGACAGAAAGCTATCAGGCTTTGCGTATGCAGATGCAGTTTTAACCGCACCCGAAACTCGTTCGTCATCTCCTGTACGAATAGTGCGTGATGCAGACACACTCCAGTCGGTTTCGGTAAAGGGTCTTTTCCCATGCGGCGAAGGAGCAGGCTATGCAGGAGGTATAATGTCAGCGGCGGCTGACGGCATAAGATGTGCAGTTAAACTAATAGAACAAATAAATATAGAAGGTGAATAAATATGGATACTATTAAAATTAAAAACAAAGGTGTAAAAATTGTAGCACACAGAGGACTTAGCGGAATTGAATGTGAAAACACAAATGCAGCATTTGTTGCTGCGGGAAACCGCTCTTATTTTGGAATTGAAACAGACATTCATGTTACAAAAGACGGCAAGATTGTAGTAATTCACGATGACAAAACATCACGTGTGGCGAAGGAAGAACTAATGGTTGAGGAAAGCACACTTGACGAGCTTCGT
>JAZQHR010000124.1:0-10712 GCA_045540695.1 Clostridia bacterium | reverse complement strand
CCTGATATGGTTGTTAAGGCTGACGTTGATGTTACAGAGCTTCTTGGTGCTGAAACATATCTATATCTAAAAATCGAAGGTAATGCTGTTACTGCTAGAGTTAACCCTAGAAGCACAGCTAAGATTAACGAAACTATCAATGTTGCATTTGATGCTAACAAGCTTCATATATTTGATAAAGAAACTGAAATGACTATCATTAACTAATGATTTTGGTTTAAGCTAAGTATAAATCCTCATCCCGATTTTCGAGATGAGGATTTTTTGTTTTTTGTCAGTTTTTGCACAAATTTTGTATATATAATAGTAGAAAAAATTTAAAAAGTTCAAAAAAGTTCTTTACAAAACGAAATTTTTATAGTACTGTATTTGTAAAAGCTATTTTAATTTGACGGGATGAACATAATATGGAAAAAAGAGTAAAATGGTTATGGCTTACTCAAAACGCAGGTATTTCGCGCAGCAAGGTGCGAAAGCTTTTGGCGGATGTGGGTTCGGTAGACGATATCTATAACGCATCTAAAAGCGATTATTTAAAGCTTGCCTATTTAGACGAGGGTAATGTAGAAAAGCTTGCAGATAAAGATGTATCAAACCTTGATGCTATAGTTGGTATAATGGACAAATATAGGGTAAGACTATTAACCGTAGATTCGGATGACTATCCGGAGGATTTAAAACAGATAGATGATTATCCTGTGCTTATGTACACAAGAGGCAGGGAGATAAACTTAAACGAATACCTTTGCATAGCTATGGTGGGTACAAGAAAATGTACAGACTATGGCTCAAAAGCTGCGGAGAATATCGCACGCGAGCTTGCGAGCGAAGGTGCACTTGTGGTAAGCGGAATGGCAGAAGGTATAGATACCTGTTCGCACAAGGGTGCACTTAAAGCAGGTGCTCCGACGGTTGCCGTGCTTGGCTGCGGTGTAAATATGGCGTATCCAAGGTTTAACTCAAAGCTTATGAAGGAAATAATGGAAACAGGTATGGTTATAAGCGAGTATCCGTTTAACGCCGAACCAAAGCCATGGCATTTCCCTGAGAGAAACCGCATTATAGCAGGTGTCAGCAAGGGAACTGTAGTGGTAGAGGGCGAGGTAAAATCAGGTTCTATTATTACAGCAAACCTTGCGTCTGACTTTAACCGCGACGTGTACGCAGTTCCGGGTAATATTGATGCTACAATGTCAAAAGGTCCTAACGGGCTTATAAAAAGCGGTGCCGGTGCAGTTGTCTGTGCGGAGGATGTGCTTGTTAGTTACAGAGATGTATACGGTCATCTTTTAAAACCTGTTGCACGTACGCATGTGGATGTTACCGATTATGAAAATGATTATGAAAAAAAGGCAGAGTCGGTAAAAGCACCTTCGCTTGACGGACTTAGCGATAATGAAAAGATACTTGCGTGTCTTGGGAGTGAGCCCATTCATATAGACGTTTTGTGCGAAATGACCCACTTAAGTGCACAAAAGATAAATTCACTGCTTTTGATGCTTGAGCTTGAAGGGAAAATAATTAGCTTTGCAGGAAATATGTATAGTTTAAAGGAGTAAATAAATGGCTACAAAGGCTACTGAGAAAAAGGGAAAATTAGTTATAGTTGAGTCACCGGCAAAGGCGACCACTATTAAAAAATATCTTGGCAGAGATTATACGGTTATGGCGAGTATGGGTCATATTATCGACCTGCCAAAAAGCCAGCTTGGTGTAGATACCGAAAATAATTTCGAACCAAAATACATCACTATAAGGGGTAAGGCAGAGCTTGTGTCAAAGCTTAAAAAGGAAGCTAAAAACAGTGCAAAGGTATTCCTTGCAACTGACCCTGACCGTGAGGGAGAGGCTATATCGTGGCACCTTGCAAATATGCTTGGTATAGACGTAGATTCACCATGCAGAATTACATTTAACGAGATAACCAAAACCGCAGTTTCAGCGGCTGTAAAAAGTCCAAGAGCTATTGATATAAGCCTTGTTGACGCACAGCAGGCAAGACGAGTGCTTGACAGAGTGGTTGGTTATAAGATAAGTCCGCTTCTTTGGAAAAAGGTTAAAAAGGGGCTTAGTGCAGGTAGAGTTCAGTCGGTTGCTACACGCCTTATATGTGACAGAGAGGACGAGATAAATGCGTTTATCCCTGAAGAGTACTGGTCGATAGATGCTAATCTCTTAAAGGACAGAAAGACATTTACCGCAAAATTCTATGGTAAAAATGGAAAGAAAATTGCACTTGGCGATGAAAAGATAACACTTGATATAGTAAAGGCACTTGAAGGTGCAACATATACAGTTACCGATGTTAAAAAGAGCGAGCGAAAGAAAAGCCCTGCACCGCCATTTACTACAAGTACACTTCAGCAGGAGGCTGCACGTAAGCTTGGTTTTACTACAAAACGTACTATGCAGGCGGCACAGCAGCTTTACGAGGGTATAAATGTAGGCGGAAAAGGTGCAGTAGGTCTTATCACATATATGAGAACAGACTCACTTAGAATTTCTGCAGAGGCACAGGCAAGTGCAAAAGCATATATAGAGGAAAACTTTGGTGCAGAAAACTACCCTCCAAAGCCACGCTTCTATAAGGCTAAAAAGGATGCACAGGATGCACATGAGGCTATAAGACCAACTACCATAACCTTTGCACCACAGATGATAAAGGATTCACTTACAAGCGACCAGTATAAACTTTATAAGCTTATATGGGAAAGATTTTTGGCAAGCCAGATGGCAGACGCTATATTCGACATCGTATCGACATCTATCGATGCGAATGGATATGAGTTCAGAGCAACAGGCTCATCTGTGAAGTTTGCAGGATTTTCACTGTTATATACAGAAGGAAAAGACGAGGAAGACGAGAAGGAGAAAAAGCTTCCTGAACTCTCTGTTGGCGATACACCGTCACTTAAAGAGCTTAAGTACGAGCAGCACTTTACACAGCCACCTTCAAGATATACCGAGGCAAGCCTTATCAAAACTCTTGAAGAAAAAGGCATTGGCAGACCTAGTACCTATGCTCCGACTATCACTACCATTACTGCAAGAGGCTATGTGGTGCGTGATAAAAAGTCACTTGTTCCTACTGAGCTTGGAAAAGTGGTAACCGACATAATGAAGGAGCATTTTGAAAGCATAGTTGACGTGGAGTTTACTGCTGTAATGGAAGACCAGCTTGATATGATTGCCGATGGTGACATTGGCTGGCGTACTGTAATGTCAGATTTCTACGAGCCGTTTGAAAAGACGGTAAAAGATGCGGAGGAAAACATTGGAAAGGTTAAACTTGCCGACGAGGTTTCTGACGTTATCTGTGAAAAATGCGGACGAAATATGGTGTATAAAATGGGAAGATTTGGTAAATTCCTTGCGTGCCCAGGTTTCCCTGAATGCAGAAATATAAAATCCATTGTAAAAGAGGTGGGCGTAGCCTGCCCTAAGTGCGGTGGAAATGTAGTAGAAAAGAAAACCAAGAAGGGCACTACCTTCTATGGCTGTGACAAGTATCCTGAATGTGATTTCACAAGCTGGGATAAGCCTACAAATGACAAATGCGAAAAATGCGGAAGTCAGATGTATGTAAGAACAGGAAGATTTAAAAAGAAATATTGTCCTAAGTGCGAACCTCCAAAGGTGTATACATCTAAGGGAGGCAAAAAATGATGAAGGCAAATGTAATAGGCGGAGGACTGGCTGGATGTGAGGCGGCGTGGCAGCTTGCAAATCAGGGCGTAGAGGTAACCCTTTACGAAATGAAGCCACAAAAATATTCACCTGCCCACTCTCTTCCAACCCTTTCGGAGCTTGTGTGCAGTAACTCACTACGCTCGGATATGCTTGAAAACGCAGTAGGGCTTTTGAAAGAGGAAATGCGAAGGCTAAATTCTGTCATAATGATGTGTGCAGATGCCACACGTGTACCTGCAGGCGGGGCACTTGCGGTAGACAGAGAAGGCTTTTCTAAAATGGTAACCGAAAAGATATCTTCACACCCGAATATTACAATAGTTAATAAGGAAATAACCGAAATCCCTGAAGATGAATATACTATCGTAGCGTCAGGCCCGCTTACCGATGGCGAGCTTTACGAAAACATATCGAAGTTTTTCGATGATGAATATCTTCATTTCTTTGATGCAGCTGCACCAATTGTGACATTCGACAGTATCGATATGTCAAAGGCTTTCTGGGCGGCGAGATATGACAGAGGCGATGCGGATTATATAAACTGTCCTATGACAAAAGAGGAGTACAGTGCGTTTTATACAGAGCTTATAAATGCCGAGGTGGTTGTGCCTCATGGTGCGGATAAGGAAACTGTTTTCGAAGGATGTATGCCTGTAGAAACTATGGCAAAGCGCGGTGAGGAAACGCTTTTGTATGGTCCGCTAAAGCCTGTAGGTCTTACCAATCCAAACAGCGACATGCCGCCGTATGCGGTTGTTCAGTTAAGACAGGACAATAAGGAAGGTACACTGTTTAATATAGTTGGTTTTCAGACGCACCTTAAATTTGGCGAGCAAAAAAGGGTGTTTTCTATGATACCGGGACTTGAAAACTGCGAGATAGTACGTTATGGCGTAATGCACAGAAACACATTTATCAATTCGCCAAAGCTGCTTGATAACACCTATCGTGCAAGGAAAAACGAAAAGATTTTCTTTGCAGGACAGATAACAGGTGTCGAAGGCTACGTTGAGTCGGCATCATCGGGACTTGTGGCAGGGCTTAACCTTGGCAGAATATTAAATGGCAAGGATATAATAGAGTTTCCTGATACCACAGCTACGGGTGCACTTGCAAACTACGTTTCGCACGGATCGACGGGTGAATTTCAGCCAATGAACGTAAACTTCGGCATAATCAATTCCGACGGCATACGCGAAAGAAAGAAACGAGAAAAGTATGCGAAAATTTCAAAAAAAGCACTGGAAGTGCTTGGTGAAACCAAAAGCTTAATGATATGAAAATGGAGAAGGAAAAATTAAATATACAAAAAACAATGTATTTCGGACATTTATACTAAAAGAACGTGCACATTGTGAATAATATACTTTTAATTGCTAAAAATAAAATATAATACTGCAATTGGAGGTAATAATATGTTTAAACATGAAAAAATGCTTTTTCATCCGGTAGAGGTTGAAAGACCAAACCCACAGTATGCTGTACTGCTTCAGGAACAACTCGGCGGCGGGAATGGTGAACTGAAAGCAGCTATGCAATACATGTCACAAAGCTTTCGTATAAAGGACCCCGAAATTAAGGATTTGTTTCTGGATATAGCTGCTGAAGAGCTTGGGCACATGGAAATGGTTGCACAAACTATCAATTTACTCAACGGGCATGATGTGGACGCAACTCAGGTACAATCAGGAGAAATACAATCTTATGTTCTTTTGGGACTCAATCCCGGTCTTATAAACGCATCAGGCTATTCATGGACAGGAGATTATGTTACTGTAACCGGGGATTTGTGCGCTGACCTCTTAAGTAACATTGCATCTGAACAGCGTGCAAAGGTTGTATACGAATATCTGTATCGACAGATTGATGATAAAAAAGTGAGAGAAACCATAGATTTTCTCCTCAACCGTGAAGAAGCACACAATCAAATGTTTCGCGATGCTTTTAATAAAGTGCAAAATAGCGGTTCAAACAGAGATTTTGGAACAACCAAAGCTGCCCGAATGTATTTTTCAATGTCCGATCCGGGTCCTAATGCTTTTGCAAATAACGAAACGACAGCACCATCTTTTAATAAATAGTATTTTATTGAGATAGGTTATTTATGCTAAATCAATTGCTATTTGCAAAAAGCAATGTTATAAACAAGTTTTGCTAAAGATATATTAAAGATATGTCTTTAGCAGTTGAATCATTAAAGCGTGCTTATCCGGATGTAATGGCAGCAGAAACCATTGGCAATATATTAAATAAACGAGTATAAAAATACCACCTTGCTTTAATTAGTAGGGTGGTATTAGTTGTTTTTGTATCTTTCTTCGGGATATGGCATATCACCAAAAAGGCAATTTGTCAATTATGTTTATAAAAACAAAAACCCTAGAAGGCTTGAGCCTCAAGGGTTTTCTATGGCAGGGGTACAAGGACTCGAACCTTGGGCACGCGGTTTTGGAGACCGCTGCTCTACCAACTGAGCTACACCCCTATGTTTACAACAATAGATATTTTATCACATAATTTCCGGTTTGTAAATACATATTTTAAATAATTTTTAAAAAATTTAATAAGACTATGGAATTTGACGGTATATTGTGATATCATTATAGTATTAATAAATACTTTTAAAAGTTGGTGGCATAATGATTTCAAAAGTAAAATCCTGTAGTCTTTACGGAATAGACGGATATATAGTAACAGTCGAGGTGGATATGGTAACGGGTTTGCCTGCTATGGATATAGTAGGACTTCCAGACGCAGCAGTAAAGGAGTCGCGTGAGAGGGTAAAGGTGGCTCTTAAAAACTGTGGATACACCATCCCTGCAAAGAAAATACTTATAAACCTTGCCCCGGCAAATACCAAGAAGGAAGGACCGAGCTTTGACTTGCCTATAAGCATCGCACTGCTACTGTCATCGGGACAGATTATATGCGAGGATATAGACAATTACTTTTTTGTAGGTGAGCTTGCGTTAGACGGCGGTATTCGCAGAGTAAACGGTGTGCTTCCAATGGTGATAGAGGCGAGAAAAAACGGAATTAAAAACATCATTGTGCCAAAGGAAAATGCCTACGAAGCGGCAGTTGTATCGGATGTAGACGTGTTCCCTGCAGAAAATATTAAAGAGGTTATAGATCACATTTCAGGGAATACTAAGCTTGATAAGGAATACGTGGATATAGACGAACTGTTTAAAAACACTGCAGTGTATGGCGACGATTTTTCTGATGTTCGCGGTCAGAACGCGGTAAAACGTGCCCTTGAAGTAGCGGCGGCAGGCTCACACAACGTGCTTATGATAGGTGCACCCGGTTCGGGTAAGACTATGCTTGCAAAACGTCTTCCTACCATACTTCCTGACCTTACCTTTGAAGAAGCACTTGAGGTTACAAAGATATATTCCATAGCGGGCAAGCTTCCGGGTAATGTACCGCTGATTACCACAAGACCGTTCAGGTCACCGCACCACACCATTTCACCGGTAAGCATCACAAGTGGCGGTTCTACGCCAAAGCCGGGTGAGATATGCCTTGCACACAGAGGTGTGCTTTTCTTAGACGAATTTCCTGAATTTAAAAAAGACACCATAGACGCTATGCGTCAGCCACTTGAGGATGGTAGCTTTACCGTGTCGAGGGTTTCGGGCACAGTTACATATCCCAGTGATGCTATGCTTATAGCGAGCATGAACCCTTGCAAATGCGGTTATTACGGCGACCCTGTAAGAGAATGCACTTGTACACAGGGGCAGATTCAAAAATATTTAAGCCGCATATCCGGTCCGATGCTTGACAGATTTGACATTCACATAGAGGTGCCAACCGTAAAATACGAGGAGCTTTCGTCTGATAAAAAGGCGGAGAGCAGCAGTGAAATCAAAAAGAGAGTGGACGCGGCAAGACAGATACAGCTTGAACGTTTCAAAAAAGATGAAAACGTATTTTCAAATTCTCAGCTTAATACCGAAGGTCTTGAAAAATACTGTGCTCTAAGTGCCGAGTGCAAAGACCTTTTAAAGATGGTATTTGAAAAACTGGGACTAAGTGCAAGAGCACATTCGCGAATACTAAAGGTGTCCAGAACTATAGCCGACCTTGAAGGAAGCACCGATATAAAATCGGCACACATGGCTGAAGCAATACAGTACAGAAGTCTTGATAAAAAATTCTGGTCAAACTAAAATATTATAATCTATAGGAGAGATAATATGTCAGCTTTGGATATTAAGAAAATATATAAAGAGTTTAAAAACTATTCAGGCAACAGCATTACTGTTTGCGGTTGGATACGAAACATACGTGCGTCAAATGCGTTTGGGTTTATCGAATTAAATGATGGTTCGTTTTTTAAGGGCATACAGATAGTGTTTGAAAACGGAAAGCTTGAAAATTTCACCGAAATATCAAAGCTTAACTTGGGCAGCAGTATATATGTAACGGGAAAGCTTATAGAAACTCCTGATGCAAAGCAGCCATTTGAGATAAATGCAGAAAGCATCGTCGTAGAGGGTGCATCTACGCCCGATTATCCGCTTCAGAATAAACGTCATTCGTTTGAATATCTTCGAAGCATAGCACATCTAAGACCGCGTACAAATACATTTTCTGCAGTATTAAGAGTGCGTTCTATGATAGCGTTTGCCATTCATCAGTTCTTTCAGGAGAAGGGCTTTGTGTATGTGAACACACCTATCATCACATCAAGCGATGCCGAGGGAGCAGGTGAAATGTTTCGTGTAACTACCCTTGACCTTGAAAACCTGCCAATGGATAACGGCAAGGTGGACAATTCTAAGGATTTTTTCGGAAAGTCAACCAACCTTACCGTAAGCGGTCAGCTGGAGGGTGAAACACACGCAATGGCGTTTAAAAACATCTACACCTTCGGTCCGACGTTTCGTGCAGAAAATTCCAACACCCCAAGACACGCGGCGGAATTTTGGATGATAGAGCCTGAAATGGCGTTTGCCGACCTTGACGACGATATGGAAATAGCCGAGGAAATGGTAAAATACATCATAAACTATTGCCTTGAAAACGCTCCCGAGGAAATGGAGTTTTTCAATAAATTTGTAGATAAAACACTCCTTGACAGGCTTAACAATGTGGTAAACAACGAGTTTGCAAGGGTAACCTATACAGAGGCTATAGATATACTTTTATCTGCCGATGAACAATTTGAATATCCCGTTAGCTGGGGACTTGATCTGCAGACAGAGCACGAGAGATATCTCACCGAGAAGGTGTTTAAAAAGCCGGTGTTTGTAATTAATTACCCTAAGGAAATAAAGGCGTTTTATATGAAATTAAACGACGATGGCAAGACAGTTGCAGCGGTTGACCTGTTAGTTCCGGGAGTGGGTGAGATAATAGGCGGAAGCCAGCGAGAGGACAGCTACGATAAGCTTGTAGCCAGAATGAAGGAAACAGGAATGAATCCTGACGATTACAGCTGGTATCTGGATTTAAGAAAATACGGAAGTGCAAGACACGCGGGCTTTGGACTTGGCTTTGAAAGAGCAGTAATGTACATTACAGGTATGTCAAACATCCGCGATGTAGTGTCATTCCCTAGAACTGTAAGAAATGCAGAATTTTAAACGAGGTGATAAAAATGAAAGGTAATATTTTATCTATAATCACATCGGTGCTTATACCGATACTTATAATATATATCGCATTTTCCATAAGCTGGCTTATGGGATGTATAGTGTTTTTGATAGTGCTTGCGTGGACATTGTGGCGTCTTCGTGCAGATATTTACTGCCTTGTGGCACAGAAAACATTTGAAACAAACCACAGCGACGCGTTCAAGTGGTTTGAAAAGGCACTTAAAACAAAACGTATGCGACCATACAATGTGCTATTTTACGCATATATGCTTCTTCGCGAAGGCGTTCTTGACCGTTCGGAAGAGCTTATACGCAAGACTACATATATGTACAGAGAAAAGATTTCTCCTGATGTAAAGCTTAGTGCAGAGCTAAACCTGGCACTTATAAAATGGAAAAGAGGCAACCTTCCCGGTGCAATACTCGACCTTGAGGAAATGTATCGCGATGGATATAAATCAAGTGTTTTGTACGGTACACTTGGCTATATGTACCTTATCCACGGCGATATCGACAAGGCGTATAAGTTTAACCGCGAAGCAATAGAGTACAATGATAATGACAATATCATAGCTGACAACTGGGGTAACGTGCTTCTTTTGAAGGGTGAAATAGACGAGGCGTACAGCGTATACGAGGAGCTGATGGACAAAAATCCGACATTTATGGAGGCGTACTACAATTTTGGTCTTGTGCTTGATGCAAAGGGCGAAAAGGAAAAAGCTATCGAAATGATGGAGAAAACTCTTACAATGGAGGAAAAATACCTATCAGAGCTTACCCACGAAAAGGTGAGAGAAACCATAGAAAACATCAAATCGAAATAATTCGATATATTAAAACGAGGAGGCAGCCATGAAAAGTGTCATTATAAATAAAAACGATTCCGGTCAACGCTTGGACAAGTTTTTAAGTAAATATCTTAAGAATATGCCACTTAGCATGGTGTATAAATGCATTCGTAAAAAGAGAGTGAAGGTAAACGATAAGCGCACAACCGACATTGGATATAAGCTAAACGAGGGCGATGTGCTTGATTTGTACATAAACGATGAGTTTTTTGATGTATCACCTTCGGAAAATGATTTTATGAATATTCAGCCTGATATAAAGGTAGTCTATGAGGACGAAAACATACTTATAGTGGATAAAAAGCCGGGTATGATAGTGCACGAGGATGACGGCGAAAAGACAAATACCCTTATAAACCACATAAAAGCGTATCTGTATAATAAGGGTGAGTATAACCCTGAAAACGAAAAATCATTTGTTCCGTCGCTGTGCAACCGAATAGACAGAAATACAGGCGGTATGGTTATTGCAGCAAAGACCGCCGAAGCGCTTCGTATAATTAACGAAAAAATCAGGGATAAGGAAATCAGAAAATTTTATCTGTGCCTTGTAAAAGGCCAC
>JAZQHR010000123.1:0-13785 GCA_045540695.1 Clostridia bacterium | reverse complement strand
TACCTCATTCATTATACGGCTATAAAACTCCATCTCATTTTTCTTGAACGCATCACAAAAGTTTTTTGCCATATCTCTTGAGCCTACTACAAATTCAACGTGCAAAAGCTCTGTTCCGTTTTCCTTTATAACGCATTTTACATTGTATTCGTTAGAATTTATCAGGTGAAACTCAGCCTTGGCTTCGTTTTCTCTGTTTTCCTTTTCGATGTATTCTGACATAGCGTTATCAAGCTTTTCCTTGACACTGTATGGAATGTCGTTTTCAAAATATTCAAGTATCTCCTCGCCGTTATCGCTTATGGAGTATACGTTGTTGCCCTCAATAACAAGCTCTGTTATCTTACCTTCGCTCGCAAGCACCTGAACATACTGTTGCAGTTCAAAAAAATCTGTTCTTACCGCCTGCTGGGCTACGTAGTCAATCATAGTGTTTGTTACGTTTAGTTTTAAATTCCTTATAATATACAGAACTATCAGCTTAAACTCGTATTCGGTAGGCTTATATTTAAAATCCATCTGTCATTCTCCCTGTTTCCAAAAAAGTAAAAAGCGGCATAAACCTATGCCGCCGTTATGGTTTAAACTCAGATTTTGAAAGGAGCAAGTTCGCCTTCCAATACAGCACAGTCATCACTGTGAATTTCAACCTTTATAGCTTTTGTTAGGTCAAGTGAGAAAATTCCCATGATTGATTTTGCATCTACTACATATCTGTCAGAAGTCAAATCAACATCGAAATCATATTTATTTACGATATTTACAAAATTCTTTACATCGTTGATAGAGCTTAGCATAATGTTAAATGTTTTCATAATTTTATACCTCCGATTAAATAAAGTTAGTACTTTTTCGTACACCTATATAATACATCTTTACCCTGAATTTGTCAATTATTATTGATAATTTTCAAAAATAGTGTATAATAAAAATATATTCACTTAAGGAGCAAACTGTATGTACAAAGTAGGATTTTGCACACTGGGTTGCAAGGTAAACCAATACGAAACCGAAGCTATGGGTGAGCTTTTCGAAAAAAAAGGTTACCTTATAGCCGACTTTAACGATATATGTGACATTTACGTTATAAACACCTGCACTGTTACAGGCACAGGCGATAAAAAGTCGCGCAAGATGATAAGGCGTGCAAAAAAGTTAAATGAAAATGCCATCATAGCTGTCGTTGGATGCTACTCACAAGTATCTCCCGATGACGTAAAAAATATTCCGGGCGTGAACATTGTGCTTGGCACCAAGGACAGAATAAAAATAGTTGATATGGTAGAGGATTATCTTAAAAATAGTCAAAACATATCCGCAGTTTACGATATAATGAAAACAAGAGATTACGAAGGCATCAGTCTTGAAAACATGAGCGGAAGAACGAGAGCTTATGTTAAAATAGAGGACGGATGCACAGAGTTCTGCTCTTACTGTATTATACCTTACGCACGAGGTCCTGTTAGAAGCAGAAGCATTTCCGATATAGTATGCGAGGTTACGTCGCTAGCCGAAAAAGGATTTTCGGAAATTGTCTTAACTGGAATACACTTGGCATCGTACGGACGTGATTTAAAAACAGTAACACTTTTAGATGCCATAAAAGCGGTATGCGATATTTCAGGCATTAAACGTGTTCGTTTGGGCAGTGTAGAACCGCGACTTCTTACCGAGGAATTTATAAGGAAAATATCCGCTCTTCCAAAGGTGTGCGACCATTTTCACATATCACTCCAAAGCGGATGCGACGAAACGTTAAAGCGAATGAACAGGAAATATTCGTGTGATGAATATAAAAACTCAGTTATTCTTCTTCGCAAGTACTATGATAATCCTTCCATTACTACCGATATTATATCCGGTTTCCCCGGGGAAAATGAGGAAGAATTTAATACCACGCTTGATTTTTTAAATGATATATCATTTGCCGAGGCACATATATTCCCATACTCAAACAGAAAAGGGACAAAAGCTGATGCTATGCCCGACCAGGTGCCAAAGCATATAAGGGAAGAACGTGCAAGAATTCTCATAGAAGCGGCTAAAAAATGCGGAGAAGCATACCTTAAAACATTTATCGGCAAAAAGGTAACCGTGCTATTTGAACGCGAAATAGAAAAAGGCGTATACGAGGGCACTACGTCAAATTATATAAAGGTGCACGTGAAGTCGGATGCCGATATATCGCACGCGTATGTTGATTGCATTATAACTGATGCAAATGACGAGTACGCTATAGGCAAGATAGCGTAATGGATCGCCACGTAGGGCGTTCCCTAAAACAGTTCAATGTATATTATATATACTCAACAACAAAAAGGCTCCCCTGTGTAAGGGGAGCTGATAAAACGTAGTTTTATCTGAGGGGTTGACGTTTTATATAAAAACAACCCTCCCGTCTTTTGTTTCACAAAAGCCACCCTCCCTTACACAGGGAGGGCTTTTTGTTGTATTAAGCACTTAATCTTCTAAATCTTTTAGTGATTCAAGCTCTTTTTCGTCCACCTTCACGTGGGCATTTTTAATTATCTTAAGCTCTGATGTCTTATAATCATTTGAAATCTTTTCGCCGTCGTTATCCACAACAACCGACACTATACCTTTTAAAAGGTTAACAGCTACAACTGTACCCTTGCCGTCAGGAGTAGATACAAACGCTCCAACGTTTGGAGTGCTTTTGTTAAGTGCCTCGTAAGCTTCCTGCTCATTTTTAAGGCAGCACATAAGTCTTCCGCAGGTACCAGAAATCTTTGTAGGATTAAGCGAAAGGTTTTGTTCCTTTGCCATCTTAATGCTTACCGGCTCAAACTCACCAAGGTGTGTATTACAGCATAGCGTTCTTCCGCATATACCAAGTCCGCCAACCATTTTAGCTTCGTCACGGACACCTATCTGGCGAAGTTCAATTCTTGTTTTGAATATTCCTGCTAAATCTCTTACCAGTTCTCTAAAGTCTATTCTGCCATCGGCAGTAAAGTAAAACAATATCTTGTTATAATCAAATGTATATTCAACGTCTATAAGCTTCATTTCAAGGTTATGCTTTTTTATAACCTCAACGCATTTTGCGAAAGCTTCCTTTTCTCTCTTTTTATTTTCTTCAACGTTTTTCTTATCTTCATCGGTAGCAATTCTCAATATTTTTTTTAGCGGGGCTACTATTTCTTCCTCAGGTGCCATACGTTTTTCAAGTGCAACCATGCCAAACTCTATGCCTCTGGCTGTTTCAACTATGACATTGTCACCAATCTTCACATCAAGCTCGCCTGCATCAAAATAATATATCTTGCCTACCTTTTTAAAGCGTACGCCTACTACTTCAACCATTTATTGCCTCCCAACACTCTATGAGCATAGTCTGTATCATAAGTGAATAGTTTCCATACTTACCCATATTGTTATTCGTTTTCTCTATTATTCCAATCACCTCAAGGCACGCAGCCTCGGGCACTTTATTTGCATATTTATTTAAAAGTTCATTTTTGTCCAAGTTAATTATATATTTGCCGTTTTTCATTTTAAGCAATAATATATCCCTGAAAAACGACTCAGTTATACTAAAGAGGATAGATTTTTTATCCTTGTATTTTTCAAAAATGTCGCATATTTTATATATGCCATACTCGTCTGTCAAAAGATACTTTAACCCGTCAAGAACGCACTCACGCATACTGTAAAAATCTTCGTCGGACATTATCTCTATAAGCTTTCCCGGATTACCGCCACAGTATGAAAGGTAAAAATCCGCCTTGTCACCAAGGTTGTCCCCTATTATTTCCCTTAAGCTTTCCTTATCAAGCGGAGGAATGGTAATACGCACTCCTCTTGATAAAATAGTATTTAAAAGCATTGCCGAGTTTTCCGAAAGCAGTATAAACACTGCATACTCGGGTGGTTCTTCGATAATTTTCAAAAGTGCATTTTGTGCACTTCTTCCAAGCTTTTCAGCGTTTTTTATAATAAACACTCTTTTCTTTGAAAGCTGAGGCTTTAAATACACCTCTTTTATAAGCTTTCTTGCAGTGTCAACGCCTATCTCAGCCTTTTCTGTTTCCGACACCAAAATAACATCGGGGTGTGCAAGTCTGTCAAAAGACTTGCACGAATCGCACTCATTGCATCCCGATGCAGTATCACATATTAAAGACTTGGCAAAATGCATAGCTATAGTGCTTTTGCCTATACCTCTTTCTCCTTCAAATATATACAAATGCCCGCATCTGCCGGACTTACATATATTTTCAAGATTACCAAGAAGTCTCTGCCTTCCAAGTATCATACATCAAACCTTCTCAAAATGGTCAACATCTACTACAAATATAGTAGCTCCACCAACTTCAACCTCTAGCGGATATGGAGAAAAACCTCCTGCAGCGCCAACAGGCATAGGAGAAGTAACAATCTGTTTTCTCTTGTGGCTCTTTTCTCTTATAATATCAATAACCGCAGAAACCTTATCATCGTCTACACCGATAAGGAGTGTCATATTACCTGTTTTTAAGAAACCGCCTGTTGTAGCAAGCTTTGTAGCACTGTAACCAGCCTTGTTAAGTGACGAAAGGACCTTGCTGCCGTCATCATCGTTAATAATTGCCAATACTAATTTCATAAAAACTTCGCTCCCTTCAGCTGAAATAAATTCAGCACAACTAATTTATTTTTAATTGAAAAATTTTTTAAAACTTTTCTTCGTTTATATTTTATCATACCAGCACAAAAAAATCAAGAATGATTAAATGGTTCTCGTTTTCACCGCTTTTTTATAAAGATATGTAAACATTATAATATGCATACACGCCGTTATTGCCCAGCTTACCGGGTATATAGCATACAAAACATTTATGGTGTGATATTTTGCAAAAACTGTCGCCAGACATATTATTCTGAATATACATACACCGAACACAGCCACTATCATAGATCTTATAGATTTTCCCATTCCGCTTATACAGTTCGATGTAATAGTCATATGTGAAGCAATAAAATGAAATCCTGCTATAAGCATTAGTCTGTACGCACCAGCCTTTATCGCATCGATATCACCAGGTATAAAAATTCTGATTATATCTTCTCTCGCAGGTACAATAAGTATAGCGACAAAAAAATCTAATAATACAGCGCACGATATAGCTTGCATAAGAACGATTTTCAATCTTTCAAATTTTTTCGCGCCGACATTCTGCCCTGCAAACGTCATAGCCGCCTGGCCAAAACCGGCTGATATAAAGCTTACGTACGCTTCAACTGCAGCAGAAGCTCCGTTTCCGGCAACTACCGCAGCACCAAAACTGTTGATGGACGACTGCATCAGCACGTTCGAACCACTGAAAAGCGATGTCTGGATACCTGACGGAAGACCGAGAACTATTATCTTTTTAAATTCATTTATGTATATTCGTATGCGCTTTATGTCAATATGACAACAATGCGTTGAATGAATAAGCCTGAACAGTACCAGTGTAGATGCCACCGCATTTGATACAACAGTAGCTATCGCAACGCCTGCCGAGTCCATATTAAATCCCAAAACCAATATCAGGTTAAGTATAACATTTATAACACCTGCTATCGCCAGATACAAAAACGGCTTTTTGACATCGCCTACCGAACGAAGTATCGCACTTCCGTAATTGTACAAAAGTAAAAACGGCGCTCCGGCAAAATATATCCTCATATATTTAATTGAGTAACCTATAATTTCAGCCGGCGTACCCATCATTTTTAGAACAGGTCCTGCAAATACGTTTCCTATTACAGCAACTATTACACCGCCCATAATCGCAGTAGCTATAGCGTTGTGCGCATGTCTTGACGCGCCTTCTTCATCCTTAGCACCTATCGCTTGTGATATAGCAACAGTTGCACCCACAGTAAGACCCGTAAAAAGACTGATAATCAGCGTTATAAGTGGTGACGTAGCACTTACTCCGCCAAGGGCGTTACTGCTCGCGTACCTTCCGACAACTATCGAATCGGCGGTATTAAATGCCTGCTGAAGTATATTTGATAGCATAATCGGTATCGCAAAAAGAATCATTTTCTTAAGCATAGGACCTTCTGTTACGTTTAAAACCTTGCTGTTTTTCTTGATTTCGACCATTGTTTTACATCTCCCACGTTTATGCCTTTACTACAAGTATCTCGTATTCCTCGTTCACACCGTCAAGCTTTTCGTCTTTATTCAAATACTCCGACATTTCCTTAACATTTTCAGCCCTTATCTCCTCACCGGGAGCTATAAGTATACGCCCTGTAAGGCTTCTTGATATAATCCCTGCCGATATTCTGCCTTCAGAAAATGCTATGCTTACTCTGCATATATCGCTTTCAAGTGCATCTCGCGGTGTCATACCAACGTGATTTTCAGCTTCGGTATTAAGCGATACTATCTCTGAATGCTCAAACTTTATACCTCTTACAATAGCTCTTACCGCTTTTTCAAGCTTTTTCACATCAGAAATGCGATTGTAAGGAGTAACTGTACAAACGATATTTTTATCGTTTGCCACATCCACCTCTATACCATATTCATTTTTAAGTATGTCAGCTATTTCAAAGCCTGTGAAATTAACCTTTGAAAAGTTTATAAGTATCTTTGTCTTGTCAATATCGTAAATACCGCAGCTATCGTTGAAATCAGTGCCAAACCAATAAATTTTTCCACCCGAATTAACCTGATTTCTCGACACCTCTACAGCGTCTAATATCTTTTCGTATCTTTTTTCAAATTCCGTTGCGTTTACAACTGCACTTTCTACCGCGGCGTGAAGTGTAGCGGAGGTTACCTCAGGTTCAAAAAGACTTAGATTGTCCTGAAGGTCCTTACAATTTACCCTGTCGGAGCATACGTGCATCACGCCCGTACCGCATAGAGAGCCAAGTGTCTTATACAGCCCCTGCACACAAATATCAGCTCCCGTTACTACCGAGCAATTTGGCAGGTTTTTAGAAAAGCTAAGATGTGCCCCGTTTGTTTCATCGTTTAAAAGCATCATTCCCTTGCCATGAACAACTTCGGCTATGCTTCTTATGTCACTTATCACACCGTAGCTGTTTGGCGAAGTGATAAGCACCGCCTTGGCATCGGGATGCTCGTTTGTTATCTTATTTATCGCATCAGGGCTCATTCCACCCGTAAAGCCAAACTGATACATATACTCCGGCTTTATATACACTGGATTGAGTCCTAAAAATGCAATAGCATCGTACACATACCTTTGACAATTTCTGTCTACTATTATCTTATCTCCGCTTTTGCATACTGTTTTAAGCATAGCGTAAATGCCGTTTTTTATACCGCCTGTTATGTAAAACGAGCGAAGTGCACCAAATAAGTCGGCACACTCCTGCATACCACGCATAAAATACGGAGTACCGCTCCCCTCGGGAGTAACCACGTCAAGCTCGTATATACCTTCAAACTTTAACATTCCCTTATGTCCGGGTGCGTGAAACGACCTTACTTTATTTGATTTATATTCAGTTATACCGTCGTAAATAGGTGTAGATTTATTCACTGATAATCCTCCAATTTATATATATTCACGCATAATATCTCTTGATACCAGAATAGGATTTGCGTTTAACACACATTCGTCACCGACTTTTATATCCATACCTGTAACATCCAGCACTATATTGTACATGCTTACTCTGCCGATTATATTGGCGGTTTTTCCGTTAACCGATACACTAAGCTTTTTCCCAAACGATTTAAAATCGGTAAACATATATCTTAGTACATCGTTTAGTCTGAACGTGTCCTTACTCTTTTCAACGCCAAATCCGTCCTTATATCCTACAGGCACTATGGCAATAGTAGTTTCGCGTTTTGTCTTGTATGTGTTGGCATAGCCTACATAATAGCCTTTTGGAATGTTTCGTACTTCGACAACATTTGACCTTAAGTGTCCTATTCTCTTTAACCCATAGTTATTTACAAGCGGAAGTCTGCCAAGAAACGCCGAGCCTACTCTTACCGCGTCCAAATGCATATCCTGATACTGCAAAAATGCACATGAATTACATATATGTGCCATAAGGCTCATGCCGTTTTCTTTAAACACCTCAAGGCAATCTTTAAATCTGTCAAATTGAAGCTGAACGTCTTTTCTATCCGGCGAAAATGAAAATGAAAAATGCGAGAATATTCCTTCGAAAGAAATATTAGCTTTTTCCTTTGCCATATCACACACATTTTTTGCATCACCAGGCAAAAATCCAAATCTTCCAAAGCCTGTATCAATCTTTATATGTGCCTTTGCTTTTAGCCCCTTTTCACCCGCAAGCCTGTCCACATTTTCCATACAGCCAAACGAACCAACAGCTAATGTAACGTTATTATCCAAAGCCAATGATATTTCTGTTTCGTCGCTTGTAGCAGTCAAAAGAAGGATTTCCTCTTCAAAGCCTGCATTTCGAAGCACTACCGCCTCATCAAGCTCGGACACTGCAAAAAAATCTATGCCGTTATCCCTTAAAAGCGATGCAAATTCGCATATACCAAGGCCATAGCCGTACCCTTTAAGCACCGCTATTACTCTTGAGCCGTTTGCCATTTCTTTTATTTTTTGTATATTAAAAATCAAATCCGATTTATTTACCACAAAGCTTTTCATATTATTTCTGACCTTTCAAAAGGTATACTTTTCGTCTTAATTCTCTAAATATCTTCTCGCCTTTTTCCACAAGCTGATACATTACAGGGTTAAACACATAGTCTATATCGCCTACAAACTCTGTGAATTTTCCGTTGAAGCCTTTTTTAAATCTGTATAGTCCGTATAACGGATTAGACTCGTCAAGGTCACCAGATACGCCACGGAAATCATATATATCGCACTTGTTTTCTATAGCCCATTTTATCATTTCCCACTGAAGTAGGTAGTTTGGCATTACATTTCTATACTCGTTTGAGCTTGCACCGTAAAGGTACCAAACCTTGTTACCATAAAGTATAGCAAGCGTTCCTGCGATAACCTCACCTTCAAAATGCGCCTGATACAGTCTTAAGTTTTCAGGTGCAAGGTGGTCATACATCTTTTCAAAATATTCAAGGTTTCTGACTACAAACTCATCTCTTGTACCTGTTACTACCATTATCTCGTGGAATTTCTTTAAGTCTTCCCTTCCGCCGATAGATACAGTAACGCCCTTTCTCTCTGCCAAGCGCACGTTATAACGTGTTTTGTTCTGGAACATAGCCATTACTTCTTCTTCGTTTTTGTCCTTTATATCAAGTCTGAATACAAATCGTGGCTGAATACCCTCAAAGTTTTTTGACGCACTTTTCATCTTAAAGCCAAGCTTTTTAACCAGGCTAACAAAGTCCTCGTTTTCTATCTCAACGTCAGGGTCTATTTTAAGTACATAGCTTTTGTTTTCTTTCGCAATCTTTTTTGCACCCTCTAAAAGCTCAGAAAAAGTTTCCTCATCATCTATATCGCACACAGGTCCTCTTGGTGCGTACATCATAGTAGCATTAAAAAACGGCACCTTTCTTATAAGCACGCTAAGACTTCCTTTTATTTCGCCGTTTTCATCTACGCTAAGTATTACTTCATTTTTCCAGTTATCCTTTATTTTCGCCCATTCAGGACCCTGCATAAAACTGCTTTTATAGTGCTTATGCAAAAATTCTTTGTATTTCTTTTCGTCTGTAACCTTTGTTATCATTTAGGTTTACCCCCGTATTTTTAAAAATAGTTATATATTATAATGTTATAACAAAATGCGACTAAAATCAATAGAAAGTTTTAAAAAATCCCAATCCCCGACGATATGGAGATTGGGATTTTTTATTTGGATTTAAATCTTATCTGTTGTTGCTATCCTGTTTGTTCTGGTTGTTATTCTGGTTGCTATTCTGGTTGTTTTTGTTCTGATTGTTATTCTGGTTGTTGCTGTTTTGTTTGTTCTTATCCATTTTCATACTACTCCTTTTAAAAATGTATTTGAAATACTACACGATTAATATTTGCATTTTAAAATTTTTTATTCAAAAATTTTTATTTTCTTGATAAAACGCACTGCGTAATATATAATCAAAATATATCTATAATGAGGAGATAAAATGATGGATATACAAAAAGAGCTTTTTAAAATGCAGGACACAGCATATCGTGACTTTCACGCACGCCTTATGCCTACTATAGACAAGGAGCTTATAATAGGCATTCGCACACCGCACCTTAGAAAATTTGCAAAGGAATTTTACAAAAGCGATGAAAAAGATGCATTTTTGCAAAACCTTCCTCACAAGTATTATGAGGAAAACAATCTTCATGCATTTTTGATAGAAAAGATAACTGATTTTGACACAGCTCTTTGCGAAACGGAAAAATTTCTTCCATACATAGACAACTGGGCGACCTGCGACGGATTTTTACCAAAGGTATTTTCCAAAAACACAAACAAACTGCTACCCAAAATATACGCGTGGCTATCCTCCGACAAGCCGTACACCATAAGATATGCCATAGGATTACTTATGAAGCTGTATTTAGATGAGCATTTTAAGGCTGAATATTTAGATATAGTATCAAACATTCGTCACGAGCATTATTACGTAAAAATGATGCAGGCGTGGTATTTTGCTACCGCCCTTGCTAAACAGTACGACACCGCCGTAAAATACATAGAAACCAATCACCTTGACACATGGACTCACAACAAAGCTATACAAAAGTCCGTAGAAAGCTATCGCATAGATAAAGAAACAAAAGAATATTTAAAGACATTAAAAATAAGCCATCTTGTATAAGGCCTACACAAGATGGCTTTTTCCAACTTAGTATTGTTTAACTACCGAAAAATAACTATTTACTCGTCCAACGCCTGTAAGCGAAATAGCAGAAGCATATACATATAGTTTGTCATTTGAAAGTACAAACTCAATATTTTGCTGTGGATATTCCTCAAACTCCTCTTTGCCATATCTTACATATTCAAAGTTATTCACAAACAAATCATATACATCCAAATATTCATACTTTATATCGTGTGAGAAATAGTTTAATGCAGTCCCAATTGAACCCATTTCCACAAAATCTTCTTTATCATAAGTATGCGTTTCCATTTCGTGACCTGTCCATGGCATTATAACATTTGATTCAAAAGACACCATACCAAATTTTTCGCTGGCAGATATGATAGTTTTAACTGTAATTTCCACTTCAGGATATCCGTATGTTCCTTCCTCCCTAATAACTGGAAAATCCCTATCAAAATGGAATGCGTACTCAGCTACATCAAACATATCCAAAGTATGTTTTTCAGAAACCTCATTTGCTCTGGCAACTACATCGTCTGCCAAGAAGTCTTTTCCGTCTGTAATCACCGGATAAATATATGTTGCAGTTATCGTGCCATCTCCTGAACGTGTCTTTCTGGATATGACTTTTTCTGTGTATGAAACCTCAAATGGAAGCTCGTTTCTTTTAATGTCGACAGTATTTGTATATTCATCCCACAAAACGTCGCAATTAAGCAATTCACTGATAGCTCGTAACGGCACAAAAATTCTGTCATTTACTATTTTTGCAGGCACATCAATATTATATATAGAATCGTTTTTCGTCATCTTATCACTATCAACTGTGCAATATATCTCATTGCAACCAAGCTTCACACCTGCAGTTAGATTATCGACATTCCATTCAACCTGAGCTCCAAGTGCCTCGAAAACGCCCCTCAAAGGAACAAGTGTTCTCCCATCCTCAATAAAAGGCTCTACATCAAATTCCAACTGTTGCCCATTAACTACAACATTTATTGGTTCTGACGCAAAGGTTACAGCTGGGAAAATATTCAGCAAAATCACCATAACCATAAAAATGCAAATTTTTCTTTTCATAAAAGCACCTCCGTACACAGTATATTTAAATTTATTATATTCCCTAGGAATATGCGTTGTCAATATAGGGTTTAATAATATTTCTACCTCATTTTTCTAAGTACCATAAGCAAAATAACAATCACAGCAGAAACTATAAACCACACAGATGATATAACCTTTTTAATCCAGTACATTGCACCTTTTATAATATCTCGGCGTACCGTTTCGTAAGCTACAAGGTTTGTTTTTGATATTTCATTTCCCTCGTATGTATATGTGAGTTGGCCAAGTGCTTGTCCCTTTTCTATTGGAGCGATGATGTTTTCGTTGATTGTTATTGTTCTTTTTAGCTTTTCCTCATCATACTCCTTTGGAAGTCCCAAAAAAACGTCAACTTCACTTACTAAAAGCACTCTGTCTGTATTTTTTCCGTTTCTTAGTGACACCTCGTCTATGATGTCATCTCTCGCCTCAAATTTTACACTGCTGAAGTTTTCAAAGCCATGCTTATAAAGTGCTATTGTATCTATGTATGCGTTATTTCCTTCGCTGCCCGATGAAGCATTTGCCGCTATACAAATAAGATATGTGTTGCCCCTCTTCGCAGCGGATGCAAGGTGTGACACACCATCCGAATACGATGACTTTGTACCTATGGCATTTCCGTAATAATACCCTTTTTCACGATATGTGCTAAGTAGTGCGTTTTTATTTGAAAGATATCTTTTTTCCTTATATTTATTTGTTGGCTCCATGGTATACATAGTGGTGCTCACCACTTCTGCAAACACATCGTTTTTCAGTGCCTCGCGAGTGATTTTATACATATCTCTTGCAGTGGTATATTGCTTTGCGTCGTGCTTTCCGTTGGCATTTACAAAATTGGTATTCTGTGCACCGGCTGATACGGCATACTCGTTCATTTTAGCTATAAACTCATCTTTAGTATCAAACGTGAAATCCCACAGCATATTTGCCGCTTCACCCGCATCATAAAGAAGCATACCATATACCAAATCCTTTATGGTAAGCACTTCGTTTGAAAGAATTCCCATATTACCAAACGAAAAATCCGTGCCGTTTATTATATCGGGGTCAGCGGTAATCTTTGTGTCTAAATCAGGTATGTTTTCTATTACAACCATAGCAGTAACTATCTTGGTTAAATGCATTGGTGCAAATCTCTCATCGGCATTTTTTTGATACAACACTATACCGCCCGATGCATCGGCAAGTATAACATTACCTGAGCTGGTCTGTATATCCTGTGCCCAAGCGGTGTTTGAAATTATGGTTATTAACATTATAATAAAACAAATAATCTTTTTCATTTTTTCTACCTCAAATACTATTTGAAGATTTTCACGCTATATATTCCATAGTAAGGTGAACAATTCCTTCTTCCAAATACTCATCGGAAACTATGCTAAAGCCCATCTTCTCATAAAATCCCACAGCCTGCTTTTGAGCATGAACTATTATCTTGTTACACGAAAAATGCTTTTTAATTTCCTCGATGCTTTTTCGCATAAGCTCGCTCCCTAGCCCGTTTCCGTGCTCAAGCGTAAGCACTCTGCCTATGGTTACGGCATTATCCCCGGAGCCAAACGCCCTAAGATATGCTATTACCCTCTTGTCATCTGTGAAAAAGCAGTGCAAGCTGTCATAGTCTTTGTCGTCCATATCCTGACAAATGATATTTTGCTCCAGCAGAAAAATCTCCGCCCTGGATTTTACTATCTCGTATAGCTCCGACGTCGAAAGCTCATTAAATTTTTTAGCGATAAACTGCATTTAATTCACCTCATTTTTCATTATATCACAAAAAAACAACAAACACAATTACATATATTTTTAAAAATACTATTGACAGAAGAAAAATGATATGCTATCATCAAAGTGTACTAGTACATAGTAGTACACTATAGAACACTACTAAAAGGAGGGAA
>JAZQHR010000122.1:0-8231 GCA_045540695.1 Clostridia bacterium | reverse complement strand
CTCATAAAACATATACCGTCATAATCAGGAATGTCCTGATTTCTAGTAAGGTCCGCTACTTTTACATCATTTACATAAAGACCACAAGTATCAGATTTAATATCAAATACTATCTTTATGTTGTTCCAAGTACCCATTCCATGTTCAGCAACTGCTGTACCTGTCTGAGTAAAATCTTTTGAAGAATCAAGTGCGTATAGCTTACCGTCTTTTCCAATCTTAAGTGAATAGATTGTACTCTTGCACACATTTGTATTGTACGCATCCTTAAAGCCTATATAGCAATCTCCGCCAAGAGAATCTACATAATAATCAAAGCTTATTTCACCCGAAAGCATCTGTGGAAGCGAACGGTTTGTATATAGGCAGTTGTTGTTAGCAACAAGCTTAAGTGATTTCTCCCCTGTCTTTGCCTTTTCGTTTGAAATGCTTACCGATGCATTAGGGAAGCTTCTTACTTTCACCTGGAACCAGCTTTCAAACTTATTGTTTGATGCTTCGAAGTCATCAGCTGCGCCTTTTGATTTGTATAGATAATCATCAAAATCTTCTATAAGTACAGCGTCAACACTCGATGTACTAGAACCGCCTCCTGTACCATGATGTGTCCAGTACGCATATAGGTCATCACTGCCTTTGTATGTCATCTTTAAGAAGCCCGGCTGAGTACCATATGCTCTGTCACTACCTTCAGTATTGTATACACCGAAGTATGTACCTTCCCAGATATCTAGCTTTTTATTCCAAGTCTTCATATCGTCAGTAGAATATGCAAGTGCTAGCGGGAATCTTGTATATGTAGCACCGCCAAGTGTCGAATGACCCGGCCACAATACTATTATGTCATCTTTGTGTTCCATTATATCAGGGTCACCGTTTGACGCTGTAACTGTTGAACGCCAAGCCTTTTCAACCCACGTAAAACCATTGTCGTACGAAACAGACTGTGCATAGTGTGTTTCACTTGGCCACTGGTTTCTTGATATAAGAGCCATGCTGTCATCCGATAGATATGCAATAGATGTTTCAGATAAGCCAGCCTCAAATGCTTCGTCTTCAGCACCTTCAGGAACAAAGTTTACTCTTGATGCGGTAGCCTGCCAGTTTCTTCCGTTATCTCTTGAGAATACCGTACCTGTAGTAAAGTTTGAAGAAAGGTCACGAAGTAGGTTACCAGCTATTCTCTCGCCTTCGCCTGAGCCGAACATCGAAGGTATTACATAATCTATATTTGGTCCATCTCCATCATATTCTTTTGTTTTGATACCATCTGAGTATATAGCACCTGTTACAGAACCTGTTATTCTGCGAGGCTCTGACCAGGTTAAACCATTGTCTCGGCTTTCCATAAAGCCCATTTTTACGCCGATAGTTGGCGATTGCTTTTTAAAGTATCCGCAGTACCACATAATACCGCGTTCATGGTCTACCATAAAGCCACCGCCGTCACACATAGAGCCTGTGCGGTATATCTCAACAGGTGTAGACCAAGTTCTACCACCATCTGTTGAACGGCGCTGAACAAGGTAACCCGAACCCTGACCGCCGTTTGCAATCATTATATAATCGCCGTTTGGCGCTTTAGTTACAGAGTTATTTGCGTTAAATGCAACTCCATCTTCCGTTTTTGAATTTAAGAACATTGGAGTTCTGTTACCATAACGAACTTCAAATACGTTGTTCATATCGCTAAGGTCAGCTGCGTGTGCGTTGTTTCCGTATACATCAATACTGATTTTAGTGTTGGCTGTAGCTTCCGGAATTCTTACATATACTCCGTCAGCAGTTGTATAATGAGATAATACGTAGCCATTTGAAAGCACAAATCTTAGTGGACTTGTACCGCAATCTGCAAGTAAATCTGCACTTACAAATGCAACACTATCCTCTGATGCGCTTTCAGGTGTCACGCTGATTGTTTTAATCTTTGTAAATTCTCCGCCACCTGCACCTGGAAGGTCTGCTTTCTGTGCCATTATAATATCGTCTATATTATTTATAAACGATTTACCTTCAAGGTAATCTGTAAGTACTTCACCGTGGTGCTGATGCACTTTTATATATCTCTTAGTTGAATTAAAGTTATAAATATATATCTTACCACCGATTTTAGTAGCAGTAAAGTTTCTTATTTTAGAATACTCTATGTTGTCATCACTTTCGTATAGCGACAAATCGACCTGATGAAGTCTGTTTGAATTGTCATTATCAGTAAGGATGATATTATTTATTCCATCGTGTGTGCCAAGGTCAAGGCCAACACTTGAGAATAGTGTATCAAATGTAAACTCTTCACCGCTTACACCTGCCTCTAAAACGCCTGTATATGGGTCACGATCATTTACAAGACATAGCGCTGATGACGGAACTGAAGGAATTTCAGGCTCGTCAGGAACATCCGGAATAACTACATCTTCATATACACCCGGAGTTGACTGTGCATTCAAATAATTCACCCTATATGATGAAGGAAGGTTTTCTATTTCTATTGTACCTGATGTAATTGGTGCACCGTTATCAATGCCGTCTGCACCAGTATCGTTAGCATTATCTATAGCCTCAAGTGTATATATGTCGCCATTGTTTTTATTTTTTACTGTTGCATTAATCTTGACGCTTGATGCTCCAATACCAACATCTATGTCATATTCGTATGTACACCAGTTAAGACCTGAATTTGTTTTGTAGTTAGCTTTAGCAAGAGTGTAAACTGTGCTTCCAACTACTTTTTCTATAGAAACGTGATAATCGTTGAATCCTGTGCTTGGACGATTATGCTTGATACGATAGTATCCTGCATCAGTTTTATTAAACTTTACAAACGCATACAAATGAGCGTTTGTTACGCAGTATATACTTGTCTGAAAACTATAATCATCAGTTAATACACTTTTCTTTGGTGCAAATGTAGCAGTTGTAGCACTTGTTCCACCGTACATACCATCTGCATTAAATGTAGGTGTAGAGCTAAATGTATAACCATCATTCACAAGTGCATCTACAGTATCTGCATCTGTAAATGTATGAGTATAAGTCCACGAATCTAAAGATTTGATTTCATACACATTTAGATATGACACCCTTGTAGATGCCCATTCGTCCGCAATCTGAATTTTACCCGATGTTAAAGGCGCGCCGTTGTCAAGCTCATCAAAACCTGTATCAGATAAAGTATCAGTATAGTCAAACTCGTACACAAGTCCTCTGTCGCTGGTTACAGTCGCATCAATAACTGTTCCTGCACTTGTATTTTTCACAGAAACGTCATATGTATGTCCTATGTAGTTTGCTCCTTCTCCCGAACCAAAGCTCTGCTGACTTAGTACATAACTTGTACCTCCAATGGTTTTGGTAAGCTGAACAATAGACTCATTTCTTCTCAAGGTAATTGTGTAGAAGTTTGATGCATCGGTGTAATGGAAATGAACCGAATAGTTATTGATATTCTTATAAGCATACATATCAAAACTATAGTCAAAATCCATCGATGCTCCGTTTTTACCAAAAGTAGCTTTTGAACCGCTTGCAAGTGTTAAACCATTATCTGCCAAAGTAACACTGCTTCCGGCAAATGCAAAGCCATCTTCGCCAAGTGTGGTAGTTGAATCAGAAGACGAAAATGTCTTTGAATAACTCCACGCATCATCTACATAATCAGATGAAAATGCAAATGCGGTTGTCATTCCCATTGATAATACCATTGCCACAATGAGAATAACAGAAAGTAATCTTTTTCCTTTCATTTTTTAACCCCCTTAATTTATTTCCGTATAGTTTAATAATAACATAATTTTTTCGCTAATGCCTCCGCTATTTTATGTTTTTTGTCCACTATTTTATGTTTTTTATTCACTATGTTTAGAAAAAATGTGTATATTGTCCCCAAAATCAATTGACAATTTGGGCGCAAATTTGTATAATTTTATTATAGCATCTCAAAAACGACTTTTAAACAATAAAAATCTACACATTTCACAATAATTATCGACTTTTTATAAAGGAGAAAATAAAATGGAACACAAACTTTCCTTACACGAATGTGGAAGATACATAACAGTTGATACGTGGAAAAAGATAGAAACGCTTAAGCTTGACAGGATTTACTATGTAAATTCAGGTTGGGCAAGAATGTATTTCAACAACGAAGAACACATTTTAAAAGAAGGCTACCTGTACTTTTTCTCAAGATTTGAAACATTTGATATGGTTGAGCATTCAAATTTTGACCACTCATACTACGAATTTAATTACACTCATCCTTTTAGTCCTGGTTCATTCATGGAAATATATATAAGAAACAATGAGCTTTATCATTTGTTTGAATTTGGAAATAAAATTATAATTGGGCCTCAAAGTGCGAGAGATTTCAATGCAAAAGCAATAACAAAATTTTTAGAAACTGCACTGGTACATATTGATGCCCACTACACCCTACCGCTCATAAGAAATAGCTATGTACTAAAAGCCATAGAAATTATCGAGAGAGATTATACCACAACATCTATTACCGAAATAGCCAATATACTAAACATCAACAAAGACCATTTTATAAGGCTTTTCAAAAAAGAAACAGGCGTTACACCTATGAAGCATCTCCAAGCATACAGACTTACCCTTGGAAAAGAAATGCTCAAAAGCGGAAAAAGCGTTGTTGAAACAAGTGTAAAATGCGGATACTCCTCTCCTACTTCGTTTTATTACGCGTATAAGCAAAAATTTGGTTATCCTCCATCAGTAACAAATAAAGTTTAAATAAAAATTCCCGCACGATATATTTTTCGTACGGGAATTTTTTAGATATATTATAAATTTATTTTATTACTGCCATATCTCAACAGCGTTTTCTGCTTCATTCCAGTCAACATAAGTTTCCATAGCTTCGGCAACTGCTCTTAATGGCAAATATGTTCTGCCTTCTATTACTAACGGTGGAACATCAAGACTAATTCTTTCTTCTAAATTTTTAAGTGCTACATTATTGTCAATCTGGAAATGAAGCACTATACTTCCATCGTTTGATATAAGTGTTACAAGCTCATTTTCACCGTCCCAATCAACGTAATATCCCATTTTTTCAGCAACCGCTCTGATTGGAACTAATGTTCTGCCTTCAAGTAGTATCGGAGCATTGTCAGGATATATTCTTTCGCCATCAATTAAAATTTTGATTTCTCCAGGTTCAAAAGATATACTGTCAAGTAAAGCTACGACATCATTAAAATGATTTGAAACAGAATTGCGGTGATAAGTTATAAAATACACTATACCATTTTTCGCTGTAACAAATGCTGTTTCGTAAAATGGTGTATCATTATATCCATAAGCTCTTGCAGTGTAGGCTTTTTCATATCTAAAATACTTAACACCATTATAATATTCATAGCTTTTGAGAATAGATTCTGTACTTACAGTTACATACACGCCATTTTCATCAGAAAGTTCATCAGCAAGGCTGGCATTTGAATATATATCATTACATAAATCAACTAATGCCGACTCCTCAACCATATCCATAGAATATGCCCAATCAGTTTTGACTCCCTCAACACATATAGATTCATTTAACGTATTATAGTAATTAAATTTTATGCTAAAATCTTCATAACTATAAAGATCCCAGTTATCAGACACTTCAAAGGTTATGCCTAAATTATCGTCACCAACAGAACGTGCAAAGCATGTACTTGACATACTTAATATAATGCACATCACCAATACCATACTTAAAAATTTTTTCATTTAAGATCGCCTCTTTTAAATTGTAATAAAAATTATCTTGTGAATATTATACTGTACCCATTTATAAAAGTAAATATATTCCAGTGTTTTTATTTTGTTTTATAATTGATTTAATTGTAATTATACAAAAAAGTGCGATTTTAATTTTTTCAAATCGCACTTTTTTCGAAATTGGGGGGAATTAATCATAATTTAATCACAGCACTACGCCGTCTTTGAAAATAGATATTTCCTCATAACCATTTATTTCATTTTTTGACATACTACCATTTACGATATCAATCACAAAATCCATTAAGTCATCTGTTAAATCTTCACCCGAAAGCATCCTTCCCGCATCAAAGTCAATCCAGTTTGACTTTTTAGCTGCAAGAGTTGAGTTTGTCGAAATCTTAATTGTAGGTACAGGACCGCCAAGCGGAGTACCTCTGCCGGTGGTAAAAAGTATAAGATGTACGCCTGCACAAGTAAGATTTGTAACGGCAACTATGTCATTTCCGGGACCATTTAAAAGTGACAAACCTTTTTTAGTAAGTGTATCGCCATAGTCGAGCACATCTACCACAGGAGAAAGACCACCTTTCTGTATACAACCAAGCGACTTTTCTTCGAGTGTAGTTATACCGCCTTCTTTATTGCCCGGTGATGGGTTTTCATATATAACCTGATTGTGACGAGCGTAATAATCCTTAAAATTATTTATAAGTGAAACTGTCTTATTAAATACATCTTCATTTTCACATCTTTGCATAAGCAAGTGCTCTGCACCAAACATTTCAGGCACTTCCGTAAGCACACAGCTACCGCCAAGTGAGGTAAGTCTATCGCAAAATCTTCCAACCAATGGATTTGCAGTTATACCTGAAAAACCGTCACTTCCTCCACATTTAAGACCAACTTTTAGCTTTGATATATCTATAGGCTTTCGTGTATATTTTTCAGCATTTTTCTTAAGCTCGCCTATAAGCTTTATTCCTTCAGCTATTTCATCATCAAAATCCTGTGCGTTTAAAAACTTAACTCTTGCATCGTCCCACGTACCAAGTACCTTTTTAAACACGTCTATGTTGTTATTTTCACAGCCAAGTCCAAGCACGAGCACACCGCCTGCGTTTGGATGATTCACAAGACCTTTTAATATTTTCTGTGTTATCTCCTGGTCATCGCCAAGCTGCGAACAGCCAAACGGGTGAGAAAAATATTTTGTACCGGTTTTTTCAGACAAAATCTGTGCAGTTTTATTTACACAGCCTACGGTATTTACTATCCAGATATCATTTCTTATACCTATATCACCGTTTTCACGTTCATAACCCATAAAATTATATTGCTTATTTACTTTTTCTATCGGATAGCTTACAGGCTCGTAGCTATACTCTATCTTATCACCGAGATTGGTTTTAAGATTATGTGTATGTACGTGCTCGTCTTTTTTTATATCGCAAGTAGCGTGACCTATACTCTGACCGTATTTTATAACATTCTCACCCTTTTTAATATCGCAAAGAGCATATTTGTGGCCGTTTTCTATATTTATATAGACATTATCAAGATTGTTAATTATCATACTTTGAAACCTCGTCTGCAAGAAAGCTTAAATCCTCATCCCAGAAATCTTTATTAGCTAAAATTTCAGCTATGCTTTTATTTTTCATAAATTCCATTACTTCAGCATCGTCGTTTGGTGTGCCTTTTTTATAAAACTCTATAAGCTTGTAAAATGACAAGATAAGATTTTCAGGCATTTTATTGTAGCGTTTTATGTATTCAAGTATTGATGGAAGCACTCTTACTTTAAACTTACTTACAGAATTTAGCGAGATGGATGCACAAAGGTGTTTTATAAACGGATTGTTAAATCTCTCAAACACATCATCGGCATACGACACAAGTTCATCCTGCGGCAAGTCAAGTGTAGGAATTATCTCGTCATAAACGCATTTTTTTACAAAAGCGCTCATCTTCTCATCGTTCATACAGTCGCCTACGGTTTCAATGCCTTCCAGCATAGCATAAGGTACCATAGAGGTGTGTGCACCGTTTAAAATACGTACCTTTCTTGTACGATAACGTTCAAGGTTGTCGGTAACTATGATATTTAGTCCTGCTTTATCAAATGGAAATTCGTTTGTAATTTCCTTTGGACCTTCTATAACCCACAAGTGGAAAATCTCGCTTGTATTTAACATATTGTCCTCATATCCAAGGTCAATCTTTTCATCATGAGGATAGCCTGTAACTATTCTGTCAACAAGTGTGTTGTAGAATATATTTTCCTTATCCACCCAATTTATAAAATCATCGCCTAAATCCCACATTTTTGCGTAATCTATTATGTATTTTTTTAATGTTTCTCCGTTTTTGTCTATAAGCTCGCATGGTAAAAATATAAATCCTTTTAAGCCAAGGTCAAAACGTTTCTTTAAAAGAAGTGCAACCTTTGCAGGGAATGTAACATTAGGTGCATTTTCTATCTTATCCTCTGCCGAAAA
>JAZQHR010000121.1:0-2712 GCA_045540695.1 Clostridia bacterium | reverse complement strand
CGAGCAGCAAGCTCTTCGTCACGTACGCCTCCCGTATGACCTCCTATGTCGTGACTCCACCAGCCATAACCTATGTTTGTAGCTGATGCAGTGAAATACGGCTGAAAATCAAGCGATTTCCAAGATATAATAGTATCTCCTGAAAAACCAAGCGGATATCTGTGGCTACCCGGACCAGCATATCGTGAAAATAGCATTGGTCTGTTGTTATTTTTTCCATTGTCTATGTAGTGGTAGTGGTTGAGCATCCAAAGAGGCTCTATACCTTCGATGCCTGTTGTGTTTCCCTGCTGCCAGTCCATCCACCAGAAATCAACACCTTCTTCTTCAAGTGGGTGATGCACTTTTGAAAAATAGTTTTCTAAAAATCTTGGATTAGTAATGTCAAATTCAACAGTTTTTTCGCTTTCAGGGTCTATGCCCATAGCTTCTGCCATACTTTTATATGCATCTTCGTGTGCGGCAATGCCCTGCTGTGGGTGAAGGTTTAAGGTAACCTTGTACCCCTCATCATGAAGAAATTTCATAAATCCAACGTGGTCAGGGAATAACTCTTTATTCCATGTATAACCTGTCCATCCAGTGCCGTATTTTTCGTTTATTTTAGTAAGATGCCAGTCCATATCGATAACAGATACGCTAAATGGAATGTCTTCTTCCTTGAAACGCTTTACCATATCGATATACTCGTCTTGATTGTATTTATGGTATCTGCTCCACCAGTTTCCAAGTGCATAACGCGGTATAAGTGGCTGTTTTCCTGTAAGATGATAAAATGCCTTTAGACATTCAAGGTGGTGAAAGCCTGCTACAGGTGTTCCGTTATTTGGATGTATAGCACCATAGCAGAACAAATACTGGTCTATGCATTCTTTATTTCGTGGCTCTATCCAGCCATCTTCAGTTATTATAAATGATTTGCTGTCGTCAAGCACAGTGATATTCTGAATACTCATTATACTGCCTTCAAGCTCGATTTCGCCATCTGCTTTGTCGAGAGTTTGTGTAGTTCCTTTAAGCTGATATGTCTGCTCTTCGCCAAAAAACCACACTGTTCCTTCACGTCCCGCATTGCAAGATTTGTTGTTTCCTGCATAGCGAAGGTTAAGGCTATGTTTTGAAAATGGCATGGATGTGTTGTATGTAAGCATTACATCATCGGTTGTGATTTCGATTGTGTCGCCTTTTTTCTCAACTGAAAAAGGTACAACGTCAAACTGTCTGTTTATAACAGTCTTTGTAGCTCTGTTCTCAAACACACCATTTTCACTATATTCAATTCTGATAAGACGCGATGTAAGAATGGTAAATCTGTACTTTTCGCCTTTTACAATTGCTTTTTCATTTGCTATTGGAGTAGTATGATATTTGTATCTTTTATTTAGTTTCATAAAAATTCACCTTCTTTAATAAAAGTATAGCATTTTTCAAAATTAGATGATATAATATATTTAATTAAAAATATCATATTTTTGTCTTGAGGTGAAAAATGTGAATAGGGGATATGATGAAGGTGCATTATATAAAGACGGCTATGAATGTAGTGTTCATTGCTTGAAACTGCGCGTGAAAAAGAATAGCGTAGGCTCGGATGTTCATTTTCACAATTATATCGAAATATTGTATGGCGTGGATTGTGATATGACTGTGTGGATAAATGACAAAACAGTTCATTTTGAAACAGGGGATGTAATTATAATTAACCCTTTGGAAACACATTTTTTAAAGTCGCATGATAAAGACAGCGAGTACATAGTAATAAAATTTTCAAAATCAATACTTGAAGGTCAAATGCCACCTGAAGCAAAGTATATGCTTCCGATATTAAGTAGTGTGCATCACCACGGTAATATCATAAAGAAATCCGAAATGACTGATGGCGAAATAGAGAAAGCAGCTTTTGGTATATATAATGAATATGTAGCAGAAAGGTTCGGGTATGAGATAGCAATTCGTTCAGGAATACTTAATTTGTATTTAAGCATAGTTCGTATATGGAACACAAATGATGCAGGCGAAAAGCTTTTTGATGTGGAAAGCAGTGTGGTATCGCGTATGTATCAGGCGGCAGAGTATGTGTCAAAACACTTTTCGAATATAGCAGAAGAGGATGTAGCACGAAAGTTTTTGATGAGCTATTCGTATTTTTCAAGGTGCTTTAAAAAGGTGCATGGAATAAGCTTTTCAAAGTATTTAAATAATATTAGAATAGATAATGCACGAAAAATACTTTTAACTACTGATAATAGTGTAACTGATATTGCCGTAGAAGTGGGATTTTCATCGGCAAGTCACTTTATATATGCGTTTCGAAACAGGACTGGTATATCTCCACTTGCGTATAAAAAAGAGTTTGAAAAATTTGTTGAATAAATTTAGAAAAAATGTAAAAAATTTTAATGTTACCTATTGACAAATGAGATGAAAAGTATTATAATTTCTTTTGTTGTAAGATATTGGGGTGTCGCCAAGTTGGTAAGGCACAAGATTCTGACTCTTGCATTCCGTAGGTTCGAGTCCTGCCACCCCAGCCAAAAAATCACTACATCGTAAGATGTGGTGATTTTTTTGTTGTTTAAAGAAAACCACGCGATAGTCGCGTGGTTCAGTAGAGGCTATTGCCGGTGAGTAGTAGACATAAAAACTCCGATTGTATAAAATAAAGTTGTGACCTGCCCAGTTACAACAAAATAATACAATCGGAGGACATTA
>JAZQHR010000120.1:0-40552 GCA_045540695.1 Clostridia bacterium | reverse complement strand
ACCACGTCGAAGCAAAGGAAATCTTTGCTTCGACTTTTTTATGCAAAAAAGTCATCCGCCCGTTTCCTTGCTTCTCCTCTTTCGCAAAAAGTCACACTTGGCTTACCTGTTCGGTTGTAAACGCCCTCACGACGGCTCGCTGTCGCTACCAACTTTTTGCGAATTTATTGTGACATACTATGAACATTTGCACTAGATAGAGAGCCGTTGATACAAGGGGTATCGGCGGTTTTTATTTTTAGAAATAACCCACTTTGTAACCCAAAAAGGATGTGATTTTATGAATCCAAAATACAAATATACAAAATTAGCGTGTTGCACATCGGCAGTGTCAATGTCTGTGGTAGGTAACCTGCCTCCGCTATTATTTTTAACGTTCAGACAGATGTATGGTATATCATTTTCACTGCTTGGCCTTTTGGTTGTTATGAACTTTTTCACGCAGCTTATAATAGACCTTATATTTTCATTTTTTTCGCACAGGTTTAACATTGCTAAAACAGTAAAGTCTATACCGCTATTCACATTCTCAGGACTTATACTCTTTGCGTTAGCACCTTTATTGTTCCCGCAAAACGTATACGTCGGACTTGTAATAGGAAACATCATATTTTCTGCAGCATCTGGGCTTGGTGAGGCACTTATGAGTCCGGTCATAGCTGCAATTCCAGCGGACAATCCTGACCGCGAAATGAGTAAGCTTCACTCGACATACGCGTGGGGTACTGTGGTGGTAATAATTGCAGCCACATTATACATAATTACGCTTGGCATAGAAAAATGGCAGTGGCTTATACTTTTAAGCACCATAGTTCCAATAGTAAGCGGTATATTCTTTGCAAAATCCGAAATTCCTAAAATGGAAACTCCACAAAAAGTTTCAGGTGCATTTCACCTTCTAAAAAACAAAGGCGTATGGTTATGTGTTTTTGGCATATTTCTTGGTGGCTCAGCTGAATGTACTATGGCACAATGGGCATCAAGTTATCTTGAAAATGCACTTTCTATACCAAAGGTATGGGGAGATATATTTGGCGTGGCGATGTTTGCGGTTATGCTTGGCATCGGCAGAACATTGTATACCAAACGCGGCAAAAACATTACAAGGGTGCTTTTCCTTGGTGCGATTGGTGCTACAGCTTGTTATCTAATAGCAGCTGTTACAGATATCCACGTTCTTGGACTATTTGCCTGTGCATTTACAGGATTTTGCACATCTATGCTTTGGCCGGGAAGTCTTATAGTAGCATCAGACAGATTCCCCGCCGGCGGAGTGTTTATATTTGCGCTTATGGCGGCAGGCGGTGACCTTGGTGCGTCTGTCGGACCACAGCTTGTTGGCGTAGTAACAGATATTGCTATAGCAAATCAACGTATAATATCCCTTGCAGGCAACATTGGAATATCTCCCGAACAGCTTGGTATGAAGCTTGGGATGCTTGTAGGTATGTTATTCCCGCTTGCACTTATACCTACTACATACCTTATATGGAAAAAAGCGCATCAATAAAATAAAAACCTTGTTTGTATAAATATTGCAAACAAGGTTTTTTTGTGGTATACTAAACTTATAATATTAACGGAGAGGTGATAATATGTATATTGATGCGGTAAAATGCGACACACAGACCTCGCACGAGCTTGGTTTTTTTCACGAGCATACAAATAATCCGCACTGGATTATAATGTGTTTTCAAACTCCGTTTTCCTACTTAAAAGACGGAAAAATGTATGAAGGAAAACCCGGTGACTGCCTTATAAATGCACCAAACACTTATGTAAAGCACGGTCCAACTCCCGACATGAACATAGGCTTTCAAAACGACTGGCTGTATTTCTCGGGTGATGGTATAGAAGACTTTATAGATAAGCATAACCTCCCCATTAATATGCATTTTGGAATTGGCAATCCAAGCTTTCTCACTTCGTATATTCAAAACATAATGTATGAAAAGCTAAACAAACAGCCATTTTACGAAGAAAAGATTTCAATGATTGTACAAAATGTACTGACTGATGCGGCAAGAAGTCTTGCACTTAGACCATCTCCATTTTTAAAGCATAACGAGATTTTCAACGAAATAAGAAATAAAATATTCAAAACCTCAGAAGACGACTGGACATTGGAGAAAATGGCGATACTTAGTGGATATTCGATAAGCAGATTTTGCTATCTTTACAAAAAGCAATTTAAGGTAAGCCCGTCCTCCGACCTACTCCACATGCGAATACAAAAATCAAAAAACCTTCTTTCATATAGCGATTTTACTATAGAGCAAGTAGCTATGAAATCAGGATTTACATCAGGACATCATTTCTCTTATACATTTAAAAAGATTGCGGGAACTACTCCTACCGAGTACAGAAACAAAAATAAATTTTTCAAATAATAAAATATAGTTTAATACTGATTAGAATATACATTGTCACTTGAATTTTTAGACACAAAAAAACTGCTGCACACCGATAAATGGGGGAGAGGAATTATATAAGTATTATAAATATAACCTCAAAGTATGCAGCAGTTTTTAACATAATTTATTGTCAGACACGTTTAAACGTGCCTGCTTTTTTATTAAAGCAACTATTCTTTAAAATTGCAATTTTTATCTTTCCTTGCTCTTTAGGTAGTCAAGCATATATTTAGCTTCGGCATCTATACCTGCCTCCGAAGTATCTTTTACAAGATTTCTCCATAAATATATTGCTCTTCCAACTTCTCCGCCTGACATAACAAACGGCTCAGCAACTATTCTGCCTTTATAATTTACATCCTTAAGAGCTGTGAAGATTTCATCCCAGTCAAGATGTCCTCTGCCCGGAGCAGTTCTGTTGTTTTCGCCAACGTGGAAACCAACAAGCTTATCGCCTGCAGTTCTTATAGCGTCACCAATGTTATTTTCCTCGATATTCATGTGGTATGTATCAAGAAGTATACCTACGTTTTCCATATCAACTCTGTTTACGTAGTCAAGAGCTTCCTCGGCGGTGTTTACTATTACACCCTCAAATCTGTTTACTGCTTCGATGCCGTAAGTAATACCGTATTCCTTAGCAACCTTAGAAACCTCTTTCATACCATTTACGCTGTTTTCAAGAAGCTTTTCTTTTTCAAATTCGTACGGAGGTACACCCCAACCTGCATAGCTTACTCCAGAAAGGATTTTACCATCCATTTTGTGGATTTTTTCTACTATGTCTGTAAGATATTTGATACCTGCTTTTCTTGTGTTTTCATCATAAGATGAAATATCATAAGCAGGATCAAGACCTAAGCTGTATGTAAGCTCAACGCCATACTCTTTTGCTACAGCCTTTAATTCTTCCATTCTTGCATCAGACATATTAAGTAGTGCCTGTGCCTGAAATTCTAAAATATCATAGCCGATGTTGGCTGCTTTCTTTATATATTTTGCGTGGTCTGCCTCCCAGGTATTCTCCCAGAAATTCATAAATATACCATATCTGTACATAACATTCACCTCAAAAAATTATTTAATATTAGTATTCGTTTACAAGTGCTCTGTATCTTGGTTCGTCTTCTATGATTTCACAGAATCTTTCTGATTTGTCAGCAAAAATGTTGTCTGCGTTGTCATCGTTAATCTTTGAAACCTCACCTGCCACAAGGTCGCCAGCACCGGTCTTTGCATAAAATCTGTGGTAAACATAAGGTGTTAGTGTGATACTGTTGCCCGGTTCAATTTCGATAATGTCTGTAGGTTTAAATTCTTTTTCAACACCGTCTAAGAATATCTTTACAGGGGTAACCATATCAGGCTGGTCGTTGGCATCTCTTGAGCAAAGCTGTACGCAAAGGATACCGCCGCCTCTGTTTATGATATCTTCTGTCTTTGTGATGTGGTAGTGCATAGGAATTTCCTGCTCACATCCGTCTTTTAGAAGAATGTATTTTTCAGCGTAAGGTGTACCCTCGCCTTCTACCTTTACATTACCATTTCTTACTGTGAAAAGTACCGCACCAACCTTTGAAAAATCGCCTCTGCCAAAATCAGTTACGTCCCAGCCAAGCATAGTACTTTTTAGAAGTTTGTACTTCTCCTCATTTCCTTTGAAAAAATCTGTGTCTTCTTTTGCAAACCAAGGAAGAGTGATCATTCTGCTTTCCAAAAGTTTTTCTGCCCATTTGATTGCATTGTTAATTTCGCTTCGTTTCATTTTCTATTCCTCCCAATCATATATTTTTACTGCACTGTGTATATGAAGTTTATCAATCTTAACAGTTGCACGTTTTCCATCCCATTTGAATTTAAGCTTTTTGCCTTCAGGTTCAAGTGTAATCTTCTTTGGCTTTTTACCGCATTTGATGCTCACCCCTATATCGCAAAGCGGTGGAACTTCAGTAAATGTTCTCACGCCTCGTCTGTCGTGACCGCCTGCCATATTTACAAGGTTTACAAGAAGGTTTCCGTCCTTGGTAGCCACTGTTACGTCTGCATAAGTACTGCCGTTAACTTTAGCAACCGGCTCAAAGCCTGTGTTTTTAATAAGATTTTTCACAAACCCGTTTAAACCTGCAGTAATATTATCATTATACGATCTGCTAAAATCAAATGCAACGATATATATATTGCCGTTTTCGTTATCAGTTTCGTATACTCCGGCCATTTTTTCAGGCTCGTAGTAATAGTTCCACTCGTAAACGCTTTGAACCTTATTCGCGTTATCTGATGCCATATTATAATATGTAGTTCTCACAGAGCCAAGCGACTCACCGCCGTCTACGAATATAAGCTTCCCTTCTTCTATGCTGTCTGTAACAACGCCTGTTGCATCTTCAAAATATTTTGCCGATGCACCTTCTACTATAAGCTTACCACCATTTTTTGCATAAGCCTTAAGTGCGTCTATGGCATCTTCTCTCCAACCTTCAGCCGAAGGAACAACTATTATTTCGTATTTATCGTTATCTTCTTCAACTATCTGATATTCCTTGATAACAGCTGTAGACAACTGATTGTTCTGAAGGGCTAAAATCCATGGAACTACGCCATTAGCATAATACTTTCCTGCTTCAATAAGCTTTTCGTTATTATTCTCATATATTTCAGGGTATGCAACCGCTATTTCAGGAACTAACTCAGACTTCCAGCAAAGCTCTTTTCTCTCCTTACAGAAATCAGCAACCTTTTTCCATCTTGGAATAGCCCACTCCTGAATGTATCCGCCACCGCCGTAAATGATATTAAAGAACTCAAAGCCACCGCCAAGCGCAATATTTACTGCCGCTTCCTGACAATACTGCTCATATTCCTTAACTGTTCTGTCGGTATCATCCCACATGCCACGTTTGCAGTTTTGACCCCAGGCCATTAAATCCCAAGGGATACCTGATGTAATCATTCCTCTACCGATGTGTCTTGCACTGTTTACAGAGTTTGAACACGAATAGTCGCCTGATATAAAGTCAACATTTACTCTTGGTTTGGTAGTTATACAGTGTGAGTAAACCCAGTTACTTGTCATCTGAAAATCAGGATATTCGGCTTTTACTGCTGTTATGTATTTCTGTATATGGTCCTCATAGCCATCGCGGACAAATTTACAATACTCAGCGTGACCTTCTTCGCCTCTTTTCGGAAGAGTATCCTTGCCTGTTTTTTCCTTCCACGCCTTCTTAGCGTATATGCCGTAATCAGGAAGTGTACCCCAGCTTTCGCCGTCTACCCACACGCCGTCAAGGTCGTATTTGCCTGCAAGCTCCTTAATCTGCGGAATTAATAATTCCTCTGTATAAGGTGAAAATACCGACACAAACGAATCACTAGCCTCACCATCTTCGTTTACAGCCGCCCAGTCGGGATGCTGCTCAATAGCCTTCATATCAAAAAGTCCTGAGTGGTGTGCATATAGAGGAATACCTCTCTTTTTAGTTTCCTCTCTCCAGAACTTTAGCATATCTTCTTTTATCTCAACAGCCTGATTTCCTATTTCGGTTGGGTATGATGATAGACCGGGATGACCTTTTGTATCAATTTGAACATATTCCGGCTTTGCCTCATCGAGCATTTTAGTAATAGACTCGTGGCTTACGTATCTCGCCACCACCTCACCCGGCATAGCATGAAAATCAAAATGCATTCCAAAAAAACAGTCTTTACGTTTTTTTCCTATTCCCATTTTCCTTGCCCCCATTAAAATATTCTCAATATAAATTATTTTATCACATTCTTCTTGATTTGTGTTACGAAATCTTACTGTTTTTCACATTTTACAATATTTTTTTAAAACTATTGATTTCTAGGCGTTTTGAATGTATAATATTTCAAAACGAAACATACAAAAAAACACTTTTTACAAAAATATACTTTAGTACGAGGGGAAATAAAAGCAATGGATCTTTCTATTAATTTAGGCTATTTGAGAAAAAAGAAACGGTAAATTACGTTCGTTTAAAAAGTGCGGTGAAATAGTTAAACAAGCGGAGTTTAAGTATATCTATTTTTCGGGCAACGAATATCTTATGAAAAATGACTGGGACGAAATTATAAAATATTTAAAAGAAACAGGCTACAAAGGTAATTTCACTTTTGAAATGGGTTACGGTTGTCTGCCTGATGAATTTATACAAAAATATATGACTCTGTTCTATCAGACAGGCAAATACCTTGTTGATATGTAAGGAGATATAGCTATGAGAGAAACTCTTATAATCCTGCCCGAAAAAATTCCCGTTCTCCGCGATGGTGTTGACGGTGATTTAAAGAAAAACATACAAGAGTTCAATATTTATTTTAAAAATATCATTCAGCCTTATTACGACTGGTATGATGTTCATACAGTATGCGACTACGGAAAAAACTACGGCACATTCTGGCGCCTCGAAAAGTACCCTCGCGATGTGGATTCATTTGATTTTGAGCTGATAGTATACAACGAATACGGCGAAAAAGTTGCGTCAAAAAAGACTACTATAGAACTATATGACAGAAGCGAAGAAGATGCTCCGTACAATATGATATTTGTTGGCGACTCTATGACATTTGCACAAAAGTATCTGGAACAGATTTCAGTAAACATTCACAACATTGTGTTCAAAGGTTCGCGAAACGTATTCGGACATATTGCCCACGAAGGCAGAGGCGGTTGGTCATATAAAGGATACCTTTACCAGTATAAAGATATTTATGGCATATCTCCGTTTTTGTTTCCTGAAGGTGTTGACAATTATATGGGCGATATTGACTTTATAAACAACACAAAGGCAAATCCCAAGAGAGATTATGACTACTCGGGTTATAAACTTCATGACTTTACAGAAGGCGCAACGTACAGTCGAAACGGAGATTTGTACATATATGAAAACGGCGAATTTAAGCTTATTAAAGAAAACCCTGTAAAAGAGTTCAGTCTTTCACCAAACCCTATGTGGAAGTTTGATTTCGGCAAATATGTAAAAAGACATGACATTGGCAAAATAGATGCAATTTCCATTCTTCTTGGTGCAAACGACCTTTATGATGCATCTTATGAAGAAAGCGAAAAAAGAATAGCCCAATATATAGGAAACGCAGAATTTTTTATAAATGCTATTCATACTTATGATAAAAACATAAAAATTATCATAAACCTTCCTATAAGCTGTGCCGAGCCTTATTCGTGGGGTAAGCAATGGAACGGATGTATAGGAAGTGCCAAAGCGTACAGATTTAACATACTTCACGCGGCAAAGGCTATACTTGAAAAATGGGATGGCAAGGAAGACGAAAACATATTTATATCACCGATGCTACTTTGTGTAGACCCTGAAAACGGATTCCCTACCTCAGCTGAAAAAGCCAACAGACATTCAGACGTGCTTGTTACTCACCAGACAAACGGCATACATCCAAATAATTCGGGTTATTACCAGATGGGTGATGCTGTATGCGGTGTTATTCAAAAAATACGAAATATGTAGAATAAACTATTGATTTTTAAACTACAGGGGTGTATATTTTACCTATAAACATAAGAAAGGGAAAATGAATTATGGAAATTTCTACAAATATTGGCTATTTAAGAAAAAGGAGAAACGGCGAGTTCCGCTCATACGAAGAATGTGCTGATATCTTAAAAAAAGCAGGATTTAAGTATATCGACTTTTCAGGAAACGAGTACCTTCCGGACGATGACTGGAAAGAAAAAATCCTTGGCATCAAAGAATATTTTGACAAAATCGGTCTTGTAATTGACCAGACACACGCCCCGTTTGACTTTGACCTGCATGACGAGGAAACAAACAAAATACGTATGCAAAGGTCATTTGAGGTGTGTAAGCTTGTGGGTGCAGAAAACATCGTTGTTCACGGCAGTAATTATGTTCCCGATGAAAACGGTTTTGATTTCGACAAAGGTCTTAATGCGGTTTATGATTTCTATGCTCCTTATGTTGAATATGCAAAGAAGGAAGGATTTGGCGTTGCTATAGAAAACCTTTGCGGAAGACACGACAGAAAGCCAGTGCTTTTCTCTTGTTATATAGAGGAGCAGAAAGCTCTTATAGATAAATTCAACGACCCGTCAGTTACTGCTTGCTGGGACTTTGGACACGGCTACGTTACATACGGCGAACAGCATTTGGAAATGCTAAAGCAATTTGAAGGAAAGCTTTCTTGCACACACGTTCATGACAACATTTATTCAATGGACCTTCATCAGTTCCCGTTCTTCGGCAATTGCAAATGGGAAGAGGTTGTAAGATATCTTAAAGAGTCAGGTTATCCTGGTAAATTCACATTTGAGCTTGTTTACGGTTGCATTCCTGATGAATTTATTCAACAGTATATGGATCTGTGCTATAAAATGGGCGAGTATATGATGAAATTCTAAATAAAATATAAAAGGGATTATCCCTTTTTATCAGCTGGTGTAGCTCAGTCGGTAGAGCACTTCACTCGTAATGAAGGGGTCGCGTGTTCAAGTCACGTCACCAGCTCCATATATGCACCTGTGGCGGAACTGGCATACGCGTATGGTTCAGGTCCATATTTCAGAAATGGAGTGCAGGTTCGATTCCTGTCAGGTGCACCATTTACAATAAAAGGAGCGTCTTAATATGAAATTAGTTACCACTACAGGAAGACTCGAAAGTCTGTTTGGGTTTGAAAAGGCTATCGATATTATAGCTCAGGCAGGATATGATGCGATTGACTTTTCTTCGCACCGTTTTGAATATCATTACAACGGCGAAAAGGACAAAAGTTTCTATCTTGAAATGAGAAAATACGCAGAGGATAAGGGTATTTGTTTTCAGCAGGCACACGCTCCATTCTCATCAAGTTTCAGAAATGATGAAGCGAAAACAAAGCAGAGATTTGATGAGATAGTTACCTCTATGAAAAATGCATCATACCTTGGTGTAAAGCACATAGTTGTTCACCCTTGCCAGCACCTTGACTATCACATAGAAGGCAACCCCGAAATATTATTTGAGTACAATATGGACTTCTACAAAAAGCTTATCCCCTATGCCGAGGAATATGATATAAAAATTGCCGTTGAAAACATGTGGCAGATGCCAAGATATAATCAGATAGGACATTCTACATGTTCACGTCCTGATGAATTTATAAAATATGTGGACACTTTAAACAACGACAGCATTGTAGCCTGCCTTGACATAGGTCACGCAACGCTTATATGCGAAGACGCAGATGCATTTATAAGAGCGCTTGAAAGCAAAAGACTTAAATGCCTTCACACCCACGATGTAAATGTAAATGACGACTCACATACACTTCCGTTCTTTGGCATTACAAATTGGGATTTGGTTATGAAGGCACTCGCTGATATCGGCTATGAAGGTGAGCTTACTTATGAAGCAGACTCATTTATGGCAAAACTACCGAATGAACTTTACGCAGATGCTTCAAAATATATGGAACGCACAGGCAGATACCTTATAAACAAATTTAACGAGTACAATAAGAATAAATAATGCAAAAAGGAAAGATTATCCCATGAGATAATCTTTCCTTTTTTATGGTTTTTAAAAAATCAAGACTTATTATATTATCACTTATATTTCTGGTTTGAAGCTTGGCATCAGCTCAAGCTTAAATAAATTTGCTTTATGTTTTTTATCAATTAGTTCTTTTTTTGCTAAATCTTCAATTTCACCTGTTCGAATATACTTATCAAGCTCAGCATAAGTAAAGCCCAGGTTTTCTTCATCAGATTTTCCACAAAGTCCGTCTATAGGTGTCTTATCGACCAACTCTTTTGGAAGTCCCAAAAGATATCCAATCTCTTTAACTTCGGTTACTGTAAGATTTGACATTGGTGAGAAATCGCCAACAGAATCTCCATATCTGGTTGAATATCCAACCCAATCTTCTGATAAATTACACGTATTACAAACTCTGCCGTTTACGCTTTGAGATATTGCATAAAGTGTAGACATTCGTATTCTTGGAGGAAGGTTTTGTATTGTTTGGTCTGTTAGCTTTAATTCTTCCGGAAGATTATCTATAATCCCTTCAAATGCATCCTCAATATTGACAACGTAATGTTTTATTCCAAGATGATTAACAAGCATATATGCCATATCGATGTCATGCTGTTTGCCCTTTGGCATTAAAACCCCGACTACTCTGTCCCTTCCCAACGCCTCTACACATAGAGCTGCTGCAATAGAGCTATCCTTACCGCCTGAAATGCCAACAACAGCATTGCAACCATTCCCGTTATTTTCAAAAAATTCGCGTATCCATGTGACGCATTCGTTTTTCACTTTTTCTGCATTAAACATTAAAAATCACCACCATTATTTGTATTTGCTTTTCTCGTATCTTTTATACTTTTTAAAGTCTATCATTATCCTGTTTGTGTAATCAGACGAACAAATATACATTTTTTATTGTACTAAAATATATGGGAAAAATCAACAATTAGCGTAATTTTCAGCAAATTTCTATATTTTATCCGATAAACAGCATTCACTTTGCACAAAACTTAAATATTAGATATAAATTTTTTTGACAAATCCGTATAAAATGCTAAAAATGCTGCAAACACTTGACAAAAAGCCAATATCATGTTATTATATATTAAATATTCGAAGAAGGAGAGAAGATTAGATGACAAAGTTTAATTTTTCCACAACTAATAACTCATCTAATGGTGCAAAAAAAGTTGCATCACCTTCTTGTCCTGCAAACAATAATGTTAATAGCGTAATTTTTTCAGACATTGCCCTTGCAATGTCTGTTTTATTTTGCCTAATTATGCTCATTACTCTCATAATAAATGCGCTAATACTACCAGGCATAATAATTATTATAATGCTGCTATGCGTTAAGTTAATAGGGAATAGGCAGTTAAAAGCTGAAAGCATATAATTATAGTATGATATACGGCTTTGCCATCCCGGTAAAGCCGTTTTTTATTCATAAAAATTTTCAAAAGAGGTGTAAAAAAGATGACAGAAATCAAAATATCAGACATTACTTTAAGAGAGGCAGGAGCTCTCAGCAAACTATCACTCAGCTTCAAAGAAAAAATAGAGGTTGCTAAGACACTCGACAAGCTCTGTGTAGATGTTATTGAAACAGCTCCCATTACAAAAGGTAAATCAGATGTTCTGTTTCTGCACACTATAGCACCTATCATTAAAAACAGTACTTTATCGTGTCCGGTGGGTCTTACCGAGGAATCAGTAGAAGAAACTTTTGACGCGATAAAAGAAGCTAAAAGTGCTCGTCTTCACGTGATGATACCGGTATCTACCGTGCAAATGGAATACATTGCACACAAAAAGCCAAAAGCAGTACTTGAAACAATGGAAACCATTGTAAAGAAGGCTAAAACATTCACTTCAGATGTAGAAGTATCACTTATAGATGCAACAAGAGCAGAAATGGAATTTTTGTGTGAAGCAATAAAGGTTGCTATAAATTCTGGTGCAACCACCATCACTATCTGCGACTCTGCAGGAGAAATGCTTCCACTAGAATTTGAAAAATTTCTTGACGGCATATACACAGCTGTTCCTGAGATAGAAAATGTAAAAATATCTGTTGAATGTTCTGATGCACTTCACATGGCAACAGCCTGTGCAATAAGCTGTATAGGAAACAAGGTTACACAGATAAAAACATCCGCTATCGGCGGAGGTCATGTACAATTAAGCAGCGTGGCACATATATTCCGTGCTAAGGAAAATGCACTTGGTATATCTACAAAGATTAAAATGTCTGTACTTGACAACTCGGTAAATAAAATACTTCAGATGACAAATCACGGATACACCAATACACCATTTGACGGTGGCACAAATGCAGCTGAAGAAACAGTGGAATTATCATCAAATGACACTATAGCTACAGTTAAAATAGCTGTTGAAAAGCTAGGCTACGAGCTTTCTGACGACGATATGAAAAACGTATATGATGAATTTGTTAAGTTTTCAAAGAGTAAAAAAGTCGGCAAGAAAGAGCTTGATGCTATCATTGCCAGCACAGCTATGCAGGTAGCACCTACATATACTTTAAAAAGCTATGTGCTAAATAACGGTAACGTTATCACTCCTACTGCTCATATCGTTTTAGAAAAAGACGGAAAAGCACTTCAGGGCTTTTGCGTAGGAGATGGTCCTATCGATGCGGCATTCTTAGCAATCGAACAGATTACAGGTCATCATTTTGAACTTGATGACTTCCAGATTCAGGCAGTAACAGAAGGCAGAGAAGCTATGGGTTCAAGCGTGGTTAAGCTTCGTTACAACGGCAAACCATACTCTGGGAAAGGCATATCTACCGACATCATTGGTGCAAGTATCAACGCATATATAAATGCCTTGAACAAAATCTGTTTTGAGGAGGAATAATAAGTGAATTTATCATTTTCAACAAATAAATGGGAAGATTTCAGTATAGCTGATTGCTTTGATATAGCACAAAGTTATAAATTCAGCGGATTTGAGATACATAACATAAACAACTTAAACGATGCCGAGATAAAATCGGCTTATCACAAGCAAATAGAATACAAGATAAAAATACCATGCATAGATATGGTAACCGACATTGCAAAAGACACTGAAAAAGCATACGAAGAATTTGAAAAGTGTCTTGGTGCAGCTGAGATTTTAAACACAAAATATATAAGACTTAAAACATCAGCAGAAGACGGGATGGTAGATTTCATCACAAACATACTGCCAAAGGCGGAAAGCAAAAATAAAGTTATCCTTATAGAAACCGCAGGCGTCTATGCAGACACTTCAAAGCTTAGAGAGCTTCTTATGACATTTGCAAGTGACTACGTAGCAGCACTTTGGGATTTCCACCATCCATACAGAATGCATGGTGAATCTGCAGAAACCACTGTTACAAATCTTGGTGCTTACATAAAGCACATACATGTAAAGGACTCGGAAAGTCTTGAAGAACACAGCTTGGTCGGTGAGGGTTCGCTTCCTATAGTTAAGTTTATGGAAGCACTTCGCAGCATAAACTACGACGGATTTATATCTATCGAGTGGGACCCTCAGTGGGACAGCGAAATAAATGACGCTGACATCATATTCCCTCACTTTGTAAGCTATATGTCAAGGTTTAAAAATCTTTCAAGAGCAAAATCAAGCCTTTACGAAAACAAACTAGGCACAGGAAAATTCCCTTGGAAGAAAGATGCCCTTGTAGAAAAAACATTCTCTCAGGTACTTGACAAGATGGTTAAGGAATTTCCTGACCAGTATGCCATAAAGTACACTACACTTGACTATACAAGAACATATTCACAGTTCAGGGACGATGTAGACGAATGTGCACGTGCACTTATCTCTCTTGGCGTAAAGCAAGGCAGTCACGTTGCGGTATGGGCTACAAACGTACCACAGTGGTACATCGCATTTTGGGCGGTTACCAAGATAGGCGGCGTACTTGTAACTGTAAATACAGCATACAAAATTCACGAAGCTGAATACCTTTTAAAGCAGTCGGATACTCACACACTTATTATGACAGAAAGCTATCGTGATTCAAATTACTCAGAAATCATTGCAGAGCTTTGTCCTGAACTTGAAAATACTAAGGAAGGCACTCCGCTTCATGCAAAAAGACTTCCATTCCTTAGAAACGTTATTACGGTTGGCTTTAAGCAGAAAGGCTGTATGACATGGGATGAAGCAATGCAGAGAGCTGACAAAGTTCCTGTAGAGGAAGTTCACAGAATGGCCGCATCTGTAGATGTGCATGATGTATGTAATATGCAGTACACATCAGGTACTACAGGATTTCCAAAGGGCGTTATGCTTACACACTACAATATAGTAAACAATGGTAAGTGTATTGGCGACAGAATGGATTTATCTACCGCTGACAGAATGATGATTCAGGTACCTATGTTCCATTGCTTTGGTATGGTACTTGCAATGACAGCTACTATGACACACGGCGGAACTATCCTACCGCTTCCGTATTTCTCACCGAAATCGGCACTTGCGTGTGTAAATCAGGAACGTATTACCGCATTCCACGGTGTACCTACAATGTTTATAGCAATGCTTGAGCATCCTGACTTTGCAAACACCGACTTTTCATATATGCGTACAGGCATTATGGCAGGTTCGCCTTGTCCTGAGCCTATTATGAATCAGGTTATTAACCAGATGAATATGAGCGAGATTACTATCGTTTACGGACAGACAGAGGCTTCTCCGGGCTGTACAATGAGCAGTACAGACGATTCAGTAGAGGTACGAGTATCTACAGTCGGCAGAGCACTTCCTGAGATAGAATGTAAAATAGTAGACCCTGAAACAAATGAAGACCTTCCTTGCAACGTAACAGGTGAGTTTGTTGCAAGAGGATATAATATAATGAAGGGTTATTACAAAATGCCTGAAGCAACAGCAGCAGCGATAGACAAAGATGGTTGGCTTCACACAGGTGACCTTGCACTTAAGACAGAAGATGGCAACTACAAGATAACAGGCAGACTTAAAGATATGATTATCCGTGGTGGTGAAAACATTTACCCTAAGGAAATAGAAGAATTTATCTACACTCATCCAAAGGTTAAGGACGTTCAGGTAATAGGTATTCCTGACGAGCAGTACGGCGAGGAAATAATGGCGTGCATCATCCTTAAGGAAAACGAAGAAATGACAGTAGATGAAATGAAAAAATACATTTTAGACCACATGGCAAAACATAAAGTACCTAAATATATTGACTTTGTTCCTGCATTCCCAATGAATGCGGCAGGAAAGATACTTAAATACAAGATGAGAGAAGATGCAGCAGAGCGTCTTGGTATCAAAAAGGTAGAAGGTATAGTAACAAAATAACAATTGTTTTCGTAGTAAAAGGAGGAATTGCCTTATGAAACAAGGAATAGAAACCAAGTGTGTACAGGCTGGCTACAAACCGGGCAACGGCGAGCCAAGACAGGTACCACTGATACAGAGCACTACATTTAAATATGACACAAGCGAGGATATGGCAAAGCTATTTGACCTTGAAGCAAGTGGATATTTTTATACAAGACTTCAAAACCCTACAAATGACTTTGCAGCTGCAAAGATATGTGAGCTTGAAGGCGGTACAGCTGCTATGCTTACATCATCAGGTCAGGCAGCGACATTCTTTAGTATATTCAACATTGCTTCTTGCGGCGACCACATAGTATCATCATCTTGCATATACGGCGGAAGCTTCAACCTGTTTAACGTTACAATGAGAAAAATGGGTATAGACTTCACATTCATTTCACCTGATTGTACAGATGAGGAATTTGAAGCGGCATTTAAGGACAACACAAAAGCGGTATTTGCCGAAACTATAGCAAACCCTGCACTTACAGTTCTTGACATCGAAAGATTTGCCAATATGGCACACAAGCATGGCGTACCACTAATCGTAGACAACACATTTGCTACACCTGTAAATTGCAGACCATTTGAATGGGGTGCGGACATTGTTACCCACTCTACTACAAAATATATGGACGGTCACTCGGCAGGAGTTGGCGGATGTATAGTAGACTCTGGCAAATTTGACTGGACTAAGTATCCTGACAAATACCCTGGTCTTTGCACACCTGATGCAAGCTATCACGGTGTAACATATACCGAAAGATTTGGACTTGAGGGTGCATACATTACAAAAGCAACTGCACAGCTTATGCGTGACCTTGGCTCTATACAGTCACCTCACAATGCTTACATTTTAAACCTTGGACTTGAAAGCCTTCACGACAGAATGAAAAAGCACTGCCAAAATGGTCAGGCTGTTGCAGAATTTTTAAATAACCATCCAAAGATTAAATCTGTAACTTACTGCGGACTTCCTGGCGACAAATACCACGAGCTTGCAAAGAAATATCTTAAAAACGGCTCTTGCGGTGTAGTAAGCTTTGAGATAGAAGGCGGAAGAGAAGCTGCAGAGAAGTTTATGAAAAAATTAAGACTTGCAATAATAGCAACCCACGTTGCAGACGCACACACTTGCGTGCTTCACCCTGCAAGTGCTACACACAGACAGATGACAGACGAAGAGCTTATAGCGGCTGGTATATCTGCAAGTTCAATAAGATTTTCGTGTGGTATAGAAAATACCGAAGACATCATAGCCGACTTAAAGCAGGCACTTGAAGACTAACATTAAGTAGTATTATAAAAAGGAGGGATATACGATGCCTATTAAAATTCCCGACGGATTACCTGCAGTAAAGGTGCTCGGCAAGGAAAACATTTTTGTAATGACAGAAAAAAGGGCTATCACACAGGACATAAGACCACTTAAAATTCTTATCCTTAACCTGATGCCGCTTAAAATAGACACCGAAACCCAGCTTATAAGACTGCTTGGAAATTCTCCGCTTCAGGTTGAGATAGAGCTTATATGCACAAAGACATACAGTTCAAAAAACACCTCAGAAAGCCATCTACAAACTTTTTACAAGTATTTCGACGATGTAAAGCATCTAAAGTTTGACGGAATGATAATCACCGGTGCACCGGTTGAGCTGATGGAATTTGAAGAGGTTGCCTACTGGGATGAGCTGTGCGAGATAATGGAATGGACAAAGACAAACGTTCACAGTACCTTCCATATATGCTGGGGAGCACAGGCGGCGCTTTACTACCACTATGGTGTAAAGAAATATCCGCTGGATAAAAAGATGTTTGGCATATTTAAGCACAAGGTTGAAAGAAAAACATCAATGCTCTTCCGTGGCTTTGACGAGGAGTTTAACGTTCCACATTCAAGACATACAACCGTCAAGAGAAAGGATATAGAAGCCGTACCCGAGCTTAGAATACTTTCCACATCAAAGGAAGCCGGCATATACGCACTCGCTACCGATAACGGCAGACAGTTCTTTATAACAGGGCATTCAGAGTACGATGCCGACACGTTAAAGAACGAATATTTAAGGGATAAAAACGCAGGACTTCCTATAGACGTGCCTGTAAACTACTTCCCTGACGATGACGATACAAAAGAGCCAAAAAATACATGGCGTTCAGGTGCAAGCCTTTTATATTCAAACTGGCTTAACTATTATGTATATCAAACAACACCTTATGATATAAATGAAATTTAATGAAGAAATTAAATGGAGGAATTTAAGATGGAGATTAAAATAATCGAAAACACAAATCCGGTAGTAAAGCCTGACAAAATTGAAGGCTTTGGAAAACAGTTTACAAACCACATGTTTGTAATGGACTACACAAGAGATAAAGGTTGGTTTAATGCTAGAATTGAACCATTTGCAAACCTTTCACTTCACCCTGCTGCAACTGTATTTCACTATGGTGCAGAAATATTTGAAGGACTAAAGGCTTACAGAAGAGCAGACGGCAAAGTTCAGCTATTCAGACCTATCGAAAACGTTAGAAGAATGAACAACTCTGCTGAAAGACTTCGCCTTCCACAGATGGATGAAAATGATATGCTTCAGGCTATCACAGAGTTTGTTAAGCACGAACAGGATTGGGTGCCATCAGGTAACGGCGAATCATTATACCTTCGTCCTTTCCTATTTGGTAATGATGAAACTCTAGGCGTTCATTCAATAAACGCTGCAAAATTTATTATAATAGCATCTCCAAGCGGAAGCTACTATAAAGAAGGCATCAACCCTGTTAAGATTATGATAGAAAAAGATGACGTTAGAGCAGTTCGTGGCGGTACAGGTTATGCTAAATGCGGCGGTAACTACGCAGCATCTAACAGAGCCGGCGAAAACGCTGAGAAAAAAGGATTTTCACAGGTACTATGGCTTGATGGTGTTGAAAGAAAGTACATAGAAGAGGTTGGCGCTATGAACGTTATGTTCAAAATAAACGGAGAAATCGTTACTCCTGCACTAACAGGTTCAATCCTTCCTGGTATAACAAGAAAATCTTGTATAGAGCTATTAAAATCAAAAGGCTACACTGTATCTGAAAGACTTCTTTCTATCGACGAGCTTGTAGATGCTCTTGAAAACGGCAAGCTTGAAGAGGCTTGGGGCTGCGGTACAGCTGCGGTAGTATCTCCTATCGGTCTGCTTGAATATGACGGCAAGGACTACACAGTAAACGGCGGTAAAATCGGCGAAGTTACACAGACTCTATACGATACATTAACTGGTATCCAGTGGGGCAAAGCAGAAGATACATTCGGCTGGACACTTGAAGTTTGATTTTAATTAAACATTCGACAAATTAAGACAGGAGGTATTGGCAATATGAAACGAATTACAATATTTGCAGGGCACTACGGCAGCGGCAAAACCAACATAGCAATAAACTATGCATTTAAATTAAAAGAGCAAAATGACTCTGTTGCCATAGCCGACCTTGACATAGTAAACCCGTACTTTCGTACAAAGGACGCAGAGGGCATACTGGATGCTAACGGCATAAAGCTTATATCTTCACCTTATGCAAACTCAAACGTTGACACACCTGCCCTTCCCGCAGAAACGTATTCGATTATCCATGATAAATCAATCTCTGCGGTAATAGACGTAGGCGGTGACGACAGAGGGGCATTGGCACTTGGCAGATATGCCGAGGCAATTGTGACCGAGGGCGACTACGAAATGCTTTTTGTGGTAAACAAGTACCGCTACCTTACCAAAACTGCTGATGAAACCATCGAGGTTATGCGTGAGATAGAGGATGCGGGCAAGGTTAAGTTTACAGGAATAGTGAATAACTCTAACCTTGGCGAAGAAACCACTTTAGATGACGTAATAGAAAGTATGGATTATGCAAATGAAATTTCCGAAAAAACAGGACTTCCTGTAAGGTTTACTACCATAAACGAAGAAATTTCTGCAGACGGCATCGAAAATGCTATGCCGATAAAGATTTACGTAACTCAAAAATAATTTTTCATAAAATCCTATTGCAAAGGAGGAAGAATATATGGCAAAAGCAATATTTAATGAAAACCTATGTAAAGGCTGCGGACTTTGCGTAACTGCTTGTCCAAAGCACATAGTAGAGCTTAAAGATACATTTAACGCAAAGGGTTACCGCCCTGCAGGACTTACTGACGAAAGCGCGTGTATAGGCTGTGCATTTTGTGCGACAATGTGTCCTGACTGCGTAATAACAGTTGAGAAATAATTTAGTCCATCATTTCGGACGGAAAGGCAGAGGAAATTAAAATGCAGAATAAAGTTTTAATGAAAGGTAACGAAGCATTGGCTGAAGCTGCTATCATGGCAGGCTGTAAGCATTATTTCGGTTATCCTATAACACCTCAGACAGAGGTTGCGGCATATATGTCTAAAAGACTTCCAAAGGTTGACGGCGGAGTGTTCTTACAGGCAGAGAGCGAAGTTGCAGCGATAAACATGGTTATCGGCGTAGCTTCTACCGGTAAAAGGGTTATGACATCATCATCAAGCCCTGGTATATCACTAAAGAGTGAAGGTCTTTCTTACCTTGCAGGTTGTGACCTTCCAGCACTAGTTGTAAACGTACAGAGAGGCGGCCCTGGTCTTGGCGGTATTCAGCCATCACAGTCTGACTATTTCCAGGCTACACGCGGCGGCGGTCATGGCGACTATCACATGATAGTTTTAGCACCGTCTTCAGTTCAGGAAATGGTTTCTCTTACATTCAAAGGCTTTGACCTTGCTGAAAAGTACAGAATGCCTGCAATGCTACTTGCAGACGGTACTATGGGTCAGATGATGGAGCCAGTATCGTTAGACCTTGGCGAAGTTAAAGAATATGACAAGTCTTGGGCACTTACAGGCACAAAATGTGAAAGAAAGCCTAACATAGTAAACTCACTATTCATTCAGCCTGACGAGCTTGAGGTATACAACATAGAAAGATACAAAAGATACAAAATCGTTGAAGAAAACGAGGCAATGTACGAAGAGTATATGATGGACGACGCTGAAATCTGTATAGTAGCATTCGGCATCGCAGCCAGAGTATCTAAAAACGCTATCGACGAAGCAAGAAAACAGGGTATCAAGGTTGGTATGATAAGACCTATCACTGTTTGGCCGTTCCCTAAGGACGTGCTAAACAAAGCTGCCGACAAGGTTAAAGCATTTGTATCTGTTGAGCTTAATATGGGACAGATGATAGAGGACATCGAGCTTGCAACACGTTGCAAAAAGCCTGTTCTTCTATGCAGCAGAGTTGGCGGTATGATACATACAGTTGAAGACGTTCTAAATTCTATAAATGAAGCTGCAAAAATAGGAGGTGCAAACTAATGAGTATCGTATTTGAAAAACCAAAAGCACTTACAGACGCAACCCTACACTATTGTCCGGGTTGTACACACGGCATAATTCACAGACTTGTAGCTGAAGCGATTGACGAGCTTGGTATACAGGGCAGAACAATCGGTGTAGCATCGGTTGGATGTTCAGTATTTGCATACAATTACTTTAATGTAGATATGGTTCAGGCGGCACATGGTAGAGCACCAGCAGTTGCAACAGGTGTTAAACGTTCAGACCCTGAAAACAACATAGTATTTACTTATCAGGGCGACGGCGACCTTGCAGCGATAGGTACTGCTGAAACTGTTCACTCTGCAGCAAGAGGCGAAAACATTACAGTAATATTTGTAAACAACGCTATCTATGGTATGACAGGCGGACAGATGGCTCCTACTACTCTACCTGGTCAGGTAACACAGACATCACCTTACGGAAGAGATGTATCAAAGGTTGGTTACCCTATAAAGGTTTGTGAAATGTTATCACAGCTTGACGGCGCTACTTACCTAGAAAGAGTTGCTGTAAACAATGTTAAAAATATCAAAAACGCAAAAGCAGCTATAAAGAAAGCTTTCCAGAACCAGATAGACGGAAAAGGCTTCTCACTTGTTGAAGTGCTATCTACTTGCCCTACAAACTGGGGTATGGCACCTGACAAAGCTATCGGCTGGCTTGAGGAAAATATGCTTCCATATTATCCACTTGGCGTATACAAAGACAAATTCGCAGGTAAGGAGGAATAAATCATGACTAAACAAATACTAATTGCCGGATTTGGCGGACAGGGAATACTTTTCTCTGGTAAATTCCTTGCTTACGAAGGTCTACTTGAAAATAAAGAAGTTAGCTGGCTACCGTCTTACGGTCCTGAAATGCGTGGCGGTACTGCAAACTGCAGTATAATTATATCAGACGGAAAGATAGGCTCACCTATCGTTGACAAGCCTGACATACTTATCGCTATGAACGGCCCATCTCTTGACAAATATGTAGATGCAGTTGTTCCTGGCGGTGAGATTTACGTTGAAAGCTCACTTATAGACAAAAAAGTTGAAAGAGATGATGTAAAAACTTACTACATCCCTGCAACTGAGCTTGCAGCTAAAAACGACCTTGCAGGTCTTGCAAATATGATTATTCTTGGCAAAATGATTAAGCACAGCGAAATCATGCCTTATGAAAACATGGCTTCTACTGTTGAAAAGGTTGTTCCTGCAAAGAAACAGCACCTTGTAGATGCAAACAAAAAAGCCCTAGAAATAGGCTATAACTACGAAGCATAAAGGAGGTAATGAAGGAATGAATAACCAGATTAAAGATATCGGTATGCGTCTTGCGTGTTTAAGAGAAGACGTTGAGATTTCAACATCTGAGATGGCGAAAAAGCTTGGCGTTGACGAAGAAACATACATCGCATACGAAAAAGGCGAAAATGACTTCTCATTTAGCTTCATATATAACGCAGCAGAAATACTTGGCGTTGATGTATTAGACCTAATAAGCGGAGACGCCCCTACCATAAGCATGTGCTGTATGGTAGAAAAAGGCAAAGGCTACTCAGTACAAAGAGAACACGAATACGATTATAAGCATCTAGCGTACACATTTAGAAACAAAAAGGCGGAACCGTTTTTGGTTACAACAAAACCTTCTGACAAACCGCCTGTAATGCACGGCCATGATGGACAGGAGTTTAACTATGTCCTTTCAGGTAAAATGATTCTCTATATAGGAGATATTTCGTACGAACTTTCAGAAGGCGACAGCGTGTATTTTGATGCAAGTGTTCCCCATGCTGAAGTTGCGATAGGTAACGAAGACGTTAAATTTATCGCAGTTGTAATGAAATAATCTTTAGAGGAGAATATGTAAAATGGCAATCTATGAAAAATTTGTGGGCGCCAATCGCGATGATTTTATCTCGCTCAAGGACGCCCAGAAAAACTTTAAATTAACATATCCTGAAAACTTCAACTTCGCATTTGACGTTGTTGATGAGCTTGGAAAGACAAAACCTGATAAACTTGCTATGCTATGGGTATCAAACGACGGAGAGGAAAAGAGATTTACCTTCCGCGATATGATGCTAAACTCAAATAAAGCGGCAAACTACTTTAACTATATGGGTATCAAAAAGGGCGACAGAGTGCTTTTGGTACTAAAGAGAAGTTATTATTTCTGGTTCTGTATCCTTGGTCTTCACAAAATCGGTGCGGTTGTTGTTCAGGCTACACATCAGCTAAAAGCTAAAGACTACGTTTACAGATGTAACGCAGGTAAAATCAAAGCAGTAGTTATCACCGGTGACGAAATGGCTACAGAATATTTCGACGAAGGCGAAGGCAAATACGAAACTGTTGAAAAGAAATTCGTTACAGGACACAAAAATGCAGGTCCTGACTGGATTGACTTTGAACAGGGCTTTGAAATGGCAAACGAAGTGTTCGAACGACCTACAGGCGAGATGGCAACTACAGTAAACGACACAATGCTTATGTCCTTCTCATCAGGTACATCGGGTTATCCAAAAATCATCACACATGATTTTAAATACCCATTAGGTCATATTATGACAGGTGTATTCTGGCACAGAGTGGTTGACGGTGGTCTGCACTTTACCATTTCCGACACAGGCTGGCTAAAATCACTTTGGGGTAAGCTATACGGTCAATGGTTTGGCGAAAGTGCCGTACTTGTATATGATTTCCAGAAATTCAGTGGAGCAGATATCCTTGAAAAGCTTGAAAAGTACGAAGTAACTACATTCTGTGCACCACCTACTATGTATAGAATGATTCTTGAAAATGACGTTACAAAATACGACCTTTCAAAGCTCACACATTGCTGTACAGCAGGTGAAGCACTAAACCCTGAAATCTACAATAAGTGGATGGATGCTACAGGTCTTAAGATTTACGAGGGATTTGGACAGACAGAAACTACTGTTTGTATTGCTACTATCTACCCTTGGTCAGAGCCTGTACCTGGTGCTATCGGCTTCCCCGTACCGGGTTATGATGTTCATATCCTTGATGACAAAGAGGAATCTTGCCCTAGAGGAGCTACAGGCGAAATCTGTATTAGGGTACTTAGTCAGGAAAGACGTTCTTGCGGACTACTTGTTACATACAACTTCAGCAAAGAGGACACTGCAAAATCGCTTCATGACGGTTTCTACCACACAGGCGATACTGCATACCGCGATGAACAGGGAATGTTCAGATATGTCGGCAGAAACGATGATGTTATCAAATCGTCAGGCTATCGTATTGGACCTTTTGAGATTGAAAGCGTACTGCTTGAACACGATGCAGTAAAAGAGGTTGCGGTAACCGGAGTTCCTGACCCAATCAGAGGTTTTGCGGTAAAAGCTACTATTGTGTTATCAGACGGATTTACTCCTTCTGATGAGCTTACAAAAGAACTACAGAAATATGTCAAGGACAACACTGCACCTTATAAATACCCACGTGTAGTTGAGTATGTAGATGCACTTCCTAAGACGTTTAACGGCAAAATCAAACGTAGCGAAATCAGAAAAACGGATATTGAAACACAGTCATTACAGTAATATATAAAGCATATAGACATCTTCTCATTATACGGAGCAGATGTCTATTGTATGCAAAAAATATTTCTACAAAAACGGAGGTCAAATATGAGAGTATACGTAATACGACATGGCGAAAGCGAAAACAACATAAAGAACGTACGTTCGGGATGGGATGATGTACAGCTTACTGAGAAAGGTATAGCAGATGCAAAAAAAGCAGGAAAATTTCTTGAAGGCATCTCATTTGACAAAATATATTCAAGCGACCTTCAAAGGGCTATCAATACTATGAAAACTGCAATTAACCCAGACAAATACGAAATCAATGAGATTTTAAGGGAAAGAAACTTTGGTTCGCTTGAGGGCACTCGTTTTGCAGATTCAAGCGACGAAGATATAAAATACATGCGTGAATTTGGCTATGATAAATGGGACGGAGAAACACATGCAGTATTTCGCGAGCGTGTAAAAAGATTTATACAGGAGAAACTCGAAACGTTAGACTGCGAAAACGTAGCGGTATTTTGTCATGCAGGTTGGCTTCGTGAAATGCTCGGGATTGTACTTGATACAAATGTTTCAGCCAGACAAATATGCTGTAATAACTGTACGATATCGATTTATGAATACACAAATGGTAACTGGAAACTTCATAGTTGGATAAATTTTTAATTTTAAAAAACCCGTCACCTATCGGTAACAGTGACGGGTTTTTATTGACTTTTTATAGTAGTTATTGATATAATTACTATATAATGGTAATTTGGAGGGTAAACAATGAAAAAAGTATTAGCATTATTTTTAATAACAGTACTTATTATCACATCTACTATTACAGTATTTGCAGATGGTGGTCAGTATTATTTTGACGATGTAACTTATGCTGACTACTATGGAATTGCCGCAAAAACACTTTATGAAGCAGGAATAGTTAGCGGATATAGTGATAACACCTTTGGTGCAGAAAGAAACGTCACAAGAGCCGAAATGGCGACATTTATATGCAGAGCCTTGGGCGAGGAAGATATTGCAAAATCATACGCGGGTGTTGAAAATGAATTTAGCGATGTTCCGGGTTCACACTGGGCATCGGGATATATACAGCTTGCATCGCTTAAGGGTATTATAAACGGATATGGTAATGGCATTTTTATGCCTGAAAACAATGTCCGCTTCGAAGAAGCTGTCAAAATGGTTGTATGTGCGATAGGCTTACAGCACCTGGTAAAGGATAACCCTAACGATTGGGCACAGGGGTACATTGATGTAGCAGAAAATGAATACTTTACCGAAAAAGTAAAATCCAAAAGAGGAGATTATATAACTCGTGGCGATGTTGCCGTTTTAGTACACGCGGCTTTCAGCAGAAATCTTCACAAGGTTGAGGTTTTGGGTTACAACCAAGAAGTTACTGTTGAAAATGCTGATGAAATGAGCAAAACATACCTTGAAAATTCTACAATAACACTTAAAGCCACCCCGAAAAAGGGATATAGATTTGTAAAATGGGATTTGGACGGACATGGATATTTTGAAGATGAATATGCCCCATCAACTATATTTACAGTAACTGAAGGATATGCAACAATAAGAGCGGTTTGCGAAAAGTCTGATAACGCTTATGCAGAAGAGGAAGAAGAAAATTATATAAGCTACGACGAAAATGGTAACAGACTTATGTATCAGCTTACTGTAACCATGACAGGTTGTGGCGGTATCAGAGATACATCAGGAAAATACGGAGCAGGTGAAAATGTTCCTATATACATTCTTCCTGGTACTGAATCAGCATTTATAAAATGGACAACAACAGCAGGCAAGCTAATCGACCCTACCGATCCGACAGGTATGATTACTATGCCAAACGAGGACGTAACTGTATGTGCAGTATTTACCGAGGATGGAAATCCGCCAAAGGCAGTGGATGAGCCTCTATATACACCTGACACAGAAGATCCTTATGAGGATTTCTTGCGTCGTGATGAAGCTATGGAAAAGATTGACGAAAGCATAACCAACGAATCTGAGCTTTACGAAATGGAGCAGGAACTATTACGTCTTGTAAACGAAGAACGACAGAAAGTCGGTTTAAGAAAGTTATATTGGCACGATTCTCTAGGTCTTAGAAACGCCGCTATAGAGCACTGCAAGGATATGCATGTACGTAACTTCTTTGACCACATAAATCCGGATGGCGAAACACCTGCTGACCGTGTTAAAAGACATGGTATTTATTCATTCAATGCTGTTGGCGAAAACATAGCAAAAGGTCAGACATCACCTGAAGAGGTAATGGAAGCGTGGATGAATTCTCCGGGACACCGAGCAAACATTTTGTCAGAAGATTTTCATTTTATAGGTATAGGTATTATTCCGTATAACGGAGTATACATCTGGACACAATGCTTCCTCGGCGGTAAGTAAAAGTGTTATAATTTAAACAAAGAATAAAAATCCTGTAATGCGTAAGTATTACGGGATTTTTTTGTGGTATAAATCGAAAATATGTTTTTTAAATGCATATAACAAAAGATATTTGACTTACCACATCTAATATGATAAAATATTTATTGCAACGAAATTCATATTTTTACTTATACAAAGGTAGGCTAACATTAGGCATATATGTTAGTCTAGATTGTCATTTCTACTTTTGTATAGTAAAGAGAAAATGAATTTTGTTGCAAACATAATCTAGAACTACGTTATGCAATGCGTCAGCCGTGTTGCTGGCGCATTTTTGTATTTAGGAGGCACAAACATGGAGTTTGACAAGTACGATTCATTACCGGTTACCGAAGAAATGGGTAAAATTTATAAGTTAATATACAGCGTTGACAGTAGCGTCAATCATATTGTCAATCATCTGCCATATATGCTGTATAACAAAGATAACTTGCGTTTTGAAATTGCCAAGCTTAAAGCCAAAATAAAAAAGTTTGAAGAAACAGCAAATGACTTTACGCCACCCAAAACATATACGGATTAAAAAAACCACACTTGCAATTTGGGGGCATAAGTCCTATCGTGCCAATTCTTACAACAATGTGAACATATTCTTTTTAAATTAAATCCGCTTACAACAAAAAATTCCTCGGACAAAAGTCCAAGGAATTTTTTTGGAAGAGCCGAATGGTTTAGATACAGTTTAAAAAGTATATTTAATCTAAATTTATTACAATATTATCGGTTGTTAATATGGCATTTGAAAAATTCTCATCATATAGTGTTAATTTTAACTCAAGCGTTTTAATTTCATCGATACTTTTTATGCTTGCGTTACCATATAATGACATGCAAAACAACTACCCCATCATTTGCTGAAAAATTGATGGTTTGGTTCTTTACGGAATTCTCAAATCTGTAAATATTATTTTCACCTTTACCATCGTATATAAATCCCCAATCTTCTAACAAATCAGCATATACTTCAAAGAAATTATCATGCCCGTTATCATATAAATCAGCAACATTATAGTAATAAGAGATCCATTGAATTGAAGCTACTGAACTTGTGTTAACTTTTCCATTTACACCAAAGTAATGACCAAAATCCGGAACTGCTGAAGCTTCTTTAAAAGCTTCTACCTTTTTACCTTGATTTAAACTTAAAGTAATCGCAGTACATTTAACTCCATTTTTTTCGGCAAATACATTATAAATAACACTGTATGTTCCTGTTGTGTTTACTAAAAGGTATTCATAAAAATTATCTGATGCTAGTGCGAATCCCCATTCTTTTAAAACTTTACAATACAAATTAATTGAATATGTGTATGTATCTGCTTTTTTCAAATCCTCGTGCGAATAATAATATGTCACCGTATTTCCCGATGAAGTCTCTGAATATACCGGAACTGCATTGTACGCCCCAAAATCTGGAACAACTGAAAAAGCATTATATGCTTTTATCTTAGAATTTTTATTACCAGTAACAACAGATATAAACGAATTAGAATATTTGTTATCCGCAAGAGGAATATAGGACATAGGTAGTGCTAAATTCAAATTCTGTCCATCAATATAAGAAGCTGATGTAACACCAATAACTTCCCCGTATTTATTAAGTAAAGCCCCGCCGCTACTGCCTGATGATATAGCAGCACTTGTTTGTATGTAAGATACATTTTCTTCTGTTCTCTGCGGATTAGAAATCAATCCTTGCGAAATTGTATTTTGTAGTCCCAGCGGACTGCCTATTGCAAAAACAGTTGCACCTCCAACTACCGTCGAAGAGGCGCCTATTTCTAAATAGTTTGAATTTTTTACACCAGTATCAATTATAGCCCAATCTTCGTTTTCATCAAAGTCGTACACACCCATTATATCATGTGTTTTTTTCTCGTCAGAAAGTGTAATTTTGGCAGAATAGCAACCGTTGATAACATGGTAATTTGTAATAGCAGTTCCATTATTGTCAATAAAGAAACCACTGCCGGAAGCTGTCATTTCACCAAATGAATTGTATACCTCTATATAAAATACCGCTGACGAACATTTTTCGTAAATTTGTTCGGCAGAGAGTTCTTTTTTATTATCTTCTATATTATCTTCAAAAGAATCGCCGTAGTAAGTGTCATATTGATTTTTCGAAAAAACCCCAGCTGATATAAGTTTCTCAGCCAATGTTTGTTCGGAGTTTTTCAATGTTACAGAAAGCGCTGCGTGTGATATAGCTACCGCATCTGCCCTCCAAAAGTTATCAATATCCACAGAACTTGGCATAATGTTGATTTTCTTTGCAAGAGTATAAGGATTATCCCATGCGAAGTCGATTCCATCTGTATCAGAATATCCTAACGCTCGCAAGATAAAAGTTATATACATTGCTGAACTTGCATTTTCAACTCCAAATGTTGTAGAAGATGTCCCTTTCGTTAATCCATTTTCATAGGCATATCCAACATATTTATCAGCCCAATCCGGAACGTCTACAAAAGGATGGTTGCTGTTGCTGTTTAATGCAGTGTTCTCTTTGCCTAACACTCTGATAAGCATAACAAGAGCCTCAACCCTTGTAGGTTCACGATTGAGGTCAAAATTAGTGTCTGATACACCTTTAAACAAACCAAGTTGTTTTAAATCGGCGGCTAATTTTTCTTCAAACGAAGTATCTCGTGCCGTTTGAGCATAGGTAGCTTGTGGAATAAATCCTACAAACATTGTAATACATAAAAGTAGCGATAAAATTGTTTTTTTCATAAGAATAACCATTCCTTTCCCAATGTTAATAAATATAAAAAAGTGCATAGTTCCTATTCCAGAACTATGCACCGAAAAACGCACAAGTCTGGTATAAGGTTGCTACACTCTTATATCACTTACATCTTACATAGAGAAGTTTTACCAGATAGTACGCTTTTATCATTAGCGTACTTCTCCAATGTATTTTTATGTAAGGAAATATAAGAAAATAGAATAACTCCATTTTAATTTAGAGTGTAGCATAAATATTATAACATAGTTTTGTCAACATTTCAAGACTTTATAATACATACTTTTGTGTATAAAAAAACAGAACAACTTAGAATGTCATCTAAATCGTTCTGTTTCTTTGGGTGCAGGGGCCGGTATGATGCGACGACCTTACGGGTTGTGGTTCCCAAAATATCTTGCGACACATTTCTTTGTGCCGCGATATTTTGACCACTGCCCCTTTTTCGCCTCCCTTCTTCCGCCACCGGCGGCGGTCGGCTCTAAAGCAAGTTATTCGCCCGTCGGGCCCATAACCCGGTGTTGCTTCGCTCAAAATTCAATCCGCTTACAACAAAAAATTCCTCGGACCAAAAGTCCAAGGAATTTTTTTGGGTGCAGGGGCCGGATTTGAACCGACGACCTCCGGGTTATGAGTGTGAAAAACAATGTTTGTTGTCGTTTTGTACTATGCCGTAAATGGCTTTGTTGTGCGGTTTTATAAAAAATTCATTTTGTATCATTTAATAAAAATTGGTGTTTGCTAGTATAAACAAACACCAAATAAACACCAAAATTTTATTTGAAAAATAGCAAGATTATAACAAGGTATAACGATTGTTGCTTCACACCATATTATCGATTAGTACGGTTTCTTTTCCGTCCGAAATTTTAACCTTTTTAATTACTTTATATTTCTTTTGACCGTTTATGTATGTAGTATTGTCTTTAGCGCAAGTAAAGAATGACCTTATGTAAAATTCATTAGCTTCTTGAGATTTAAGAAATATATGTAAAGTCACATCATCTATTTCGGCTGTTATTAAATAATCAGCGTCTATGCTCGACTTTGATTTGATTTTGTTGAATCTAATTACAAAGTCGTTACTATCAAATAGTTGTTCAAGTTTACTTGAATATTGTATTCTATTGGCTATTTCATAGAAAAAACAACTCTTTTCTATATCGGCAAGAGTGATTTCTTTATTAAGAATTAACTCGAAAATTCTTTTCTTGCTCTTTGCAGCATTAAGAGTATCTAAATCACTTAATTTTTGTAATCCTATAATGTGATGAAAGTTTTCTTCCTTGAATGATACATTTATTTGTATGCACTTTCCTTTACTACCTAGGTGCAAAGAGTATTTGCTTTTTATTAATTTATTAAATGCTATAGCGGATTCATAAAGTTTGTCCATAGTTACTCCGTAAAAATCTATTATATACACAAAAAGCCTTGAAAAATCAAGGCTTAATGCGGAGCATTTTCTTTCGGCATACGCCTATCTGTCCCGTGGTTATTGCACAACCCTCCATAGAACTCCACAAGCTACCGAAGACAGACCGACGGCTTGCTTCACAGTTCTAAACGCCCTCAAGTGACGTTTGTGAACTACGCTTACAATGGTTCACAGTTAATAATATGAACCTCTGTACTTAAATTATACAACATTTTCGCAAAAATGCAAGATTTTGCGTTCAAAAAGTATAAGGAAAATACACTTTTGTACAATTTGAATAAAACAAATATGCAATTTATTGTGTAATTATATTCATTTTTGTTCAGTTTTGTACAGTTTCGTTCGGTAAAATGTATTATTTGTGCGTATTTATGCGAATATATGATAGTTTATGAACATTTTCAAATAGATGTTACCACAAGTATTTCAGGAATACAGGGAATATTCATTATACCTTATCCATTGAAATATAATTTTCACAATAAAGAAACAAACCACCTACGTCCATAGGTGGTTTGTTCTGTTTATACATTACTTATCAGCCGAAGGAAACTGCTTAATTAGTTTACTTCCTCGTTTTTATTATATCAAAAATCTTTAAATTGTCAATCATCGTCTATAAAATACAACTGCCGCCACATCTGAATTAACAGCTGTAACGGCAATCGCGCACTTTTTTAATTTTAGGTTATAAATATCATAACATATTTTGGTGTTAAAGTCAATCATCATTTGATTTTGAATAATATGAACAATTTATACATGGCATTTCCTTCCACATTTCAAAACCCTCGTAAAATTCGCATCCGGAACAATCGCCTCTTTTAATTGGGTTATCGGTCTTTGGACAATCATCCATATTGATAACTCTTAAATCTTTTTCCATAGTATCACCACCATTCCGTTTATATCTTACGCACCATCGTATGGTATTGCCGTACCATATTTCCGCTCTGTTGGCGCAGGCGGTTATTTTTCGCCTTCTCGGCTCATTTTTTCGTCTATGGCTTCGTTTACAAATCCGTTCAACGATTTACCTTGACTATCCGCAAAATCCTTTATAATCTGTTTTTTGCCCTTTGGGACCACTATTCTTAAATCGTCATAGTTCTTTGAGTTGTATTTGTTTTTTGCCCTAGTTGCTGCTTTGCCTTCAGACATATAAACACCCCCTTGACTTAAAAATATATAAATGCTATAATAACATCAGAAGGGGAACACACTAGTTGTTTCCGCAATAACGATTATTTTTATTTATAACCGTCCTTTTGCAGAAGGGCGGTTATTTCTTTATGTTCTTGATTAGTTCTATAAGTAAAACAATAATTATTATTGTAAATATCTCATTCGTATAATCCAAACAAACACCCCCTTTTCGGTAGGTGCTGGAAACAACCGCCGTTCCCCTTACTGACAATACTATTATAACACATACGATATACTTGGTCAAGTATACAAAATACACAAATATACTTGTACAACTTTGTGCAATCTGTACATTGACATATACTTGTACAAGTAGTATAATAATCTTGTAAGGTTGATACAGAGCCAAACACAAAATCGTTTCTTTTAGTTGGTTTTCTTCGATACAAAAAGACAAACCATACACTAGATAAAAACCCATAAGGGATTATATATAACCGTTTTCTTTAGCTTGTTTCTATCGGTTGAAAAAAGTAAACAATGCATAGTCGGTAATTACCCGAAAGGGATTACATATATAAAAACTTTAAGAAAGGAGCCTGGACCAATGCATTTAATAAAAGCTGAAACGCTCGCAGCACTCTTGCTACTGATAAGCGATATAAATTATCTGCTTGATGTGGGCATAGACGATGAATATGAGCTAGAAAGCTTAAAATCGAATTGTGAGCAACTAGAAATGTGTTTACAAGAAATTACACCAATAAAAGAAAGGGTCGTTTAAATGACAAAAATCGAACTAGAAAAGCTATTTAAAGAATTAAAGGAATTGCAGAGAATGGAAGAGGAATTAAAAGCAGAAATCACCACTATCCAAGACCAAATAAAAATGGAAATGGTTCTGCAGGGAAAAGACGAGTTAACCACCAACGAATATAAAGCACGTTGGAATGTTGTAAAAAGCAATAAATTTGACTTGTCAGCGTTTAAAGAAAGACATCTTGATTTGTATAACCAATACTTAAAACAGACCACTACAAAACGATTTACAGTAGCATAAAGGAAGGGGATGACAAAATGAAAACTACAGATTTTGAAAATATCAGAGAGCTTTTGTGTTCTATCGAATACAGAGAAGAAAAGGTTGAGTTTGATGATGTTATAGATGCAGTACACGTTGTATCTGAGAAAGTTATTGAGCCGCTTCAAAAATCAGGGCACAAAGATTGGTTTAATATAGACGATATAATAGCTCGCAGCGAAGCATTGCATGAAGAACAAGGGTTCATCAATGGATTTATATATGCTATGCAACTAAAAATGGAGAGTTGCAAGGCATTTATAGATGAACTTAAGCAAGTTGCAGTTTAAAAGAAAATATCCTCTCAAAACGGAAAATACGTCAAGAGGGGATATTCTCAATGCGAACTATAAATAGCTATAAAGCTTATAAAAATTATAGCATAGAATTATAAATGTGTCAATTGTGTAGACGGTAGGTATCTATCGTCTATATTTTTTGCCTTTATTTTCTCTGTTTTCATAGTTCATTATTTTATTAACCGCCCATTCCACAGAACTTAAGCCACTATTTCGAAAGTGATTTAATGAATTATGTCGGTAACTCCCTGATATGTAATTTTCACAATATTCAGCTAGTTTACCATGGTGCGAATGACGTTTTAATGTTTTTAGTGCCTTTTTTACCCTCTGTTCTGCAGTTCCATAACCAATGGATAGACGCTCTGATATTTGCTTATATGTCAAGCCATATTTATAATGCAAAATTAACGGCTCTGCATAATCAATACTTTTATCAAGTTGTGATTGCCTTTCGTTCTCGATTATTTCTTTTGCCACATCAAATATTTTGCCTTTATCATAATCTTCAATGACATCGTCCTCAAATTCTGCACCTTCATCAACTAAAAAATCTACGTTTGTCGCTTCACCTTCAGCTTGATTAGAAACAGGACTATCCAATACGCAAATCTCGTTAGAGTTGTATTTTTTGCTTTTTAGACGTATAAAATGCCACTCTAGTGATTTAACAAGATATGTGGTGAACTCGCACGTTTTATCTGATGCACCATAAGCGTCTATAGCTTTTACAAGTGCAAAATACGATTCTTGCATTAAATCATCAATCGTGTGGTTTTTGTCCGCGTACTTGCTACAGACTTTGTATATAAGCTTTTTGTGTTTATTATATAATTCTTCCATACCAACATCCTTTTTAAGTTTGTTGGCTTTATAGACGATTTATAGTTATCAAAAAAAATTTGCCGTTTTTTGTTGTGTTTTTGATGTGATTTTGTTGTGTAGACAACAGAAAAATTTTTGCTGTTTTTTGATGCACATTTGCTTCCATTTTGCTTCCTGGTGAAATAAAAAATTTAACAACTTTTTTGTTGCCATTTTGTTGCTATTTTGTTGCATATTTTAATTGTTTACAACAAAGTTTGATATTTTTTCTGCCGTTTTTTGTCCCAATGGTGTCCCAATTGCATTTTTAGAAAAGATTTATTTTTACGCATTTTTGATGTGTTTTTGTTGTGTTTTTGTTGTGTGCACAGACGATTATTTTCGCTGTTTTTTGTCCCAATGTTGTCCCAATGTTGTCCCAATTGCATTTTTAGAAAAGATTTATTTTTACGCATTTTTGTTGTACTTTTGTTGTACCTTTGTTGTACTTTTTTATAGACGATTTTGGTGTACATTTGCGGTACTTTTGAGGTACTGTTTTTAGTTACGAACTTTTACAAACCAGCGTCTATATTTTAAGCTTAATTGCTAGCTGTCTTATCTGCCTTTCATATTCCTTTGGCGGTAAATTAAGCTGCTGTATGCGTGCCTTTTCTGCTTCGTACTGTTTTACTTTTTTTCGTGCCATTGTGTTACCTCACATAAGACTTTTAAAATCTATCGACCATAGCGTCTATTTCTTTATCCCACATAGTTTCCCATCCGTATTTCTTACAAACTTGCGATTGTTCCGATGTTATGCGTTTGGTTGCAGGCGAATAATATAAATTTATCGCATTATCGCCTACGGCATATTTACCGAATAATCTGTTTTTGGTTATAAGCAGCTTTCCATCGTAACCGTCTATAACATCATCACGACTGTAACTCATAACAACATCCGCTTTGTTTGTTATATCTGCCGTTCCTGATACATCGTCATTTTCAAATCCCGAATTGCTTTTCCTTGGATGTGCTACGAGTATAACGGCCACATTATGCCTTACCGCAATTTTTTTGAGTTCTCCTACAAATTTACTTTGTGCTCTGTACAAATCCGTTCCATCTTCCCGGTCCATAGCGGTCATAAGGTTGTCAATGCATATGAGCCTTGCATCGTATTGCCGTATAACCTTCTCGATGGTTTCTATAAGCGTTTCACATTCTTTGTCTTCTTCTGGGATATATCCGCTATCGTATATGTATGCCCTGCCTTTATACCACTTGTTTATTTGCTTTATGATGGTATCGCTTAATGAATAGACGATATCACCAAATTTGTTTTTCTGCTCCTGCAGGCGCTCTTTGCCTGCAAGCTGATAATCAAGCCAACGTTTGAAATGGTAATTTGCAAGTTCGCCCGAATATACAAAAACTGTTTCGCCTTGGTCAAGCGCATCAGCTATCAGCTGCGACATAAATGTACTCTTTCCGTTTCCTCTTTTGCCACTTAATAAAACAACTTGTCCCATTATCAGACCGCCGATAATTCTGTCAACCTCGGGAATGTTGGTTTTAATCATAGGCAAATTGTTTATATCAATGCTTTCCACATTTGAAAGCTCTTGCACATTTGCAAGTTTTGGAGCTTCTGCATTTTGTATAGCCGTTTTAATTGCTTTCGTACCATATTTGCGAAGAATGTCGTTTGCATCCTTTTCACCTAGATAGTCTTCTTGCCTTACGGCTAATATTTTGCACGATAGACGCTTTTTAATTGTATCAAGCAATGTCATTTTGCCTTTTTCCCAATCGCCGAATACAATGACAGTTTTAAACTTATTTATCCATTCCCATACATTCGTTAACCAGGTAAAACCCATTGCACCGGTGGGAACGGAAACGGCATTATTTATGCCACATTCTGCAATGCTCAAACTGTCAATCTGTCCTTCGGTTATGATGAGTGTATCAAAATCGGTACACTGAGCCATACCAAAAAGTATTGGTTTTGTGTCCTTCTCGCACCACTCTTTATTGCCGGTACCGTTATAATTCGTATTTCGATATTTTATAAAAGTCAAAACATTGTTCTCGTCATAGAAAGGAAATACTAAAATGCTGTTATTGCTTTTCATAGACGTTATTTTGTATTTTTCTGCAGTTTGTTTAGATATGCCACGGCTATTTAAATATTCGATAGCGCTGTCCCGAACGGTTATTTCCTTTGGCTGATGTAATTGTCGGTATTGTCTTACCTCACCAAAATCCAATGCGTAACCAAAATCCCTGCATAGCTCTACAAAATGCCCTTGTTTTCCACAACTTGCCCTAAAGCATTTGAACGTTCCGTTTAAAAGGTTTATGCTGAACGTTTCTTTATCACGCTTATTGCTTCCGTTACCATGGCAATAAGGGCAGTATTTGAAAAATAACTCATTGCCCTTTTCTTTTGTTTCTGCACTAATGGTATTTGCAAAGTCGTATACATCGTTTGGGTTAAATTCATAAGCCATAGCATTTCACCTCTTAACTGTTTCTTTTAGCGTCTACGTGCTTTTTATATTCTTCCACATCATCGAACCCTGCGCGTTTTGCTCTTTCTTCCAGGTCGATTGTTTTATCCGTAGACGATGAAGCACTATTGCATGGTTTGTTATCGTATGTACCTTCAATCACTTTTAAAGCGTTGTTATAATTCATAAGCCAATCAAAATTGCAACGCCATTTGTCACCGCTTCGCCCGGATAAAAAATCACTTGTTTCAGCTTTGGTAAATAGGACCGTAAAATCAATCCCCTTTTTCTGCAGTTTTTCAATACCCTTTTCACGTTTATCAGATATGCCCTTTAGATGTGGAAAAGAAATACAAATTTTATGGTATTCGTCAACAACTTGTTGACTATATATATTTTCTTTAATTCTTTTTTTATTTATTTCTTTTTTGTATGTCATTTCTGTCATAGGTACTGTTGTCATTTTTGTCATAGGTTCTATTGACATTTCTGTCATATGACAATTTTGACCTATGTCATTTTTGTCAGTGTCAATTTTGTCAGTAGTCGATGCGGAAAAATCAACCCATTTTTCGTAATCTTTATTTAATTCTAAAATGTTTGCTTTTCGTTTTCCTTGGCCGCTAATTTTGACAATATTTTTAATGGTTAAATCTTTAAGCGCTCTTGCTACTGTTCTAGACGAATTATTTGTTGCGTTGGCTAAATAACTAACTGACATTTCTGCTGCTTTTTTGCCAAATCCGTATGTATTTCTTATAATGGCAAGTAATACACTTGCTTGTGCATTGCTTAAATGCGTGGATATAATTGCTTCTAGCAGTTCATTTGATATTTTGGTATAACCATTTTCTAGTTGGGGATTAGCCATCACTTTCCAACCCCCTGCACGTTTCCGGGATTATTTAGGTACTGCAATAATCCGTCAAAATTTATAAGTATCTTGCGACCTGCGCGTACAGTAGGGATTGCATTACTATTTACCAAATCTCTTACAAAATACTCTCTAATCGCAGTATTCGGGTCGATTTGCTTTAATTCTTCCATACATTCTTTTATAGTTCGCATTCTTGGTACCATACATTTACCCCCTCTTTAGTTCGTCTATGATTTTAAAAATCTTTGTTTTTTCCTCATCAGGTAATTCGTGACGAAGCTTTCGCGAAAAATTACCATCGTTAATGCCTAATGCTTCGGCAATTTGCCAAAGATGTACGCCACATTCTTTTGCTTTTTCTCTTACGTCTTTGTTCTTCATAAATTCACCTCTTTAGCACTTTTTGTTTTGTTGTTGTATTGAGTATAACAAATTTCGGTAAATAAGTCAACTATTTTATAAATATATTCTAAATTATATATATAAAATACTAAACCCGAAAAATATGTTGTTGTTGACACAAACAAAAAAATGTGGTATCATAAACAAAAAGAGGTGTTTTTATATGAAAAATCTAAATGAAGATTTAAGTCTTTTCTCGATTCGATTGCGTTCGGCTAGAACTAAATTAAACATGTCACAAAAAGAATTGGCTGAACTTGCAGACGTGACAGCTGCGACTATTTCTGCATATGAACAAGGAGCCAAAAGTCCAGCGCTAACAATATTGATAAAAATCGCAAATGCGTTGAACGTGTCTGTTGATTGGCTAAGTGGTTTATCTGGCGAATTACATGTAAAGTTAACTAATTATGCAGATGTAGCCAATGTGTTGTTTACTATTGATAATTCTCTTAGATTGACAGTTGATTACGAATATAATGAACTAGGTAGTTGTATATATATTGGTTTTTATGAGCACTCTGACTTTTACAAAAGAAATCCTATGGAAGATTTCTTGACAGATTGGAAAAAAATGAAGGAATTATACGAAAACGAAACAATAGATGAGGAAGTATATGGATTATGGAAGACGAAAACATTAAAAAAATTATCAGATGTATTGATAGACCCTTTTGATGAAGCGATTCCAAGTTTCAATATAAAATCTAACGATGAACTTCCTATGTAAAGAAGGTGAATAACAATGGCAACGGTACAAAAGAGAGGTAACACATACAAGATAACGGCATCATGCGGTTATGATACCAACCACAAACAAATACGTAAAACAATGACTTGGAAGCCTGAGCCTGGTATGACACCTAAGCAGATAGAAAAAGAAATAAAACGTCAGGTTGTATTATTCGAAGAACAATGTGCAAAGGGTTTATGCTTAGACGGTAAGATTAAATTTGCTGATTTTGCCAAACAATGGATAGAGGATTATGCCGAAAAGCAGTTAAAAGCAACTACCATTGTAAGATATAAAGAATTGCTTGTACGAGTAAATGAAGCTATAGGACACATAAGGCTTGAAAAACTACAGCCAATTCATTTGTTACAGTTCTACGATAAACTTGCCGAAAGCGGCGCGAAAAACAGTGAAAAACATTTGCTGAATGATGATTTAAATAAAATACTTAAAGACAGAAAAATAACCAAGGTAAAGTTTTCAGAACTCTCGGGAGTATCACAATCTACAATTCGTGCGGTATGCAGAGGTGAAACAGTAAATATCAAAACGGCATCGTCTATAGCTACAACTTTAAACATTCCTCTCGACACTCTTTTCAAACCGTCTATAAGCGAAAACAAAAAGTTATCAGATAAAACGATATTACATCATCACCGACTTATTTCGTCAATCTTAAGTACTGCAGTACAATGGCAGCTTATATTTTCCAACCCATGCGACAGGGTAAAACCGCCAAAGGTAGAAAGTAAAGAAGCAAGATATTTAGACGATGAGCAAACCGCAGTATTATTTGAGCGCCTGCAGACAGAGCCGGCACAATATAAAACTATGATAATGGTTCTTGTATATACCGGAATGAGAAGAGGCGAATTGTGTGGCTTAAAATGGACCGATATTGATTTTAAAAATAGAATAATAAACATTCAACGCACAAGCTTATATCTTCCAGGAAAAGGTATTTTTGAGGATTCAACAAAGAATTATAGTTCTCAACGAGTAATAAAAGTATCTGATATGGTTATATCGTTACTAAAATCACACAGAATGCAACAGAATACCGACAGAATAAAAATAGGCGACAGATGGGAAGATACCGGGTATATATTTACCGCGTGGAATGGTAAGCCTATACACCCTGATACTCTTTCGGGTTGGTTTAGAAGCTTTGTAAAGAAACACGATATGCCCGATGTCAGCATACATTCGCTACGACACACAAATGCAACACTACTAATCGCAAATGGTGTAAACCTTACTACTGTTGCAAATCGTCTAGGACATGCAAACACAAACACCACTACAAAAATATACGCTCATGCGATAAAAACCGCTGATGAAATGGCAGCTGATACATTGCAGGATATATTAAACAAACGAGCATAAACATACCACCTTACTTTGATTAGTAGGGTGGTATTAGTTGTTTTTGTATCTTTCTTCGGGATATGGCATATCGCCAAAAAGGCTTTTCCATACATCACGAGGGATTGGTATATTTTCCTTAACTTCTTCTACAAAACGTTCATCAGATACATATTCAACGTTTGGTTTTTCTTTTTTCTTCTTCATTTTATCAGCTCCTTTTTATGTGTTAAAATGGAATTTTTCAAGCAATAAACACCAAATAAACACCAAATCGTCTATTTAGTAATTTTGACGAAAAATAATAAAAATCCCACAAGCCACTTGGCTGTAGGATTTCAGTGTGGGTGCAGGGGCCGGATTTGAACCGACGACCTCCGGGTTATCGCCATGCGCCGCCTTGCGGTGCCCAAAACTCCCACA
>JAZQHR010000119.1:0-24383 GCA_045540695.1 Clostridia bacterium | reverse complement strand
ACGTCAGTATTACGGGATTTTTGTTCTTTGCCTAAATGTAAAAATCTAATTTTCAAAACTGCAATGCATCCTGAAAGCGAATTTTTTGAATGAAGTTCAAGGCGAAAAATGCACATAATCCTGACGGATATGTGCATTTTTCAACACAGCAATTCGTCAAAAAAACGATTTTCAGGACAATACTTCCTTATCTGGTGGTGGCCTTTACTCGTCAGCTCTTTTAAAATATTCATATATATTTTGTGCGGTTTTTTGGTCGATGGATTTAACCTTTAATATATCTTCTACGCTTGCACTTTTTAGTTTATTTAGTGATTTAAAATGTCTTAAAAGTGCTTTTCTACGGGTATCTCCCACTCCTGCGATGTTTTCAAGCTCCGACTCAAGACTTGATTTCTTGCCAAGTTTTGCCTGATAATCAATAGCACGTCTGTGCATTTCATCCTGAATATTGGTAATTAGCCTGAACGCCTCGCTTGTCTTTTCTATATATATTTCTCCGTCGGGTGACACAAGCTCGCGTGTTTTATGCTTATCATCCTTTACTATTCCAAATACAGGAATTGAAAATCCCAGCATATCTACTACCTTTTTTCCAACATTAACGTGACCTTGTCCGCCGTCTAACAGTATAATATCAGGAAGATTTCCAAACTTTAATTCTTCCTTTGTTATTTCACCATTTTCCAGCTTTGAAATCTCGCTTTTAGCGTTTGAAAGGCGTCTGGTAAGCACTTCTCTCATACAAGCATAATCGTCGCTTCCTTGTACCGATTTTATCTTAAAATTACGGTAATCTTTCTTAGAAGGTTTTGCATCAACAAATGTAACCATAGCACCTACGTTGTTTTTTCCTGCAAAATTTGACATATCATAAGCTTCTATGCGGTGTATAATGGTGTTAACACCTAAAATTTTAGCAAGCTGCGAAAGAGCGTTATTTTTGAAACTAATGTCCCTTAGCATTTTTGTATCATTTTCATAAAGAGCTTTTTTTGCGTTGGTCTTTATCATATTTATAAGCTTAAGGTTTTCGCCACGCTGTGGAATTTTGATATTTACACTTCTGCCTGCCATTTCCGACAACCATTTTCTGATAAATTCCATATCTTCTATTTCAAGCTCGAGCATAAGCTCCTTTGGAATAAAAGTTGATTTGGCATAATATTGTTTTACAAATTCGCCAAGTATTTCTGTTTCTGTCTGTCCTTCTATTCTGTCTATAAAATAGTTCTCACGACCTACAATCTTACCAGAACGGATAAAGAAAATCTGTACACAGCTTGTTTTATCCGTGCTTGACATAGCAAGTGCGTCGATATCCTGACCATTTGACGATACGATTTTCTGCTTTTGTGATAAAAGCTCTATACTTTTTAATTTATCGCGGTAAAATGCTGCACGTTCAAAATCAAGATTTTCCGAAGCTGTTTTCATTTTCTCATTAAGTGTTGCAACAATCTTCGAGGTGTTGCCGTTTAAAAAGTCACAAACTTCACTTACAAGATTTTTATACATACCCTCGTCAACCTCGCCTGTGCATACGCCAAGGCATTTGCCTATATGGTAGTAAAGGCAGGTTCTCCCCTTATTTATATCACGGGGGAAAATCTTATTACAGCTTCTGAGCTTAAAAATATCCTTTACAAGGTCTATAAGCTCACGGATTAGAATTGCACTAGAATATGGCCCAAAATACTTTGCACCGTCATTTTTTATGCTTCGTGATATAGTAAGTCTTGGGTACATTTCATTTAATGACACCCTTATAAACGGATATGTCTTATCGTCTTTCAAAAGGATATTGTACTTTGGCATGTGTTCTTTTATAAGATTGCACTCCAAAACAAGTGCTTCAAACTCCGAGTCGGTAATAACATATTCAAAGGACGCAACATTTTTCACCATTGCCTCAACCTTTGGCGAATGCTTATTACCCTTAAAATACTGTCTGACTCTGTTTTTAAGCACTTTGGCTTTGCCGACGTAGATAACCTCGCCGCCTATATTTTTCATTATATATACGCCGCTTTTATCGGGCAGATTTTTAAGTTCATACTCAAAATCAAACATATACATTTTCTCCTGATAAAAAGAATAGTTACACTAGTTAAAGTGTAACTATAATAAAGTCATAAATTACTGTTCGTCAACAAAATTTTTTGATATAAGCTCTATAAGACCATTTACTGCTTCCTCCTGGTCAGGACCATCAGCAGCTATAATGATAGGAGTTCCTCTGGTGATACCAAGTGATAATACCCCCAAAAGGCTCTTTGCATTAACCTTTCTCTCATCCTTTGAAACCCAGATACTTGACTTATATTCATTAGCTTTCTGTATAAAAAATGTAGCCGGACGCGCATGCAATCCTACCTGATTTTGTACAACGACTTCTTTACTAAACATAAAACCGCTCCTTGATACTATGTAAAAAATTCTTTTTTAGATTGTAAACATTATTATACCAAATATTTTATACATAGTCAATACAATTTTTTATATTAAATTTCCTGCCTTTTTTGCAGCAGTTACAGTGTTCTTCATAAGTGTTGCTATGGTCATAGGTCCAACTCCGCCAGGAACAGGTGTGATATATGATGCAACCTTTGACGCACTTTCAAAGTCTACATCACCGCAAAGCTTTTTATCAGGAAGTCTGTTCATGCCAACGTCTATTACAACGGCACCTTCCTTAATCATATCGCCTGTAATCATATTTGCTCTTCCAACTGCTACTACAAGCACATCTGCCTGCAAGCATTCTTCTTTGAGATTTTTAGTTCTTGAATGACATATAGTAACAGTGGCATTTTTGTGAAGTAGTAGCATAGACTGTGGTTTTCCTACTATATTGCTTCTGCCTACTACAACGCATTTTTTTCCTTCAAGGTCGATATTTGACTCCTTTATAAGCTCCATTACGCCTGCAGGTGTGCATGGAAGGAAATCAAAGTTACCTATCATAATTTTACCTACGTTTACTGGGTGGAATGCATCAACATCCTTTTGGGGGGTGATAGCGTTTATAATTGTTTCTTCGTTTATATGTTTTGGAAGCGGAAGCTGTACAAGTATACCATTTACTGTAGAGTCATCGTTTAGCTTTTTTACAAGTGTTAAAAGTTCTTCCTCGGTTGTGCTCTCTTCAAGTGCATATTCAAAAGATGCTATGCCAATCTCTGCACAAGCTTTTTTCTTTGAATTTACATACACTCTTGATGCAGGGTTGTCCCCTACTATTACAACTGCAAGTCCCGGGTTAACTCCTTTAGCTTTGATGCTCTCAACCTCGACTTTTAGTTCGTCTTTTATTCTCTGCGATACCGCTTTTCCGTCTAATATTTTTGCCATGATATTTTCCTCCATAATTTGATATGTTTTATTTTAACACAACAAGGTTTTAAATTCAATTATCAAAATGTATATTTATGTATTTTTAGCAAAAAATACATTTATAAAACAAAAAGGGGTCGATATATTGATAATTACATTTGTACGTACTATTATCTCGTATCTTTTTGTAATCTTTGCACTGCGTATTATGGGTAAAAAACAGATTGGTGAGCTTCAGCCAACAGAGCTGGTGGTGGCGATAATGATATCTGACCTTGCAGCAGTACCTATGGGTGATACGGCAATTCCTTTATGGAATGGGCTTGTACCTATACTTACGCTTGTAGTATCAGAGATTACGCTTTCGTTTATAAGTTTAAAAAGTGAAACCGTAAGAAATATGATCTCAGGAACACCCAGCATTATCATACAAGATGGAAAGCTTATAGAAGATGAAATGAAAAAGTCAAGATACACCATTGACGACATAATGGAAGAGCTTAGAATGAGTGACTATGTAAATATTTCAGATATTCATCTGGCAGTGCTTGAAACAAACGGAGAGTTATCAGTAATACCAAAAGCAGCAAAAAAAGCTGTAAGTGCCGAGGATTTAGGACTTAATCCCACTCAGGAAGAAATGCCGTATATCATAATCGCCGATGGAGTTCTTAGAAAGGGTCAGCTTAAAAAATCGGGTTTTGACTTAAAATGGGTAAACAAAAAGCTTAAAAACAAAAAAATAAAGGATGTATTTTTAATGACTGTTGATACTGTAGGAAATATGGATTTGCAATTTAAAGAGGGTAAAAAATGAAATCGTTTATAATAGCCATAACAATACTTACGCTAATGATTGGCGGATTTGCAGGGAACTACTACTATTTAAGCAACGTGGTAAATGATATGTGTGCATCCCTTGATGAGCTTAAGGAATATGTACAAGACGAGGACTGGGAAAAAGCAAAAGTCGAATACAAAAAGGTAAGCAAATCGTGGGACGACGTAGGCTATCTTATGCTGATGCTATCCAACCACACCGACACAAACAAAATTGCAGAATGTATGATAAAAATACGCGAGGCAATAAGATACGAAAATGAAGAAGATGCCGCTCCTGAGATAGAATTTTGCAAGATGCTTGCACTTGATATGCTCAGGAAAGAACAGCTTACTTTTGTAAATGTGTTTTGAAAACAAAACTGAATGAATAAGCCTCTTTCCTGCAGATGTGATTGACTTACAAAAAAGAACGACCCACAGGTCGTTCCCTACATATTTTTTATGGAAAAGATTTCGTTTTTGAATTTTTACATATTAATTTATTAACTTAACTGTGATTAGCCGTATAATGATACAAGTTATCGCTACATTAGCAATAAACCTTCCATTTAAATTATATCACTTCACAAATTTTTTAAAACATAATTTAAAAAATACAAAATAAGAACAAAAATATAAAAAAATTATATTTACATAGCGTGTAAAGTGTAGTAAAATATTCTTTCCCACAAAATTTGAAAGGGTGATAAGATGATTAAATTTGGAACAGGCGGTTGGAGAGCCGAAATTGGCAAAGACTTCAATGCTGACAATATTCAAAAGGTAGCGCAGGCCCTTTGCGTATATATAAAAGGCAAAGGAAAAGATGAAAAGCCTGTAATAATAGGTTATGACAGACGTTTTTTGTCAGATAGTGCCGCAAAATGGATTGCAGAGGTATTAAGCGGTAATGGGGTAAAGGTATTATTTTTAAACAGAAGTGCTCCTACTCCACTTATAATGCATTATGTAAAGACCAACGAGCTTCATTATGGGCTTGAGGTAACAGCATCGCATAATCCATCAAACTATAACGGAATCAAACTAATAGTTGAAGAAGGTCGAGATGCTCAGGTAGAAACAACTGAAGAACTCGAAAAAATAATTGAAAATATAAAAGCAGAAGATATTAAATGTAAAAACTTTGACACCGCTGTAAATGAAGGAATGGTTGAATACATAAAAAATCCATTTAACAGCTTTATGGATGATATACTAATGCTTATTGATAGTAAGCCAATCAGAGACAGAGGTCCAAGAATACTGTTCAACCCAATGCATGGTTCGTCATCATACCCATTGATGGTTATCCTTCATACACTAAGGTGTACTGTCGACTTAATAAACGGTAACCGTGATGCATATTTTGGCGGTTATATGCCTGCACCTACCGAATCAACATTAAGGGACCTTGTAATAAATGTAGTAGATGGAAAATATGACCTTGGCATAGCCGTTGATGGTGACGGTGACCGACTTGGAATAATTGATTCAAACGGAAGATACATAAATGCCAATGAAACACTTGCACTTCTTTATTACTACCTTCACGAAGAAAAAGGATGGAAAGGCCCTGTAGTACGAAATCTGGCAACAACACATCTTCTTGACAAAATCGCAGAAGATTTTGGTGAGAAATGCTACGAGGTACCTGTAGGTTTTAAGTATATATCATCAAAAATCGATGAAGTAGATGCGGTGCTTGGCGGTGAATCAAGCGGAGGTCTTACTGTACGTGGGCATATTCACGGAAAAGATTCAGTATATGCCGCTGCGCTGTTTGTAGAAATGATAAGTAAAGTAGGCAAAACTCCTACCGAAATGCTTGAAGATTTATATAAAAAATATGGTAATTACATAATGATAGAAGAAAACCTTAGATTTGCACCTGAAAAGAAAGCAGAAATATCGCAAATAGTATTTAACGATAAAAAGCTTCCTGGCTTTGGTATCAACATCTCAAGAGTAAATTATCAGGATGGTTGCAAGGTATATTTTGATGACAATTCATTTGTAATATGCAGATTTAGCGGAACAGAACCGCTACTTAGAATTTTTGCCGAAAGCTCAACAAAAGAAAAGGCTGAAAAATTCATTTTAGCTTGGAAAGATTTTTTAAAGCTTTGATATTAGGAAAATAAGAGGCTGCCTTACTAAAATGATAAGTGCCCCAAAAGTTAGACACTTTTGGGGCACTTATAAAAAATCCTTTTTAATTTATACTTATAATTTCATTTTTGAATTTTGCTTTTTTATTTATTAGCTTTACTGTAATCAGCCATATAACGATACAAGCTATCGTCACAGATACATTTATTGTGAGTGATTTAAAATATGCATCGGAAAGTGTAACTAATAATAGCACCAAAAACACGGGCATCAGATACACAAAAAACGCATATCCCATAAGCTTTGCAGTTGGCATATACAATGTTACTCTATCGCCTTTTACGGCACCAATATTATTTATGGCTTCTATTTTATTTTTTCTCTCCGAGCAGGCAGAACATGACGCACAGTTTCCGCCACACGCAGATTTCCTCGGCACGTACACATAGGTTTTGTTATCCTTTATTTCGCACACTATGCCTTCGCAAGTCATATATATCACTACTTTTCTAATAAAATTATACTTAAGCAAACTTTTATCAAGTCATGCTCAAATACTTACTTATTGCTTTCATTTATAAAATCACAAATCATTTTGCCAAATTCTTCTGATTTTGAATAATGACAATGTGTACCGTGCATAAGCTTATAATATATTTTGCTCTCGTCATATTCAAAGTGCTTTAATGTAGAGATAGTCAGCTGAATTTGTTCATAACGGTTTTTTATATCGTTATCAGAAACGATAAACAGCATAGGTGGATAACTATCTGCCTTGCCGATATGATATAGTGGTGCTGACTGATCTATTATTACTCTTCTTGAATCAATTCCTCGTTCTCTTAGCACGTTAAAATGCACAGTTGGCTGACCGGCATCGTGAACGTAGCCTTTTATTGTATCAGCAGGCAATTTATACGGAGCAAGGTACTTATCATCAAAGCAAAGCATCATCGAAATGTAACCGCCTGCACTGCTTCCACCGACATAAATGCCTTCGCAATTTCCGTACTCACCGATATTATTATACACCCAAGAAACCGCTTCGGCACAGTCTAAAATAAACTGCGGATACATAGCCTGAGGATACAGTCTGTAATCTACTGACACAAATGCTATTCCCTGACTTGCTACATATTCGGCAACCGGTCTGCAGCATGTCTTATCCCCGCCGGTAGATTCAATTCCGCCACCGTGGATATACACAAACACTTTAAAGCTTTCTTTATCAGGAAGATATATATCCAGATGCTGCTCGGGATGTTTTATTTTACCATAACAAACATTTTCTATAACTCTCATATCAAAACCCCACTTATGTATTTTTTATTTATTATATCATTTCATTAATCAAATTACAAGCAAAAAAGGATACGAAATTCGTATCCTTTTAACTTTATATATCCAGATGCCATATATCGCTGTTGTACTGCATAATGGTTCTGTCCGATGAGAAATATCCTGCCTTTGCGATATTTACAAGCATTTTCCTTGCCCATTTTTCGCGGTCGGCATAATCTTTTATCGCTTTATCCTTGACCTTTTTATAATCTTCAAAGTCGAGAAGCGTCATAAACCAGTCCTTGTTTATAAGCTCGTCACGAAGTCTTTCAAGGCATTTTTTATCGCCAAGCTTAAGCATCTCTTCGCCTGCAATAAAGTCAACTGCTTTTTTAATGTCGGTATTTTTCTCGTATATTTTCTTAGACACATAGTCGGCTTTTTTATAATGCTCTATTACCTCGTCACTTGATGCACCGAATATATAGATATTTTCATCGCCTACAAGGTTTGCTATTTCCACATTTGCACCGTCTATTGTTCCAAGGGTAACTGCGCCGTTTAGCATAAACTTCATATTACCTGTTCCGCTAGCTTCTTTTGATGCAAGTGAAATCTGCTCGGATATGTCACACGCAGGGATAATCTTTTCGGCAAGTGTTACGTTGTAGTTTTCTACCATAACAACCTTTAAGTGCTTTGATACCTCTTTATCCTTTTCTATAAGCTCAGATAAGCAAAGTATAAGGTGGATAATATCCTTTGCAATCACATACGCTGATGCTGCCTTTGCACCGAATATAAACGTGATAGGCTTTTCAGGGATTATGCCGTTTTTAATCTCAAAATATTTATTTATGATATATAGGGCATTTAACTGCTGACGCTTATACTCGTGAAGGCGTTTTGTCTGTATATCAAATATCGAATCAGGATTGATCTCTATATTTTGGGTTTTTGACAAATAATCAGAAAGTGCCTTTTTGTTATCCGCTTTTATTTCAAGAATTTTATTTAATACTTCCCTATCGTCTATGTGTTTTGTAAGTTCAGTAAGCTTACCTGCTTCCTTTTTATATGCATCTCCAATAAGCGAAGTAATATACTTCTCAAGCGGTCTGTTGCACTCTATAAGCCAACGGCGGAAGGTTATGCCGTTTGTTTTATTATTAAATTTATCAGGATAAATCTTATAAAAATGATTTAGCTCATTTTCCATAAGGATATCTGTGTGAAGCTTTGCAACGCCATTTACACTAAAACCGTAATGGATATCTATATGCGCCATGTGAACGGTATTTTTATCGTCTATGATATATACCTGTTTGTCATTAAACTTTTCACGCACCTTTTTGTCGAGAGTTTTTATAATGCTGACAAGATGCGGTACAACCTTTTCAAGATAGCTCATAGGCCATTTTTCAAGAGCTTCGGCAAGTATAGTGTGGTTAGTATACGCACACACCTTTTGCGTGATTTCAATAGCTGTATCTATTTCTATACCCTCGTGAGTAAGTCTGTATATAAGCTCAGGTATAACGAGTGTCGGGTGAGTATCGTTTATCTGTATAACTGCATACTTTTCAAGTTCATACAAATTTCCACCGCGCTCTTTTACATCATCAATGATATACTGTGCACCGTTTGATACCATAAAATACTGCTGATATATTCGAAGGAGCTTACCATATTCGTCACTGTCGTCAGGATATAGGAAAAGTGTAAGGTTATGCTCGATATCGTTTTTGTTAAATGTGATACCATCTGTAACCATATTTTCATTTACATTTTCTATATCAAAAAGGTGAAGCTTGTTACACTTTCCGCCATAGCCTGTAACGGTAATATCGTACATTTTAGATTTTAATGTAAAATCTTTAAATCTCACATCATAGCTTTTACCTGTGTCCTCAAGCCAGCTATTTTCATCTATCCAAGGGTTTATTTCTTCACACTGTTTATTATCTGAAAATTTCTGCTTGAAAAGACCAAGGTGATAGTTTAGGCCTATTCCGTCACCACAAAGTCCAAGAGTTGCAATAGAGTCTAAAAAGCACGCAGCAAGTCTTCCAAGGCCGCCGTTACCTAGTGATGGCTCATTTTCCAGCTCCTCTATATCAGAAAGTGACACTCCCACCTCTGCCAGTTCCTTTTCTATACTTTCATAGATACCAAGGTTTATTAGGTTATTTGACAAAAGCTTTCCTATTAAAAATTCTGCTGAAATATAGTACACCTTTTTTCTGCCGTTCACCACGCCCACACTATCCATTTTTTCTTTCACAAGCTCCAATAGTGCTTTAAATATAGTTGGTTTGTCGGCATCTTTTAAAGTAGTATTATATTTTTCCTTTAAAAATCTTTTTAACATATTACGCTCTCCCATTGCTTTTATATTACATCTGCCGTAGCGTTTTGTGACAGCGTGTATTTTTGCGATCAATTCGTCGGTGATATAGTCTTCTTCAAGCTTCCAAAGCCAGTTTGTGCCAAGTGTTGATGGGGTGTTTATTCTGCCTGATGAGTCAAGTCCAAGATAATCCTGAAGCGGTATTATACACGTATTTGCAACACTTGACATAGCTAGGTTTATAAAATCCCAGTTAATATTTTTGTATGGATTCTTCTTAAATATTTCAAAAAATCCATCACCGGCATTTGACATATCTGAAGGCAACGCTGTAGTATCTTTATTGATATATTCAAGTGCACATTTTTTCGTTTTGGTATCAAGCGAATTAAACCATCCAAGTATGGTATCATTATCATGCGTACCTGTATATACTACGTAGTTTTTATCATAATTGTGCGGTAGATAGTCATTGTCCCCGCCATCAAACGCAAACTGTATAACCTTCATACCCGGATAGCCTGTATCAGAGAGAAGCTTTTTCACGCTGTCTGTCATAAATCCTAAATCCTCTGCTATAATATCAGCATTTGGAACAGCTTTATTTATAGCATTAAACAGCTCAATACCCGGACCTTTTTCCCAATTTCCGCGTGTAGCATCTGCATCGCCATATCTTATAGCATAATACTCGTCAAAGCCTCTGAAATGGTCAATTCTGACGGTATCATAAAGTTTAAAGCAAAATTCTATTCGTTTTATCCACCACGCATAGTTTGTTTCCTTGTGGTAATCCCAGTTGTATAGTGGGTTTCCCCATAGCTGACCAAGCTTTGAAAAGCTATCAGGAGGACAGCCTGCAACACGTTTTGGATTAAGGCTTTCATCAAACTCAAACATTTCAGGATTTGCCCATGTATCGGCACTGTCCATTGACACATATATCGGAATATCTCCAAGTATTTTTATGCCGTTATCATTTGCATATTTTTTTAGCTTTTCCCACTGTCTGAAGAACAAGTACTGGATATATTTATAGAAATTTATATTATCCTTTAAATGATTTTGAAATGTCAAAATCGTCTTTCTGAATTTTATATCATCATTCCACTCGAGCCAGCTTGCACCGTTATAATATTCCTTTACAGCCATATAAAGTGCATAATCATCAAGCCAGTATGAGTTTTCTTTTTCAAACGTTTGATAATCGTTGTCGTTTTTGTTAAATCCATTTTCAAATGCAGCTTTAAGCACCTTAAAACGCGAAAGATAAAGCTTTTCGTAATCGATATCGGCTTCCTTACATATTGATATTTCAAGCTCTTTTTCGCTTATTAACCCTTCACCGTACAAAGTATCAAGGTCTATAAAATACGGATTGCCTGCAAATGCCGAAAATGACTGATACGGCGAATCCCCAAAACCGGTAGGTCCAAGCGGAAGTATCTGCCAATAGCTTTGACCGCACAATGATAGTATATCTATAAAATTATATGCTTCTTTTGAAAATCCGCCTATACCGTACTTTGACGGAAGGCTTGATATAGGAAGTAGTATTCCTGATGTTCTCATTTTGTTTGCTCCTAGTTTTATATATTAACCCTTGACCGCACCTGCTACAACGCCTTCGATGATATACTTCTGACACACAAGATAGAATATGATAATCGGCACTATTGCCAGTACTAAAAGTGCCATCATAGCACCCATATCTATCGAGCCATAACCGCCTTTTAAATACTGTATGGCTATCGGTATGGTCTTATAGTCCGAGCCAATAACGAGATATGGCAAAAGATAGTCATTCCATATCCACATAGTATTTAGTATAGCAACTGTAATTGTAGTAGGTTTTAAAATAGGTGTTATCACCGAAAAAAATGCTTTTAACGGCGAGCACCCGTCAATTGTCGCAGCTTCCTCAATCTCAAGCGGAATTGATTTTATAAATCCCGAAAACATAAACACTGAAAGTCCTGCTCCAAAACCAAGGTATAATATTAGTATACCTAAAGGATTGTCTAAATGCAAGACATTTGCAATTTTTGTCATAGTAAACATTACCATCTGGAATGGAATTATCATAGAAAACACAAACAAATAGTAAAGGATTTCAGTGTATTTTGAGCGTACACGAGTGATATACCATGCTGTCATTGACGTAAAAATTACTATTAGACCAACCGAAAAGAGTGTGATAAATAACGAATATCCAAATGATGACAAAAATCCGGTCTTTTCTATTCCTCTTACAAAGTTGTCAAATCCAGCAAATGTTATCTTATCAGGAAATGCAAACGGCATATCATTTATATAAAACTGTCCTTTAAATGCATTTATAAGCACTATCAGTACAGGGATAATAAACAAAGCTGCTAGAAGCACAAGAAATACAAATAAAAATATTGATGAGGATTTTTTGCTCATATTACTCCCCCTATCCATCCAATTCTTTTCGTCTTGTAAAGTAAAGCTGCGTCATACCTATAGATGCAAGTATTATAGCAAATATTACTGCCTTTGCCTGACCTACGCCCTCCCAGCCTACACTTCCGTAAAAGGTATTATAAATATCAAGTGCGAGCATCTGGCTTTCCTTACCCGGTGCACCGGCAGTAAGTGCAAGGTTCTGGTCGAAAAGCTTGAATGAGTTTGAAAGCGTTAAAAACGAGCATATAGTAACAGCAGGCATTACAAGCGGTATGATAATTTTTCGAAGGGTAGTAAAATAAGATGCTCCATCTATCTTAGATGCTTCGAGTAGTGATTTAGGGATATTCTGTATACCCGCGATATATATAACCATCATATATCCTATCATCTGCCAGTTCATTAGAACTATAAGCCCCCAAAATCCATAAGTGGCTTTATAGGTAAGCGTTACACCAAATCGCATAAGAATACCGTTTAGTATTATCTGCCATATATAACCAAGCACTATACCGCCTATAAGGTTTGGCATAAAGAACACTGTTCGAAATACGTTTGTACCTCTTACCTTTCTTGTAAGAAGAAGTGCAAGTGAAAACGCAAGTACATTTATTGTTATGACAGATACTATAGTAAACCTTACAGTAAACCACAGTGCGTTTAAAAAATCTCTGTTTTTAAATGCATTTATATAGTTAGAGAAACCTGTGAATTTTGCATCATTCACTGTGGTAAATTCGGTAAATGACAGGTATATTCCAAGCACAAACGGAATAATAAATGCTATCAAAAATGCCAGAAGAGTTGGAAGCACAAAGATATGAAATTTCTTTTTTAAGCTGTTTTCCATTTATACACTCTCCTATTATTTCGCTCTTTCGCTCTCCCAGCTTGAAGTAACGTCTGATACTACCGTATTCCAGTCTTTGTTTCCTTGTGCGTATTCAAGTAATGATGCACCAAATCTATTTTTAAATTCTTCACTAGGGAAAGATAAAAATGTCCATTCTAGGTTATTTACATCTTTTTCAAGCCAACGCAGTACCTCACGGCTTAGTGGGTCATCAGGTTTTTCATCGTCAGAAAAGGTATTAAACGGTGCGTTAAAGCCTAGTTTATTTACCACGTAGTCTTTACCTTTTTCGCTTGTGAACAGCCACTCGAGGAAATCTATCGATGCTTTCTGTTTTGCTTCAGATACCTTTGAATTTACTGCGATATAGCTTTCTGTTCCAACGCATAGCCCCTGTTTTTCTTCGCCAGCATGACCCGTGTATAATGGAAGCATCTTTATATCATCTGCAGAAACTTTATTTCCCGAAACTTCATTTATCTGCGACCACGCCCAGTCACCATTTTGCACCATTGCACATCTTCCAAGTGCAAACTCACTCATAGCATCTTGCGTTGACTTACTGCCAAGGAGCTTTTTATCTGTAACAGAATTATTCAAATAAAGGTCAAATAGATTTTTGTATTCGTTATTATATTTAAAATCAATCATATCTGCATCATTGCCTGCAAGGATAGTTGTATCGTAGCTTGTGGCCTCGTCAAACTCATAGTAAAATGGTACATTTGCAAGATGCGACTGCCATCTCCACTGCTCACCTGCACCAAGAGAGGTTGACGCAAACACGCCGTCTATGCCAAGAGCAGCTTTTTGTGCTTGCATATCTTCCACAAGTGCTTTTAATTTTGTAAAATTATCAATTTGCTCCATAGAAGTAAACTGTGTATTTTTTGTCGGTAGTTCAAAATATTTTTCACATATATCTTCATTATATATTATTCCATAACCCTCTATCGCATACGGAACAGCATATACACCCATACCTTCTTTTATAGCAAGTTCCTGGTCCTTAAGCTCTGTATAAAGCTTGGTGTCCTTTAAGTCTGCACAGTAGTCCTTCCACGCCTTAAAGCCTGTAGGACCGTTTACCTGAAATATAGTCGGTGCATTTGATTTTGCTACCTCTGATTTTAGTGTTTGCTCATACGTTCCGCTTGCTGCGGTTACTACCTTTACAGGAATACCCGTTTCCTTTGTATATTCCTTTGCAATTTCAGTATAGTACTGGGATATCTCGGGCTTGAAGTTTAGTAGATATACACTTCCGACAGTATCGTCATTTTGCTGTCCGCATCCGCTAAATGAAAACAGCATTGCAAATAAAAGTGTTATTGCACATAATTTTTTAGTTAAATTACTCATAATTATTTATCCTTTCTTTATTTTTGAGTTTATTATCTGCAATAACTTTAAAATTATTTATAAGCATAAAAAAATACGGAAATTTCTTTCCGTATTTTTAAAAATTTTATTTTATTAATATATACATTGGTTCAAGCGATGCAAGTTCCTTATTAACCACAACGCCAACATCGGTTTTTGAGATATCTAGTGATATCCACTCTCCGTTTTCATCTAAAAACATAAACTCTGCATTTTTCCACTTTTCAGGAAGATGAAGATACACTCTTTCAAGTTCATCTTCGCATAGGTTTATAAGGGTCAGCATACCCGAAAAACCGCTTGTTTCAGGATTAGTTGCTTCATTTTGTATGGTATATACACAAGGGTCATCTTTTACCATTATAAAATCATCACTGCACCACTGGATTAGATTTTGCATCAGTCTTTGTCTGCGGTAGTTAAGTAGTGACTGCGATACATTTTTATAAAGCGTTTCGCCAAGGATTACCACCTTACCGCCAAGACTGTTTTCAAACCTTGTCATAGCCGGTGATATAAGCTTTTTATCATACGTATAAAGCTCGGATATTACCTCGCAATTTTCACTTATAGGTGTAAGCCTTAAAAGCTTACCGTTACCATTTGGTGCAAACATATGTGCGCTTGGCATATTTTTGCCTTCGCCCTGTGTTCTAAACTTCTCGCATATAACCTCTCTTGCACCAAGGTCATACTGAAGTCTTTCATATTCGCCAAGCACATCGTCGCCCACCTTCACTCCTATATACTCGCTATATCCCCTGTCAGAAAGGTACTTTGCAGCCTGACCGTCAAGGAACAAATTGCCCGATAGCGCTTTTAGTACCTTTTCGTCATCGTAGTATCTTGCCTGTCTTTCGTCCCAGAAGTTAATCTTTGACTCCAATGTAGTATATGGTATACCAAAGTTACCTACACACCTTGCCCAATGCGGTATCGGACTCATAGAATAATCGTCAACTGTATTGCAAAACGGATCATATTCAATATTTATGCCGTTTAGTTTACACTCTTTTGCAACTTTGTGGACGGTTTCAAGACGCGTTCTCTCGTTTCTTAAAAATTTGCTGTATGCCTTTTCCTCAGTTGGATGATCAAGCAGCTGTCTGGTATAGAAAAGCATTCCGTCAAATCCATAAGAAATTGCCGCACCCACCTGAGCCTTTAGATGCTTACCTGCCTGGAAAAACCTTGTATGCGGAAAAACATCTGCCTCATATATATGCTTGAAATTTTCTGTTATATGCTGTTTTTGATAAAGCGGATTATGCATAATTTCAGGAATTCGTCTTGCTATAGCCTCTCCGTAAAAAGCACCGCATATCCTTGAAAACGGAGTATGTTTATCTCCTGCCATCGCTCTTGCAACAGGCTCGGTACAGTTTCCGTCCGCATCGGCGCTACCCGGTTTTGCATAACCAAAAGGTATTTCGGGTGATTCTTCATCCAGTTTTTTTCGTATCATAGAAGCAAGGTTTACAAGTGCATCTCTTGACACTTCGCGATATGATTTTATAAGAGATATCGCTTCAGGTGTTCTTTTGGCGAAAATATCTGAAAGTTCCTCACGCGAATAATATCTTCCCTGACGCGCAGCAAATTCATTTAAGTGATGTTCGCAAAAGCAACCATTTGCCGAACGAATAGTGAAATCATCTTCTGTAAAGATAAATGTCGGTTTTGCAATTTTCGCAAAGTCTGCAATATCCTCTGTAAATCTATCTATAAATTTTTCGTCCATAGGACAAACTGCAAACGCATGCTTATCGCCATTTATGCTTACCTGACTGGTCCACCCTTCCATAAGTCCGTTTTTTACAGTCAGAGTAACCCACCATCCGCACTCTACACCATATATGGCAAGTGCATTTTTAATTTCTGAAAAGAGTTTTGCGCTTTCGATATAAGTTTCCTTTGACGGATAACCTATGGCTCTCCAACCTGCATCAGGTGCACAAAGTGCAAACCGATTAAAACCGTAGTCCCTTTTTAGTTCCAGTATATTTTCTATAACATCTTCCTTTGTAGGCCAGTCAAGAGTTATTGCGATAGGTACAATTATATCTAATTCTTTTATCTCGTTGTTCATTAGATACACCTCCAAATCAAAGTGCGGCACCTTTTTCTATAAGTTTTTCCTGTAAATCTTTAATATTTATTGTATGAACATTTTTTGTAGTGTTATGAGCAAGTGCAAACGCAACTCCGGCAGCCTCACCAAGACACGCACAGATAGGCATAATTCTGACAGAAGAATGTGCTCTGTGCGTTGCAGAAAGACATCTGCCTGCAACAAGCATATTATCATATTCCTTTGGAAGAAGCGAACGATATGGAACCTTATAAAAATCATCATCAGGGAAGTAGTAAAGATATGTTCCTGTACCTTCAGGATTGTGTATATCTATATCATAGTTGCCAAGTGCGATTGAATCTTCAAAGTCGTATCCTGTTTTTAGTTCTTCTTCAGTAAGAATATGTACACCCTTAAGCTTACGGCTTTCTCTTATGCCGATATGACTTGCGATAGAGATAACTGCCGCTTTATCAAAAGCTTTTGAGTTTTCCTTTAGAAAACGCATTAGCTCATGTATCTGTCTTCTGGCAATTATTTCCGCACGGCTTATCTCAAACGGATCAACAGGGCTTAATTTTACAACTCTTGTTGTATTAAAATGCACTATACCTTCGCCAAGGCCTAAAAATCTTAGTATGTTTTCACGAGGGTTTAAAATCCTTCCTTCTTTTTGCCATTCGTTGTATTTTTTTAGCAGTTCAGGGCGCTCCTTTTCAAAAGTTTCAACGTCTACGCCTGACACTCTAAAGCAAGTAGTCATAGGCTGACAAAGGCCGTCTTCTTCTCTGCCGAGCTGATAGTCACATCCTGCAAGATAAAGCAAATCACCATCGCCTGATGTGTCGGCAAAAAAGTCCGCTTCAAACTCCATAACACCCGACTTGGTTGCACAACGAACGCCTTTTACAATTCTGCCTTCGGTTATTGTTTCAAAAACGGACGCGTGAAAAAGAACATCTACTCCCGCCTCTGTAACCATATCGTCAAACACAAATTTATAAGCCTCGAAAGATGAATCTCCATATTCTTTAAAACGCTTCTTCATTTCGGTAAATATACCGTCAGAAAGCATTCTCTTACCGCCATACATAAAGTGCTTCATAAACGGATATACCAGCGCATTTGAAAGCTCGCCACCTAGTGAGCCAGACTGCTCGATTAAAAGCACGCTAATACCTTCTCTTGCAGCACTCACTGCAGCAGCAACGCCTGCTATTCCTCCACCGACAACTATTAAGTTATATTTTTTCACATTTATCACCTCAATATGATTATATATTATCATTGCATCGTATTTCTTATATTTTTCAAAGAATATATTGAACAAATAATACATTTATGCTATAATATTTTAAAAATACATACGAAGGTGTTCAATATGAAACATAAAACTTTATATGAAATAATTAAATATCTGCAGTATGGTACAAATCTCCACATAGGTGTGATTTTTTTTAACAACTACGGAAACGAGATGTGCAAACTTCCCAAAAAACATGAAATTCATTCACGAGATGTCTGTGAAACATTCAAAGGTATGGGAAGGAAAGGATTTAAAAGATGCTTTAAATGTAGAAACCTCGCTATAAAAAAAGCACTAAACGAGAAAAAAGCATTTGGTGGAATATGTTTAAACGGCGTATATGAGTACACCCACCCTGTTTTAGTTGGTGACAAGGTTTCGTGTATTATATACATAGGTAATATTCTGGACAAAGAAAAGGGATTATACAAGCTTAAACCTTATATAGATGAAAGAGGTTTATCCACTCTTGAAAGTGATTTTGGAATAGAAAAATGCCAGGATGTATGTAGCATACTCGAAAGCTACATAATAATGCTCTTTGATGAGTACGGATATACAAGCGAAAAAGATAATCCGCTTATAGAAAACATAAAAAGCTATATTGATTCAAATTTGGAATTTGACATAAAAATATCGGACATCACAAGATTTTTCCACTACAATAATCAGTACATAGGAAGGCTTTTTAAAAACGAAACGGGATATACGATAACAGAGTATATAAATCACCAAAGAATAAACCGCGCAAAAAAGCTTTTAAAAAATTCACCTGATACTGTAATTAGCATATCCAACAAAGTTGGTTTTAACAATGTTACTTATTTTAACAGACTATTTAAAAAAGAAGTGAATATGACACCCGAAGAATATCGAAAATTAAAATAAAAAAAGAGCAGAGGATTAATTCTCTGCTCTTTATAATTTTAATTATTCGCAATCGTCGCAGTCGCAACAATCACAGCTTAGATCGATTTCGATTGGCTCTTTGCAATTAGGGCATACAAGCTCTTCGTCATCTAAAAAGAAATCTTCGTCAAGATAGATAGTTTCCTTACAGTTTGGACATTCAAGCTCATAGTAGTCGATGTCGTCTTCGTCATCGCAATCGCAGTCACAGCAATCACACTCTTCGCACTCTGCAAATTCGTCTTCAAGCTCTGCAAGGTCTTCGTCTATCATATCAACCTGCTCTGCAATCTCGTCCTGATAATCATATACGTCTTCAAATGTTTCGTTGATTTCGTCAAATATTTCAAGCATTGCTTTGAAAACTTTGCCTTCATTTGACTTTTCATCCATTTTAAGACCTTCGATAAGACCTTTTACGTATGCAATCTTATTAGAAATGTTTTCCATAGTTAATATTCTCCTTTATACTCTTTCCATATATTCACCAGTTCTGGTATCAACTCTTATAGTAGTACCTTCGTCGATGAATAGCGGAACGTTTATAGTAGCACCTGTTTCAAGAGTAGCAGGTTTTGTAGCACCAGTAGCTGTATCACCTTTGAAGCCTGGTTCAGTTTCAGTAACAACAAGCTCTACAAATGTAGGAGGCTCTACGCCAAATACATTGCCTTTGTATGAAAGCACTTTAACTACCATGTTTTCTTTCATAAATTTAAGAGCGTCACCTAGCTGATCTGCACTAAGTGGCATCTGCTCATAAGTTTCCTGGTCCATAAAGTAATATAGGTCACCATCTGCATAAAGATATTCGTAATCTTTTCTGTCGATGTGTGCTTTAGGCATTTTTTCAGTTGGTCTGAAAGTTTTTTCAACTACGCCGCCTGTGATAACGTTTTTAAGTTTTGTTCTTACGAACGCTGCTCCTTTACCAGGTTTAACGTGCTGAAATTCTATAATCTGGAATACATTGCCTTCAAGCTCAAATGTAATACCATTTCTGAATTCTCCTGCTGAAATCATTGTTTATACCTCCGTAAAAATAATTTGCGTTTTTATACTTAATATTATTCTATATGAAAATGAAATATTTTTCAAGTGTTTTTTTACATTTTCTAGATAAATATTAAGTTTTTAGGTGATTTTGTTAAATTTTTGCATCCTCTATCGGTTACTAACGCTACATCTTCTATTCTTACACCCGCAAAATGCGGAATATATATACCTGGTTCAACTGTAACTACGTTACCCGATACAAGTGGTTTTTCATTCCTCGGTGAAAGGTTTGGACTTTCGTGGATGTCAAGACCAAGTCCGTGTCCAAGACCGTGTCCAAACGTACCCGCATATTTTTCCTGAATGATGTTAAACGCATTTATATGCACATCCGATGCTTTTACACCTGCTTTTATCATATTAAGTGATGCGGTCTGTGCTTTTAGCACTGTTTCATATATTTTGCCTAATTCATCAGATATATCCCCCACTGCAAACGTCCTTGTCATATCACTGCAGTATCCGTTATACACGCATCCAAAATCAACTGTGACAAGCTCACCTTTGGCAATCTTTTTGTCAGTTGCTACTCCGTGCGGAAGTGCACCTCTAACTCCCGATGCAACAATGGTATCAAAGCTTAACCCCGATGCACCAAGTTTTTTCATTTCAAATTCTAAAAACAGTGCAATCTCGCGTTCGGTCATACCCTCTTTTGCGTAGGACAAAAGCTTTCCATAAGCTATATCCCCTATTTCCTCGGCTTTTGCAATAAGTGAAATCTCTTCATCGTCTTTTACGCTTCGAAATTCAAGTATCTTATCGTCCAAAGGTATGAGCTTATTTGCCCTATTTTTTAGTTCTAGATAATCATTATACGATATACTAAGATTTTCAAAGCCAGTATTTTCATACTTTGAAAGATAATCTTCAATCTTTACCTTTGATACATCACATATTTCATATAGTGGGCACTGGGTTTTGCATTGTTCAATATACCTGAAATCTGTAAACAAATAAAGCTTATCAAGTGTGATAAGAAGATATGCACTTGTGCCTGTATAACCGCTATAGTAATATACGTTTTTTAAATCTTTTATAATGACAGAATCTAGCTTTTCATCTGCCATATACTCTCTTAACTTAGCAATTCTGTTTTCCATATTAACCCTCAACGTGTTTTAGATACATCTGTTTCATTTTAAGTGCATCATCTGCCATAGTGCCGTCCGACTCACATATAAACGTAGGTGTAAGCCCTTTTTTATACACTATCTCGGCGATAGGTTCAAAATCCGGACCATACTGTGTATCAGCTAGTGTATGGTGCTTTTTCTCGCCGCCGGGGTTGGTAAATTCTATTCTCGAAAAATGGCTGTGGAATATTTTCAGGCGGTCAATACCAAGACCGTTTTCAATTTTATCAAATATTTCAAGGTAGTCAGCATATTCTTTAAGACCGCCAAGAGTTCTTGCGTTTAAGTGACCAAAATCGATGGTTGGAATAAGTCTGTCGTCTAACTGGCAAAGCTCGATAACTTCATCAAGGTCACCTAGCTGATTTATTTTTCCCATAGTTTCAGGGCATATATGAACATGTGACACGCCAAGGTTTTCTGCTTCTGAAAGTGCCATAGAAAGCGTCTTTTTAGCATATTCCATAGCTACACGTCTATCCATCTTTGCACAAGCACCAGAGTGTACTACTACCTTTGTAGCACCCATAAAATCAGCAGCAACAAGCGAATCGGTAATGTATTTCACACTTTTTACTTTTTTTTCCTCATCATCTGTTGCAAGGTTTATATAATAAGGTGCGTGAATGCTAAGTGCTATATTATTCGCCTTTGCCTCCTCACCAAGATTTCTTGCTGTAGGCTCGGTTATCTTTACACCTTTTGAGCACTGATACTCATACGCATCAAGCCCCATTTCATTTAGCCATTTTGGCATCTGAAGAGAGGATTTATATCCCTCATCATAAAATCTATTACTGTTTCCCGAAGGTCCAAAAAATGCCATATTTCTCACTCCTACATTTCATTTCTTAATTCTTCAAGTAATTTGTAAAAATACTCAGGTGCATCAACATTAAATTCCATATACTCATTTGTAACGGGATGGTTAAAGCCTATGCACTGTGCGTGAAGTGCCTGACCTGACAGATTGTACGGATTTTTTGCGTTGCCATACACTGTGTCACCAATGATTGGATTTCCGCGATATTTTAAATGCACTCTTATCTGATGTGTTCTGCCTGTTTCAAGCTCACATGCAAGGTAAGTAGAGTTTGGAAATCTTTCTAACACCTCATAATGAGTAACTGCATGCTTTGAATTTTTGGCGGTAACCGTCATTTTCTTTCTGTCCGACGGATGTCTGCCAATAGGTGCGTCTATTATTCCCTTATTCGATGGGATAACTCCCTCACACACGCAGATATAACGTCTTTTTACTGTTTTATTTTTTATCTGTTCGGCAAGTGAAAGGTGTGCATTATTTGTCTTTGCTACAAGGAGTAGTCCTGACGTATCTTTGTCTATTCTATGCACTATGCCGGGTCTTATAACACCATTTATCTCGCTAAGTCTACCTTTACAATGATACATAAGCGCATTTACCATAGTACCAGTGTAATTACCTGCCGCAGGATGCACAACCATTCCCTGAGGTTTATTTACCACCAATAGCTCATCATCTTCATAAACTATATCCAGCGGTATATTTTCAGGCTCTACGTTTAATTCCTCTGCTTCGGGAATAACAACGCATACCTCGTCGTCTTTTTTTAGCTTATAATTGGCTTTAACGATATTCCCGTTTACTGTTACATCGCCACTATCTATTAAATTTTTAATCTGTGTACGGGTGATGCCGTCTAAGCTGATAAACTTATCTATTCGCTCGCCCGCGTTTTCACAAATTATTTTAATCTCATTCATCTTTTTTTACCTCATCAGTACCAAGTGAATCGTCCTCTAATGTCTTACTCTTATCAAAGAAAAGTATATATATATACAAAAGTATTACGCCTACTACTATCAGGCAATCGGCAAAGTTGAACACAGGAAAGTCGATAAATGTCACACGAATCATATCTACTACGTATCCTTTGAAAAGTCTGTCAATAAAATTGCCTATAGCACCTGCATATATCATAGTAGCAGAGATATTAAACAGCATACCTTTTTTAGGGTTTTTCCCGATATACACACTTAAGGCTATAAGAATAACCAATGTAAGTGCTACAAAAAACCATCTTCCGTCCTGAAGTATACCAAATGCTGCACCGCGATTTTCCACATAGGTAAACGACAGTATGTTTTTTATAACGTCTAAATTACCTATTGGAGCAAGATATTTAACTGTAAAAAATTTTATAATCTGGTCTGCTATGACAAGCAGTGCCGAGAGTATTACATATAGCATACTTTCCCTCCTACCATTTAGAAAATAATAATAGGTATATTATAAGAAGCACTATTATGATAAATATTATTGGAAGCAGTAGTGTTAAAAGCATAAATCCCTCCACCGCTATCGCGGTCCCCCTCCCTTTAGGCAAGGGAGGCCTTTGTAGTGTGTATCACAGCCATCCTTTAGGCAAAGGAGGCGTTTGTTGTGTGTATCACAGCCATCCTTTATACAAAGAAGACTATTATTACAAAATATGAGAAAGGGATTTCCTTTCTCATATTTAATAATCGATTAGTTGTTTTTAAGTTTTTCTATAGCAAATTCTATACGTTTAATTGACTCTTCCTTACCAAGAAGCTCTGCAAGCTCGATACCGCCACCCGGGGTAAACGCTTTACCGCTAAGTGCAACTCTTATTGGCCATAGGATAAGACCATTTTTAACCTCAAGCTTTTCGATAAGTGCAAAAAGTGCGTTGTGAAGGCTTTCCTCTGTCCAGTCGTCAAGTTCCTTAAGTACAGGTAGAACGTGATTTAGCGACTCAAGTGAGTTTTCAGGATTTGTTTTCATCTTCTTGTGAGTATATAAATCCACGTCATATTCAGGAAGAGCGTCTATAAAGTCAATTTGCTCAGGAATATCAGAGAATTTCTCTGTTCTATCGTGAAGAAGCTTTGCAATCTTAAGAAGGTCAATGTTTTCATTTTTAACAGCCTGCTTAATATACTCTTCTGCTTTTTCCAAAAATTCTTCGTTAGATAGCTTTCTTATATACTCGCCGTTTATCCAGTTTAATTTCTTTTCGTCAAATATTGCAGGAGATTTACTTATACCTGACACGTCAAATGCCTTAATAAGCTCATCCATAGTAAATATTTCCTGCTCACCGCCTGGACTCCAGCCTAGAAGTGCAACGTAGTTAAGGATGGCATCTTTAAGGTAACCTTTGTTTATAAAGTCTTCATATGATGCGTCGCCGTGACGTTTGCTAAGCTTATTTGTCTGGTCCTTCATAACAGGTGATACGTGAACATAAGTTGGAATTTCCCAACCAAAAGCCTGGTATAGAAGGTTGTATTTTGGTGTACTTGATAGATATTCGCTACCTCTTATAACG
>JAZQHR010000118.1:0-9287 GCA_045540695.1 Clostridia bacterium | reverse complement strand
AGGGGCTTCATCAGCAAAGCCCCTAACAACCCCTGCCGCACCTATTGATGAAATTCAATAAAATATCAAGACTCATTTTAAAAAATTTAACTGCACGTGCAAACTCGGGAACGTAAGTTTAGTTTACATTAAATTATTTCTATTCCCTCGGGTTGCACTAAAAAAGTCAGGCAATGCTAAAAAACTTAAGCCTGACTTTTTTACAGTTAATTTTTAAAAATATCGTTTGAATTTTCTAAGAATTTCATCAAATGGTGTTTTTACGCTTGACTGAAAGATTATGGATTATATTAGAAATCAATAAAACTTATTGTTTTTATGAACATTAAAACAAGCTTTTTATTTATTTTTCAAATATTCGTCAATCGCCTTTGCTGCTGTTCTTCCCGCACCCATTGCAAGTATAACTGTAGCAGCACCGGTTACAGTATCACCGCCTGCATATACGCCCGGGATACTTGTAGCACAGGTTTCTTCATTTACTATTATTCCACCTCGTGAATTGGTATCAAGTCCACTAGTAGTTGATTTTATAAGTGGATTTGGCGACTGACCTATTGCCATTATTACTGTATCTACGTCTATGGTGTGCTCTGTGCCTTTTATTACAGTTGACCTTCTTCTTCCTGATGCGTCAGGTTCTCCAAGCTCTGTTTTAACACATTTTAGTGAATTTACCCATCCGTCACTACCTAGTATCTCGGTAGGATTTGTAAGATTTTTAAATATAATTCCCTCTTCCTTCGCATGGTGCACTTCTTCTGCTCTTGCTGGCATTTCATCCTCGGAACGTCTGTATACAATATATACGTTTTCCGCACCAAGTCTTTTTGCACATCTAGCCGCATCCATTGCCACATTACCGCCACCAACAACTGCGGCATTTTTACCAACCTTTACAGGTGTATCGTAGTTTGGAAAATCGTATGCTTTCATAAGATTTATTCTTGTTAAAAACTCGTTTGCAGAGTACACTCCGTTTAAGTTTTCGCCAGGAATGTTCATAAACCTTGGAAGTCCGGCACCCGTGCCGACAAACACCGCTTCAAATCCAGATTTCATAAGCTCGTCTATGCTCATAACCTTGCCGATTACCATGTTTAGCTGAATGTCTACGCCAAGTGCACGTAGTGTGTCTATCTCCTGTTTTACTATATCCTTTGGAAGTCTGAATTCCGGAATACCATACATAAGCACACCGCCCGGTGTATGAAATGCTTCAAATATAGTAACGCTATAACCTTTTTTAGCAAGTGTTCCTGCACAGCTTAGTGATGCAGGACCACCACCTACAACAGCTACTTTTTTGCCGTTTGATGCAGGCTTTTCTACGTCTTTTTTTACATTTTCTCTGTACCAGTCAGCAGCGAATCTTTCAAGTCTGCCTATACCTACACTCTCGCCTTTTATACCTCTTACACACTTGCCCTCACACTGATTTTCCTGAGGACATACTCTTCCGCAAACTGCAGGAAGTGCGTTTGTATCTGTGATAGTAAGGTAAGCTTTTTCAAATTCACCATTAGCTATATGTGCTATAAATTCCGGTATTCTTACATTTACCGGGCATCCCGATACGCACGGCATATTTTTGCAGTTAAGACATCTTTGTGCCTCTTCTATTGCCTGCTCGGGTGTATATCCAAGGCTAACCTCAAGAAAATTTTTGTTTCTTATATCAGGAGCCTGTTCTCTCATTTTTACTTTTTGGGGTGACATATTAGGCATTATGTGTTTCCCTCCCGATTTTACACTTGTGCTCAAGTGACTTTGCTTCGTCATTTCTGTACATTTTCGAACGGTTGATAGCAGCATCAAAGTCTACTAAGTGTCCGTCAAAGTCAGGTCCGTCTACGCAAGCAAACTTTGTTTCACCGCCGACAGTTACTCTGCAGCCACCGCACATACCTGTGCCGTCTATCATTACTGTATTCATACTGACAATAGTCTTTATTCCATATTCCCTAGTAACATCGCACACAGCCTTCATCATCACCAGCGGACCGATAGCTATGACCAAATCATATTCATTTCCTTTTTCGATAAGGTCGCGAAGTACGTTTGTTACAAAGCCTTTATTTCCGTTTGAACCATCATCGGTAGTAACATATAGCTGGTCGCTCACCTCGTTTACCTTATCTTCAAGTATTATTAAATCACTATTTCTAAAGCCAATTATCGAATGCACTTCTGCACCAAGCTGATGAAGTTTTTTCGCCTGAGGGTACGCTATAGCAGTGCCAAGTCCACCGCCTATTACTGCTACCTTTTTATATCCATCAAGCTCTGAAGCCACACCAAGCGGACCTACAAAATCAAGAAGCTCGTCATTTTCGTTTAATGTGCCAAGAAGCTTTGTGGTATGTCCCACTTCCTGAAATATTATAGTTACAGTGCCTTTATCTCGGTCAAAATCCGCCACAGTAAGCGGTATTCTTTCGCCATTTTCATTTATTCTCAATATAATAAATTGCCCTGGTTCAGCTTTTTTTGCGATTAACGGAGCATATATTTCCATAAGCTTAACCTGAGAATTAAGTGTTTCTTTTTTCAGTATTTTATACAAAGCAAACAGCCTCCCTTTGCTGCAAAAACTAAGTCTATCCTAATATAATACTACAAAAATCGCATTATGTAAAGTGTTTCGACCTCTGTTTGTAAAAATGCCCCCGAAACATCCATATATTTCGAGGGCTTTTATTACATAAATCTTCTTGCTTGCAGTTAAAATTTTATTTTTCTATAAGCGAATTTACAGCAGTAACTACCTTGCTTACCTTCTCCTTTGCGAGCTTGTATTCCGCCTTGCCATTTAATCTTACAGCGTAAGTAGCATCGTCTGCACTTATAAACTCCACTTTACCGCTGTTACCATCGTTTAATGTATAATCAATGGTTATCTCGGCATTGCCGCCTACCCATCCGCTATAGTACGAATCAGCTGTAAGCGATGAAATGTTTTCGTACATAGCAGTGAATTTGTCCTTAAGAATCTCAATATCATTTACCTTGTAAACGCCATTTGCCACAGAGAGGTTATATACCGCATCCTGTGTTTTTATGCTTGCACTTGCAAGGTCATCAACGCTTATGTCAAATACTGAAGTGTCAGCAAAATCAAACACGCTTAGCTCGACAAATTCAAGGCTTGAGCCTTCTACCTTGTATATTTCAGGGCTGGAAGAAGTCTTTATATAGTACTCGCCGTTGTCACGACGGTTGCCTATTACAATACGTTCGCTGTTTCCTTCGTTGTCCTCTACATATACAACCTTTTCTTCAGTTGCTATGCCATGACCTGTATAGTCATCACCTGCTACAAATTCAAGTACAGTCAGATAAGAAAGCGGAGATACTATGTTCTCTTCTATCTTCTTACTGTCTGCCTTTATGCCTGTCGGCTGAGTAATAGTCCAGTTTTCACCGTCTTTAACATATACAGTCTTATCATTTCCGTTTTTCACTACCACTTCCCTAATGTTGTCAGGTGTCATAGTTATGATTGCCTTATCACGATAATCTGCAAGTGTCTTGGTAAGTGCATTCACCTTATCAGTTGAAATAGCATATACATCTTCATCGTCCATAATCTGGAAATAGTACATATCGCCTATATGTGTCTTATTACCTATTACAAAGCTCTTGCCTTCTTCACCATAAGATATGTTTATCATAGCAAGAGGTCTGTCAAGACCATACTGGCTGATTTCACCAGGGTTTTCAAGCTTCTGCTCAGCATTTATGCTGGCAAGCTCAAACGCAAGCTCATCAACCACAGACGCTTTTAATTTTTTATCGGCATCGTCTGTAAGTATCCATGCATCCGATTCCCTTGTAAAAGAGAAGTTTTCATATCCGAGATAAACGTCTATTTTAGTTATGTTTTCTTTTTCTGTTTCAAATACGCTGATTTTATCAGAAGTTTCATCAGATGTAAATATTGCAGGAGCAAAGTTAATCAGCAAAACCGCTATTACAAGTACCGCCAATACGGCAGTAAGAGCAATTATCTTCTTGCTTGAAATCATAAGTGCCTCCTTCTAAACCATACCACAATACCAAATACGATAAGTGCAAGCGGAATAACTATTGTAAATAGCACTCCAATTACTATTGATGCCCATCCAGGAATAGTTATCATAGAAGTAGCTATATCCTTGGCAGCAATAAGCATTGTAGAATCCTTACCGCTTAGAGCTGACATTGTGTTTGAAACGAAGTTCTGGTTTCCTGCAGTCATATACTGATAAGTAAGTGAGAAAAGTGCACCTGAGAATATCGCCTCTGACTTGCTTCCATCTTCGTTTGTTCTTGTAGCATGAACAGCTATATTAAACGGACCTCTTAGGTCGCCTTCTTTATACTCTGCATTTGATATATCTGTTGACACAAATGAATTTTCACTCGATGAAAGAAGTGTCTTATACTCAATGTTATCAAGGTCTGTCACCGAAATAGCCGCTACGTTTGGCACTAGCATTGTAAGCTTACTGTTAATGATAGAATCGGTTATATCTGTAGACTCAATGGTAGGAATAACCACATAAGGCGACTGATAATACTTACCGCCCGAAGTTTCTGCCATTACACCTTTGTTAAACTCAATACCCCAGCTTCTGTAAAATTCCTCAAGCACAGGATAGTCAAGAAGGTCTGCACCCATTAACACCTGAAGCTTACCGCCGTTAGCAATAAACGCTTCTACCTTTTCGATTTCCGGTGCAACATAGTCTGCTGTAACCATGCTCATAATAAGTATATCTGTTTCAGGTGCGATATCACCTGCAAGAAGGTTTACAGGAGTGATGTTATAGTTATCTGTAGTAAGTATACCTGTAATATAGTCTGCACTAAGTACTTCACCGTGACCCTCTACCACCTGAACGTTTGTAGTTTCACCGCTTGTTACGTTTATTATAGCAGCACTTAAAAGCTGCTCTGCCATAATTGTTTCTGCATAACCGGTTGAAGTGTTTGCAGTGTACATTTCACTTAGGTATATTATTCTGTATTCATCGCCATGCTCAACCACTACGCCATAGTCACTGATTGGCTGTCCGTCTTTCTGATAAGACATCAAAAACTGCGGATTTGACATAGGGTCAATTTCCTCGCAAGTGACTTTGTCAGATATTCTGTCATACTTCTTTACTATTTCCATAACAGCAGAAGCTGCCATTGGGTCATAGTACAAATCAGAATCTTTAAGTATACTGTATATTTTTACATCCTTATCAAGCTCGTTTAACACAGTGTATGTAGAGTCTGAAAAGTCAAGTATCTTACCCTTTGTAAGGTCAAGCTTTGTAGTAACCTTTGATCCTATAGATACCATTAGTATATTTGCTACAACCAATATGGCAACCAAAAGTATAGTAAAATACGATGATGTAATCTTAAGCTTTTTCTTGTCGCCAATAGGTGTTTTATTTTTTATTTTAAACATCTGGATTATACCTCATTTCTATAATTTATTGTCTATTTTTGAAATCTTCTTTTTTCTATCTGGCTTATTGTTAATATAACAAACACCGCAATAATACTTGCATAGTAAAGTATTGTTTCAAATGATATAATACCGTAATAGAATTCGTTAAATTTTAAGTTAATAGACAACCAGCTTAAAATGCTGTTTAATAGCTCGTTTTGAACCATTGGGATTAGGAATGAGTCATAAGCACTTGCAAAAAGAACAAATGCAAAGCTTACCAATGCAGCTGCTATCTGATTTTCTGTTACAGATGAAATATACACGCCAATTGCAACATATATAAGACCGATTAGTAAAAGTCCGATATAGCTTGAAAGCACTGTAGTCCATGAAACAGAACCAAATATTTCAAATATAATGGCAAATACTACCGTGCAAAGTGTAGGGATAGCATACATCACAAACGCTGCAAGTACTTTACCAAGCACTATGTCCGACACGTTGATAGGTGCTGTAAGTAGTAGCTGGTCGGTTTTTGCTCTTTTTTCCTCTGCTATAGTCTTCATTGTTATAACAGGAATAATGAAAAACGATAGTGTAAGTGTAGAAAATATCGCCTGCATATCACTTACTCCATACATAAGAAGTGACGAAAAGATAAGTGATGCAAATATAAAATACACTGCCAAAAACACATATCCAATAGGCGAAGTAAAGTATGAACGTAATTCTTTTTTAAATATTGCCTTCATCGTCATTTTCCTCCTTATCGTTTATTTCTTCCGTTATTTCCTCATTTTCAACATCAGCTTCTTCATCCTCTGCAATCTCGTCAGGGATTTCATCAGTTTCAGTAAGCTCTAGGAATATATCTTCTAAAGTTAAAGATGCTTCATTTATCATAAGCACCGATATACCATCTTTTGCAAGCTCAAACGTGATTTCTTTTCTGATATCCTTAGTAGCCTCAATGACAAAGTCGGTTGTTCCCTCTTCTCTGCCGTCACTTGCAACTACACTTATAACTCCTTCAATAGCCTTAATAGCTTTATCAACCTTTTCTATATCATCATCTGAAGTAACAACATAACGGTTGTTTGAAGCAAGTGTCTTAGCAAGATTTTCAGGAGTGTCTATAGCCACTATCTCACCTTTGTTTATAATGATAACTCTTTCACAAATAGCGCTTATTTCAGAAAGTATATGTGAGCTTAGTATAACTGTTCTGTTTTCGCCAAGCTCTTTAATAAGGTTTCTTATTTCAATAATCTGCTTAGGGTCAAGTCCAACTGTTGGCTCGTCAAGTATAAGTATTTCAGGATTTCCGATAAGTGCCTGTGCAATACCCACTCTCTGCTTATAACCCTTTGACAGGTTTTTTATAAGTCTGTTTTTTACGTCAGATATACCCACCATACCAAGTATATCATTTATATGCTCTTTTTTGTTTTCCTTTACCTTCTTTATATCGCACACAAAGTCAAGGTATTCCAAAACTGTCATATCCACATATAGCGGCGGTTGTTCAGGAAGATAACCTATTCTTTTTTTACATTCCATAGGGTTTTTAAGCATATCAAATCCGTCTATTGATACACTTCCCTCTGTATAGGATATGTAACCGGTAAGTATGTTCATAGTGGTTGATTTACCCGCACCATTAGGGCCGAGAAATCCTAAAATTTCCCCCTTATCTACCGAGAAGGAAATATTATTTACTGCTATATTTTCGCCATAGCATTTCAAAAGATTTTTAATTTCTATCATTTCATATCCCTCCAATATAAAATTATTTTATCACACGAGAAAATCTTCTTTGTTAATATTCTGTAAACATTGCAAATGCGTACATGATATCAAAAAAAATTGTAGGGAATGGCGCTTGCCGACATTCCGCCCCGCGGTTCGTCGTAAACGCCGAACCCTACATTTATACCATACGATATCATTTAAGTTCAATCGTTACGTTTTTATTCCTTTTTAGGTTTTACCAAGTCAATGTGTAATTCGCCAAGCTGAATGTCATCAACCACGTCTGGTGAATTTGTCATAAGCTCAGACGCAGTCTGTACCTTAGGGAATGCGATTACGTCACGGATGCTGTCACGATTTGAAATAAGCATAACAAGTCTGTCAAGACCATACGCCATACCCGCATGTGGAGGTGTACCATACTGGAACGCCTCTAGGAAGTAACCAAATCTTTCCCAAGCCTGCTCTTTTGTAAATGATAGTAGTCCAAACATTTTTTCCTGAAGCTCTGTGCTGTAAATTCTCGCACTACCGCCACCAAGCTCACAGCCGTTTAGTATGATGTCATAAGCCTTTGCTCTTATCTTGCCGGGGTCAGTATCCATTAAGTGAATATCCTCGTCCATAGGCGCAGTAAACGGATGGTGCATAGCAACGTATCTGTTATCTTCCTCATCATACTCAAGTAGTGGGAACTCTGTAACCCATAGGAAGTTAAACTTATTCTCATCGATAAGACCATGATTTTTCGCAATTTCAAGTCTAAGTGCACCTAAAGCATCGTATACAACACTATTTTTGTCAGCAACGATAAATATAACGTCATTTGCCTCACCATTAACAGCAGAAACAATCTCGTTCATCTTTGCTTCATCAAAGAATTTAGCTATCGGTGACTGTATGCCGTCAGCATTTATCTTAATCCATGCAAGACCTTTAGCCTTGTATATCTTTACAAACTCGCCAAGTGCGTCAATGTTCTTACGCGAAATCTTGTCTGCAAGACCTTTTGCATTTATAGCTCTTACGCTACCGCCATTCGCAATAGCATCTGAAAATACTTTGAAATCACTGTCTTTTACGATTTCAGATATGTCGCATAGTTCAAGGCCAAATCTTGTGTCAGGCTTATCCGAACCAAAGCGGTCCATTGCCTCTTTGTATGGCATTCTTGTAAACGGAAGTTGTACGTCTATGCCCTTTATCTCTTTGAAAATTCTTGCAATAAGCTTTTCGTTTATGTTCATTACATCTTCCGCCTCAACGAAAGACATTTCTATGTCTATCTGTGTAAATTCAGGCTGTCTGTCAGCACGAAGGTCCTCATCTCTAAAGCACTTTGCTATCTGGAAATATCTGTCCATGCCCGCAATCATAAGTAGCTGCTTGTACTGCTGAGGTGACTGTGGAAGTGCATAGAATTTTCCCGGGTGAACTCTTGATGGTACAAGGTAATCTCTCGCACCTTCAGGAGTACTCTTTGTAAGGATAGGTGTTTCTATCTCAAGGAAATCATTCTCATCAAAGAAATCTCTTACTATTTTAGTGATTTTATGACGAAGAACCATAGTTCTCTGCATATCAGGACGTCTTAAATCAAGGTATCTGTATTTAAGTCTTAATTCTTCTTTAACGTCACTGTCCTCCTCAATGTAAAATGGAGGTGTCTGTGCCGCACTTAGTATTCTAAGCTCTTCGACATTTATCTCTATTTCGCCTGTAGGCATATTAGGGTTTATCGCACCCTCACCGCGAAGACCTACTGTACCTGTAACTGCAAGTACATATTCGCCTCTTACCTTTGCAGCTTTAGCGTATAACTCATCGTTTGTATTGTCAAACACAAGCTGAACTGTACCTGATATATCTCTTAGGTTTATAAATATAAGCGCGCCAAGGTTTCTTACAGAATCGGTAAATCCCATAAGTGTAACCTTCTCGCCTTCATTTTCTTTTCTAAGCACACCGCATCTGTGTGTTCTTTTTAGGCCTTTTAAACTTTCAAACATCTTTATTCCTCCGTTACTGCCTTAATTATTTCGTCTGCATCAAGTGATATATTCACTGTTTCGGAATTTGACATATTCTTCACAGTGATATTACC
>JAZQHR010000117.1:0-6298 GCA_045540695.1 Clostridia bacterium | reverse complement strand
ACCGATAAATTTCTCTGACACATGGAATGGCTGTGACAAAAATCTCTGTATTTTTCTCGCCCTTTGAACAAGCAATTTGTCTTCATCAGAAAGTTCATCCATACCCATGATAGCAATTATATCCATAAGCTCCTGATATCTCTGAAGAATTCTCTGCACCTCACGAGCAACGTTGTAATGCTCTTCACCAAGGATATCCGCAGAAAGTATTCGGCTGGTAGATTCAAGTGGGTCAACTGCCGGATAAATACCCTGTGATGCTATGTTTCTTGAAAGAACTGTTGTAGCATCAAGGTGAGCAAATGTAGTAGCAGGAGCCGGATCTGTAAGGTCATCGGCAGGCACGTATACTGCCTGAATTGACGTAATAGAGCCTTTTTTGGTAGAGGTAATTCTCTCCTGTAGCATACCCATCTCGTTTGCAAGCGTAGGCTGATACCCAACGGCTGACGGCATTCTACCAAGAAGTGCCGACACCTCTGAGCCCGCCTGCGTAAATCTGAAAATGTTATCTATAAATAGCAGTACATCCTGTCCTTCTTCTTCACGGAAATATTCTGCCATAGTAAGACCTGATAGTCCTACCCTCATTCTCGCTCCGGGTGGCTCATTCATCTGTCCGTACACGAGTGTCGTATTTGAAAGTACGCCCGATTCCTTCATTTCATTATACAGGTCGTTTCCTTCTCTGGTACGCTCGCCCACTCCGGTAAATACCGAAAGTCCGCCATGCTCTTTTGCAATATTATTGATAAGCTCCATTATAAGTACAGTTTTACCAACACCTGCACCGCCAAAAAGTCCTATCTTACCACCTTTTGAATATGGACATATAAGGTCTATTACCTTAATACCCGTTTCAAGGATTTCGGTTGATGTAGCAAGCTCTGAATATTCAGGAGCGGGACGATGTATATCCCATTTTTCCACATCTTCTGGAGCCGGCTGATTATCAACCGGATTTCCAAGCACATTAAATATTCTTCCAAGTGTTTTTCTACCAACAGGTACGCTAATTGCCTTTCCTGTATCGGTAACAGGTGTCCCTCTTGTCAAACCGTCGGTAGATGCCATAGCGATACACCTTACTGTATTGTCGCCTATATGCTGTGCAACCTCAACAGTAAGGGTCTTATCACCTATTTCCATTGTCAATGCATTATACAAAGATGGCAGATTACCCTCGGCAAAATGAACGTCTACTACAGGGCCTACCACCTGTACAACACTGCCTTTTGATAAATTAGACATAATTTAAGTCTCCTTATGCGCCGCTTCCGGCTACAATTTCTGTAATTTCCTGTGTGATTGCGCTCTGTCTTGCTCTGTTATACTCAAGCTTTAAGCCTTCAATCATCTCGCCTGCATTCTTGCCGGCGTTATCCATTGCAAAGCGTCTTGCAACCACCTCGCAGGTAAAGCTTTCGCGTGCTGCTGCAACTATCTTTCCTGCTATATATTCTTCAATAACCGCTTCTAAAATAGTCTTTTCATCCGGTTCAAATATTATATCCGCCTTTGACTTTTTTTCCACCTTTTCGATTGGTAAAACCCATTCAATCTCCGGAGTTTGCGTCATCATAGATATATACTTTGTTGAAACTATACCAATTTTTTCATACTTACCGTTTACAAATTCATCGCAAAGAGATTTTGCAAGAGAAATAGCATCATCGTATTTGTATCCTTCAGTTTTAACTATATCTTTAGAATACCTTTCGCAGGTTCTTTTTCCTATAGCGATGATTTTCTCAGCATTAACAGACTCTGCAAGCTTAAAAAGATTAGAATTGTATCCGCCTGCAAGGCCTCTGTCACCCGCCACAGCTACAAGACATATTTTGCCCTCTTCGCCTTTTTGCATATACTCGCTCTTTTCACAAGCCTTGTTTGATGCAAGCATGGAAATGGTATCACTAAGTGCGTTTGAATACTCTCTGCTTTTCATCATAGCAGACGATGCACCTCGTATCTTCGCAGATGCCACAAGTCCCATTGCCTTGGTAAGATGAAGTGTAGAATCGACGCTTTTAATGCGGTTTTTCAGTCCTTTTATATCTACACCCATGATATTACTCCTTCATCTTTGAAAGTGCATCTTCAAGAAGCTTTATATCCTCGTCTTCACAGTAGTTATTTTCAAATCTCTCTAAAAGACTCTTATAATCAGCTTCAAGAAGTTCAAAAAGCCTCTGTTCATATTCAGATACCTTTTTTACCGGAACATCGTTTAAATACCCATTTACAACCGCATAAACTATAGCAACCTGGCAACCAACACGTACAGGTGCATTTCTCTTTTGCTTAAGCACCTCTACTATTCTTTCGCCAAGTGCAAGTCTTCTCTTTGTATCTTCGTCAAGGTCACTTCCAAACTGTGCAAACGACTGAAGCTCACGATACTGTGCATATAATAGCTTAAGCTCACCAGAAACCTTCTTCATAGCCTTAAGCTGAGCCGAACCACCAACACGGCTTACTGATATACCAGGGTTTATAGCCGGCATAATGCCCGCGTGGAAAAGCTCTGTTTCCAAAAATATCTGTCCGTCTGTTATAGATATAACGTTAGTCGGAATATATGCAGATACGTCGCCTGCCTGAGTTTCAATGATTGGAAGTGCTGTTATAGAACCTCCGCCATATTCAGGAGCAACACACGCTGCTCTTTCAAGAAGTCTTGAATGAAGATAAAATACGTCACCCGGATACGCCTCACGTCCGGGAGGACGGCGAATTAAAAGCGACAATGCACGATATGCCACCGCGTGTTTTGATAAATCGTCATATATTATAAGGACATCTTTGCCCTGTTCCATAAAATACTCCGCCATAGCACAGCCTGAATATGGTGCTACATACTGTAGCGGTGCCGTTTCCGATGCAGATGCTGACACTATGATTGTATAGTCCATAGCACCTTCATTTGCAAGCTGATTTGCAAGCTGAACAACAGCAGTGTTTTTCTGGCCGATTGCAACATATATACATATTACGCCGGTGTTTTTCTGATTGATTATAGTATCTATCGCAATTTCTGTCTTACCTGTTTGTCTGTCACCAATTATCAGCTCTCTCTGTCCTCTGCCTATTGGAATCATACTGTCTATAGCCTTGATTCCTGTCTGTAGCGGTACAGATACGCTCTTTCTTTCAATTATACCAGGTGCTTCTGACTCGATAGGTCTTGATTCTTTAGTTTCTATCGGACCTTTTCCGTCGATAGGTGCTCCAAGTGCATCTACTACTCTTCCAAGAAGTCCATCACCTACAGGCACAGAAACTACATTTCCGGTACGACGTACTTTCGAGCCTTCGTGAATATCATTATTATTTGACAACAGTGCTACAGATACTGTTTCGTTTTCCAGATTCTGTGCCATACCAAAGCTTCCGTCCTCAAATTCAAGAAGCTCGCTTGCCATACACGATTCAAGACCATAAACACGTGCAATACCATCACCTACAAGTATTACAGTGCCTGTTTCCTGCATTTCTATCTTTGACTCATAATTTTTAATCTGTTCTTTTATTATTTGACTTATTTCATCTGGTCTTATACTCATTTATTCATCACTTCCTTCACATCTTTGAGATGTTTTCGAAGGCTTGAGTCCATAATCTTGCCGTCCATTTCGACAACCAAGCCTCCAAGTATTGATTTATCAATGGCATACTCAAGTTCTACAATATGCCCGCTTATCTTTTCAAGTTTTTCTTTTAAAGAGACTTTTTCTGCGTCATTAAGCTCTACAGCACTTGTGACCTTTGCATAAGAAACTTTGCTTATTTCGCTTACCATCCCCTTAAACTCTATAGCACATTCAAAAAACTCGTCAATGTGCCTTTTTTCGCATAGTAATTTCAAAAACGACAGCACATCTTTTGGGAGTGCATCCGAAAAAGCCTTGTCAATCGCACCAAGTCTTTCGTCAAGCGGTATGCTGTATGACGAAAAAAGCTTGATATAATCAGGATTTTCTGCAAATAATCCTGACACAAGCTCAAGTGCCCCTTCATAACTTTTGGCAGTGTCATTTTCCATTGCAAGCATAAAAAGTGCCTTTGCATATTCCATACTTATATTACTCATTGTCATCACCTATTTTCTCAATAAATGAATCAATTAGGCTTCGATGGTCAGATGCATTTATTTCTCTTTCCAAAATCTTATTGGCAAGAGCAGTAGAAACCTCAACAATTTCTCTTTTTATGCCGTCTTCCGCTTTTTTCATTTCAAGCTGTGCAGTGTTTTCAGCCTGATGGATAATGCCTTCAGCCTGTTCTTTTGCTTTTGAAAGGATTGTTTCACTCTGCCTTTTTGCACTATCCTGTGCATTTTTAATCATTGCTTCTGTTTCTAGCTTTACACTGCCGATTTTCTCATCCCATAGTTGTCTGTCATTTTCTGCAATACGTTTTGCTTCATCAGCATCTGCATATCTTTCGTCAATTTCATTTTGACGTTTTTCAAGCATATTATTAACCGGCTTAAAAAGAAAGCGTTTAAACAATAGAAATAAAAGCAACAAATTAAGCAGCGAAACTAATGTCTGCCATATATTGACAGATATAACTTCCAGTGATTGCATAATAGTTTCCTCTCTGTATTAACCAACTATACTCATAAGTATATCTACAAACATTCCAGGTGCAACGAACAAAAGTAAAATAGCTATAACAAGTGCATAAAGACCTGTTGTTTCAGCGATAGCACAACCCATAAGCATAGTTGATGTTACATCACCCTTACACTCCGGCTGTCTGCCTATAGCTTCACATGCCTTTGCCACAGCATTACCTTCACCGATACCAGGACCTATACCTGCTATCATAGCAGTACCTGCTCCAAGTGCACAACATCCTAAAATAATTGCAACTGCGATTTCCATAAAAAATACCTCCATTTACTCTTTGCACATTTGTGCCTTTTTGTTTTTTCGTTCCATATATAATTCGAGAGGAAATCCTCCCGCAATATACAGCATTGTAAGCATAGCAAATATATATGCCTGCAAACATCCGCTGAATATGTCAAAATAAATTGATAAAATAGCAGGCAGTCCCACCTGCAAGAAGGGAAACTCTCCCAAAAATCCCGGCAAAGCTCCGAATACTATATTCGACAGTCCCTGTAGACCTGCTGCTACAAGTACTGATATAACCGAGCCCGAAAGGACATTTCCATAGTGACGGAAAGCCATAGATATAGGCGTTGCAACCTCACTTATAACATTAAGCGGTGCCATAAGAGGTGGATTTGCAAAGCTTTTTACATATTCTACAGGACCGCACTTCATCTTGTAATATGTTATAAGGATAAATACAAGTATCGCCCAGCCTGCTACGATATTGATATCCGAAGTCGGTGCGTACAGTCCGAACAAAGTAAGTAAGCTCGAAAAAGCCGAAAGTGCCAGTATTGCCGCAATAAATGGTGAGAAGTTTTTAAAATATTCTCCCATATTACCCGTTACAAGAGCGGTGCTTTTTTCCACTATCCATTCAGCTAAATGATGTCTTTTAAGCCATATACCACTGTTTATACCATGAGTAAGATACAAGCACAAAAAGAATACCGATATTATTACTGCTCCCGAATTTATCTGCGATTCGGTAATTGGCATATTTTGAATAGGCATAGTAAGAGTGAAAAATATTCTTGCACCTGATATGCTTATTCCTTCCGACACCGGTGTGGTAAGAACTTTAAGAACTATGCAAAAGGATATCGGCAAAGCCATCATAATAATATAAAATATATCTGTTAGCATAAACCGACGTGTCATTTTATTCAACTTTCATCACTTCCTTTTTCTTTATCAAAAAGAGGACGGAATGAAACCGCAACTCTTGGAAAAAACACTGGCAAAATAACCGCTACAGTATTAAAGCAAGGTATTAAAACCCCTATCGCTATTCCCAAAAACAAGAACATATTTCTAATACTTTGCGAAGTCTTTATTATCTTCCTTGCTTGAGATTCATCAACCAAAAGTGCCTTTTGGATAGATATTCCCATAAAATAAAAATTTAAAACTGCCACAGTAAGTGACAATATATTTCCCAGTATAACCGTATAATCCCACTTTTTTAAAAGAAGAAATACAATCTGCATAATTATACTTAAAGCTATACAAAAAAAGGCAATATATTTTGTTTCTTTAAGTACAGTCTTGTCCGCTTTAATCATATATATTCCTCCTTTGAATTAAACTTATATATTATATGATTATTATTCCATAAAATAATAAACAATAATCAACATTACATATTATGATATTTATACCATATATGG
>JAZQHR010000116.1:0-32479 GCA_045540695.1 Clostridia bacterium | reverse complement strand
CTTTACTAGCTTAAAAAGCTTGTTACTCAAAGTTCTCTTAACAGAGAACACACTTTATGCTGTTTATTTTTCAAAGACCAACTGTCGCACACGCGACTTGTTTATTATATCACCATATTTTCTTTTTGTCAACACTTTTTTAAAAATATTTTTCAAAAAAATTTAAACATTTGAAATTTTGTGGTGCTTTATTAATATATCATAAATTCAAGGTATATGTCAATACTTTTTTCGAAATTTTTATCATATTTTTTATATATTTTATTGTAAACCTTATTACATGTTTTATACTTTTAAAATTGAAATAAATCCACATAATGCGGAACGACACACAGGTCGTTCCCTACGATGCAATTAACGTTAACAATGCGAAAAGCAGGGTGAAAACGCAAAAAAAGGCTCGGGACAATCCCGAGCCAATTTAAGTCGTTTAAATTATTTGTTGATTGAAGAAACGACACCTGAACCTACTGTTCTACCACCTTCACGGATAGCGAATCTTAGGCCTTCTTCGATAGCGATTGGAGTGATAAGTTCAACTTCCATAGATACGTTATCGCCAGGCATACACATTTCAACGCCTTCTGGTAGTTTAACAACGCCAGTAACGTCAGTTGTTCTGAAATAGAACTGTGGTCTGTAGTTGTTGAAGAATGGAGTATGTCTACCACCTTCATCTTTAGTTAGAACGTAAACTTCGCCCTTGAATGAAGTATGAGGATTGATAGTACCTGGTTTTGCAAGAACCTGACCTCTCTGGATTTCATCTCTCTGAACACCTCTTAGAAGTGCACCGATGTTATCACCAGCTTCAGCGTAGTCAAGAAGTTTTCTGAACATTTCGATACCAGTTACAACAACTTTTCTAGATTCGTCAGTTAGACCAACTAGTTCAACTTCTTCAGAAAGTTTTAGCTGACCTCTTTCAACTCTACCAGTAGCAACTGTACCACGACCTGTGATAGAGAATACATCCTCTACAGGCATTAGGAATGGAAGATCAGTTGATCTTTCTGGAGATGGGATGTAAGCATCAACTTCATCCATAAGTTTAAGAATTGGAGCATACTCAGGAGCAGCTGGATCGTTAGAAGCACACTCAAGTGCTACTAGAGCAGAACCAGTTACGATTGGAGTATCGTCTCCAGGGAACTCATATTCGTTTAGAAGGTCTCTGATTTCCATTTCTACTAGTTCAAGTAGTTCTGGGTCGTCAACCTGGTCAGCTTTGTTCATAAATACAACGATGTAAGGAACACCAACCTGTCTAGATAGAAGGATGTGCTCTCTAGTCTGAGGCATTGGGCCGTCAGCAGCAGAAACAACTAGGATAGCGCCGTCCATCTGAGCAGCACCAGTGATCATGTTCTTAACGTAGTCAGCATGTCCTGGGCAGTCAACGTGTGCATAGTGTCTAGCGTCTGTTTCATACTCAACGTGAGCAGTAGAGATAGTGATACCTCTTTCTCTTTCTTCTGGAGCTTTGTCGATCTGATCGTAAGCTTCGTACTGAGCCTGGCCTTTAAGAGCCAATACTTTTGTGATAGCTGCAGTTAACGATGTTTTACCATGGTCAACGTGACCGATAGTACCAATGTTAACATGTGGTTTACTTCTTTCAAATTTAGCTTTTGCCATTTTGAATTTCCTCCTTAATTATGCATAAATAATACTTTATTATATTTTAATATTTTTTTGACAAAAAATCAATAGTTTTTTATCATTCTTTGTTTTTAGCAGAAATAATTGATTCCTGTACGCTCTTAGGAACTTCGCTGTAGTGTGAAGGTTCCATAGAGTACTGTCCTCTACCCTGAGTACCAGATCTAAGGTCTGTAGCGTAACCAAACATTTCAGAAAGTGGAACGTCTGCAGTTACCTGAACTACGCCGCCGCTTCTAACTTCCTGGCTCTTAACAAGACCACGTCTTGAGCTTAAGTCACCGATAACGAAACCAAGATATTCATCTGGAACGATAACGTTAACAAGCATGATTGGTTCTTTGATAACAGGATCTGCTTTTCTCATACCTTCTTTGAATGCCATAGAAGCAGCGATTTTGAACGCCATTTCTGATGAGTCGACTTCATGGTATGAACCGTCAGTAAGAGTTACTTTAACGTCAACAACGTTGTAACCTGCAAGGATACCGTTCTGCATTGCGCCCTGAACACCGGCGTCAACAGCAGGGATATATTCCTTCGGAATAGCACCGCCGACGATACTGTTAACAAACTCGTAACCAGCACCCTCTTCAAGTGGTTCCATAGTCATCTTAACGTGACCGTACTGACCTTTACCACCAGACTGACGAGCGTATTTGTGTTCGATATCAACTGTCTGTCTGATAGCTTCTCTGTAAGAAACCTGAGGCTTACCTACGTTTGCTTCAACTTTGAATTCACGTAGAAGTCTGTCTACGATGATTTCAAGGTGAAGTTCACCCATACCAGCGATGATAGTCTGACCAGTTTCTTCATCTGTATAAGTCTTGAATGTTGGATCCTCTTCAGCAAGTTTTGCAAGAGCTAAGCCCATTTTTTCCTGACCAGCTTTAGTCTTAGGTTCGATAGCAACTCTGATAACTGGCTCTGGGAATTCCATTGATTCAAGAATGATAGGATTCTTTTCATCACAAAGAGTATCACCTGTAGTAGTGTTCTTTAGACCAACTGCCGCAGCGATATCACCTGAGTAAACAACGTCGATATCTTCTCTGTGGTTAGCGTGCATCTGAAGAATTCTACCAAGTCTTTCTTTGTTGTTTTTGCAAGCATTTAGCACGTAAGAACCTGACTCGATTGAACCTGAGTAAACTCTGAAGAAGCAAAGTTTACCAACGAATGGGTCAGTTGCAATCTTAAATGCAAGTGCTGCAAATGGAGCATCGTCAGAAGAAGGTCTTTCGTCCTCTTCATCAGTGCCAGGGATAACACCCTTGATGTTTGGTACGTCTACTGGAGAAGGCATGTACTCAATAATAGCGTCAAGAAGAAGCTGTACACCCTTATTTCTGTATGAAGTACCGCAAAGCATAGGAACTATTTCATTGTTAATAGTAGCTTTTCTGATAGCTCTCTTGATTTCATCAGCTGTGATAGAATCAGGATCTTCGAAGAATTTCTCCATAAGTTCTTCATCTGTTTCAGCAACTGCTTCAAGAAGTTTAGCTCTGTATTCCTCAGCTTTTTCAAGCATATCAGCAGGGATTTCCTCCTCGCCGTACTGCTCACCTTTTTCATCATAATAAACTTCAGCCTTCATGTTTACAAGGTCGATGATACCTTTGAATGTATCCTCTGCACCTATTGGAAGCTGGATTGGAACACCATTTGCGTGAAGTCTTTCGTGTACCATGTTTTCAACATTGTAGAAATCTGCACCCATGATGTCCATTTTATTAACGTAAATCATTCTTGGAACAGCGTAATCGTCAGCCTGTCTCCATACAGTTTCAGACTGTGGTTCAACACCGCCCTTTGCACACATAACAGTAACAGAACCATCAAGTACGCGAAGTGAACGCTGTACTTCAACTGTGAAGTCAACGTGTCCAGGTGTGTCGATGATGTTGATTCTGTTCTTTACGCCTTTGAACGGGCCACTTTTTGGCTCCCAGAAACAAGTTGTAGCAGCAGATGTGATAGTGATACCACGCTCCTGCTCCTGTTCCATCCAGTCCATTGTAGCAGTACCGTCATGAGTTTCACCGATTTTATGGCTTTTACCGGTGTAATATAGTATTCTCTCGGTAGTAGTGGTCTTACCAGCGTCGATATGAGCCATTATACCGATGTTTCTTGTATTTTGTAAAGAATATTCTCTACCCATAATTCTTCCTCCTTTCCGGATTTGTACGAATATATAAAGAAATTATAACCGAATTTATGCAAACAATTACATTTTCATTCAAATTAGAATCTGAAGTGTGAGAATGCTTTGTTAGCTTCAGCCATTTTGTGAGTATCTTCTCTCTTCTTAACTGCACTACCCATGCTGTTAGAAGCGTCGATTATCTCAGCAGCTAGTCTTTCTTTCATTGTTCTTTCGTTTCTCTGACGAGAGTACAATGTAAGCCATCTTAAACCAAGAGTCTGTCTTCTATCAGGTCTAACTTCTAGTGGAACCTGATAAGTAGCACCACCGACTCTTCTAGCTTTAACTTCAAGTACAGGCATAATGTTTTCCATAGCAGCGTTAAATACTTCTATAGCGTCCTTGCCTGTCTTTTCAGCAACGATTTCAAATGCTCCGTAAACAATTGTCTGCGCAACACCCTTCTTACCGTCAAGCATAATGTTGTTTATAAGTTTAGTTACTACCTTGTTTCCATACACTGGATCAGGTAATACTTCTCTTTTGGCGATATAACCTTTTCTAGGCACTATCCTTCCCTCCTTCATATTAATGATTTCATAGGTACTCGTTTTTTTAACGTTTAGTGCTTGAATACTAAAATTTATATATATAAATTCCGTATGCAGCACTACCTACAATTTTGTTGTAAGCGTCCTTGCATAAAGGATATTACTTACTTGCTTTCTGTTTCTTTGCGCCGTACTTAGATCTAGACTGATTTCTGTTAGCTACACCTGAAGCGTCAAGCGCACCACGGATGATATGGTATCTAACACCGGGAAGGTCCTTGATTCTACCACCTCTGATTAGAACAACGCTGTGCTCCTGAAGGTTATGACCTATACCTGGGATGTATGCAGATACTTCAACTCCGTTAGTAAGTCTTACTCTGGCCATCTTACGAAGAGCTGAGTTAGGCTTTTTAGGTGTCATAGTCTTTACTGTAGTACAAACTCCTCTTTTCTGAGGTGCACTCTGGTCAGTAGGTCTTTTCTTAAGTGAGTTAAAACCAACCTGAAGTGCAGGAGCAGTAGATTTATCTACGGCTGACTTTCTACCCTTTCTTACCAACTGGTTAAATGTAGGCAATTACATTCACCTCCTGTATTAAGATTTTTATATTTAAGCAGTATTCCTGCCAAATATCACTTTAGTGTGGCAACCGATGCGTCAACTTCAATGCCGCATTTTCTGCCAAGTTCTTTTTTTGTGTCTACGTATATAATCTCGACACCATTTTTTTCACACATTTCGACGAATGGGTCAATAATAAACGGATTGACATCCTTCGCCACATAACATTTTCTAGCCTCGCCAGCCTCTATAAGTCTGCGTGACTGCTTAATACCGATGACAAAATCCTCGGGTTTATGTCCGTCAAGCATAAATATATCCTCCTGAAAGCATACATTCACTTCTATATTCTACACTTTTTAACGTGCAATGTCAAGAAAAATTTTTAGAAAATTTCAATTTGTGTCGATTGGGTCGTCGGGAACGCCGACCCCTACGATGTGGTTGATAGTAATTTTGTTCATAACGTATTTGGTTTGCGACGATAATACATATCTCATTTTTTTGCTGCGACGCAAAAGTAAAGAAACCCACTCATAAGAAGTGGGTTTCTTTGTTTTTATATTATTAAATTATATTTCCATATAATCGTCTGCTGACTGAACTATAGGTGTTACAACCTCGACATTGCTATATATCGGCATACCTGTACCTGCAGGAATAAGCTTACCGATGATAACATTTTCCTTAAGACCGATAAGTGGGTCGATTTTACCTTTGATAGCTGCATCTGTAAGAACTCTTGTAGTTTCCTGGAATGATGCTGCTGAAAGGAATGAATCTGTAGAAAGAGCTGTCTTTGTGATACCCATAAGGACTGTCTTTCCTTCAGGAGCAACCTTTCCTGCTTCCTTAGCATCTGCAACAGCATCAAGATACTCTGTTCTGTCAACCATTGCACCGATAAGAAGGTCAGTTTCGCCCGATTCCTCTATTCTTATCTTTCTCATCATCTGCTTAACAATGACTTCGATATGCTTATCGTTGATATCGATACCCTGAAGTCTGTAAACTCTCTGTACTTCCTGAATTAGGTAATCCTGAACTGCTTCAGGACCTTTAATTCTAAGTAAGTCATGTGGATTGATTGAACCTTCTGTAAGTTCATCACCAGCTTCAAGTTTATCGCCGTCAGATATTTTAATTCTTGAACCATAAGGGATAAGGTAAGTATTTGATGTACCTGTTTCCTCATTGGTAACAATGATTTCACGTTTTTTCTTAGTTTCGCTGATTGTAGCAACACCTGCATCATCAGTAACGATAGCAAGACCCTTTGGTTTACGAGCTTCGAAAAGCTCCTCGACTCTTGGAAGACCCTGTGTGATATCGTCGCCGGCAACACCGCCTGTATGGAATGTTCTCATTGTAAGCTGTGTACCTGGCTCACCGATTGACTGAGCAGCTATTATACCAACTGCTTCGCCGACATTAACTAGCTCGCCTGAAGAAAGGTTTGAACCATAACACTTAGCACATACTCCGATTTTAGCACGGCAACCAAGTATACTTCTTATCTTAACTTCTTCAATACCCGCCTTAACAACTTTATCAGCAAGAGCGTCATTCATAAGCTGATTTTTAGCTACGATAATCTCACCTGTTTCAGGGTGAACAATATCTTCAAATGCTACTCTGCCAAGTAGTCTGTCATGTAGTTCCTCGATTATTTCGTTACCGTCTTTGATAGTCTTAGCAACGATGTATTCGTTAGTACCACAATCGTCTTCTCTGATGATAACATCCTGAGACACGTCAACAAGACGTCTTGTAAGGTAACCAGAGTCAGCAGTTCTAAGTGCTGTATCGGCAAGACCTTTTCTGGCACCATGAGAAGAAATGAAATATTCCTGAACGTTAAGTCCTTCACGGAAGTTTGCCTTGATAGGAATTTCGATAGTTTTACCTGATGTATCCGCCATCAGACCACGCATACCAGCAAGCTGTCTTATCTGCTCGATACTACCACGGGCACCAGAGTCAGCCATCATATTGATTGGGTTGTATTTGTCAAGGTTCTCTTTAAGAGCCTCTTTAACCTTTTCGTTTGTTTCACTCCAAGCTCCGATAACGAGACTATAACGCTCTTCGTCAGATATAAGACCACGTTTGAACTGTTTTGTAATCTTATCAACCTTAGCCTGACCTTCTGCAAGGTACTGTTCCTTCACTTCAGGAATTTCCATATCAGATACGCTGATAGTGATAGCACCCTTTGTAGAATATTTAAAGCCAAGTGATTTGATATTATCAAGAACTGTAGCAGTTTCAGTAGTGCCGTGAACTCTTATGCACTTGTCAATGATCTTTCCTAGTGCTTTCTTGCCAACGACAAATTCAACTTCAAGGTCAAATGCTTTATCTTCGTCATTTCTGTTTACAAAACCTAAATCCTGTGGAAGTTTTTCATTGAAGATAATTCTACCAACAGTAGTTTTGATAGTTTTTGACTTAAGTTCGCCGTTTATTTCCTTTGTATTTCTAACCTTAATAGGTGCATGAATTCCAAGTGTACCTGCGTTGTATGCCATAACAGCCTCATCAAAGTCTGCATAAGCTTTGCCTTCACCTACTTCACCTATGAAGCAGCCTTTAGCATTCTCATCAAACTTAGCTGGTTTCTTACCTGCAGCTTCAAGCTCAATATTAATAAATTTAAGACCCTTCTTATCGCCGTTGTCGCTAATGTAATTTACAACACTGCCAACTGCGAAATCAGTATCACCTGCATCGGTAATCTTAACTTCCTTTGGTTTCTCGATAGTTAAGTAGTAACTACCAAGAACCATATCCTGTGTAGGTACAGTAACTGGCTTTCCGTCCTGTGGTTTTAGAAGGTTGTTTGCAGAAAGCATTAGGAATCTCGCCTCTGCCTGCGCCTCTGGAGATAGAGGAACGTGAACAGCCATCTGGTCACCGTCGAAGTCGGCGTTGTATGCTGTACATACTAGCGGATGAAGTTTAAGTGCTCTACCTTCAACCAGGATTGGCTCAAACGCCTGAATACCTAGTCTGTGAAGAGTCGGAGCACGGTTTAGAAGTACAGGATGCTCTTTGATAACATCTTCAAGCATATCCCAAACTTCAGGCTTAACTCTTTCAACCATTCTCTTTGCACTTTTTATATTGTGGCAAAGTCCGTCGTTAACAAGCTTCTTCATTACGAAAGGCTTAAATAGTTCAAGTGCCATTTCTTTTGGAAGACCGCACTGATAAATTTTAAGTTCAGGACCAACAACGATAACCGAACGACCTGAATAGTCAACACGCTTACCAAGTAGGTTCTGTCTAAATCTACCCTGTTTACCCTTAAGCATATCAGAAAGCGACTTAAGTGCTCTGTTGCCTGGTCCTGTAACAGGTCTGCCACGTCTGCCGTTGTCGATAAGTGCGTCAACAGCTTCCTGTAGCATTCTCTTTTCATTTCTAACTATGATATCAGGAGCTTCAAGCTCAAGAAGTCTTTTAAGTCGGTTATTTCTGTTGATAACACGACGATATAGGTCGTTTAGGTCACTTGTAGCAAATCTGCCACCGTCTAGCTGTACCATTGGTCTAAGCTCCGGCGGAATTACAGGGACAACGTCCATTATCATCCATTCAGGTCTGTTGCCGGAAAGTCTAAAGCTTTCTACTACTTCAAGACGCTTCACAATTCTCATTTTCTTCTGGCCCTGAGAATCTTCAAGCTCATCTTTAAGCTCTTTTGAAAGTGCTTCCAAATCAATTTCCGCTAAAAGCATTTTAACAGCTTCAGCACCCATTTCAGCAACAAAAGCTTCTTTACCGTATTTTTCAACGTTTTCTCTGTATTCTTTTTCCTGAAGAATCTGCTTCTTTTCTAAATCTGTTTTACCCGGGTCAACTACGATATATGCACCAAAGTAAAGTACTCTTTCAAGTATTCTTGGTGACAAATCAAGCATAAGACCCATACGGCTAGGGATACCTTTGAAGTACCAGATATGAGATACAGGAGCAGCAAGCTCAATGTGTCCCATTCTCTCACGTCTAACCTTTGCACGTGTAACTTCAACACCACAACGGTCGCAGACGATACCTTTATATCTTATTCTCTTGTACTTACCGCAGTAACATTCCCAGTCCTTTGTTGGACCAAAGATTTTTTCACAGAAAAGACCATCACGTTCAGGCTTAAGTGTTCTGTAGTTGATGGTTTCAGGCTTTTTAACTTCGCCTCTTGACCATTCTCTTATTTTTTCAGGAGAAGCTAATCCTATTTTTATAGCTTCAAAATCATTATATTCTAACATAGGTTTCCTCTCCTTTCTTATAGGTCTATGCCGTCATCTGAAGAGAAATCTTCAAAATCAAGCAAATCCAAATCGTCAATATCCTCTTTTATAAATGGGCTGTCTTCAGTAATATCGTCAAAGATTTCTTCGTCTAGAATTGGTTCATCTTCGTCTTCCCCATCACCAAGTTCTTCAAAAGAACCATCATCAAGGTTAATGCGTAAGTTTACACCATCATCTTCCTCTGAATATTCTTTAATAATTACTTCGTCACCGTTAGCATCAAGAACCTTAACATCAAGCGCTAAGCTCTGTAGTTCCTTGATAAGAACCTTGAATGATTCCGGAACGCCCGGCTTTGGAACGTTTTCGCCCTTAACAATGCTTTCATAAGTCTTAACACGTCCTACGACATCGTCCGACTTAACTGTAAGAATTTCCTGAAGTGTATATGCAGCACCGTATGCTTCCAGTGCCCAAACTTCCATCTCACCAAATCTCTGTCCACCGAACTGAGCTTTACCACCTAGTGGCTGCTGAGTTACAAGTGAGTAAGGACCTGTTGAACGAGCATGAATCTTATCGTCAACAAGGTGATGAAGTTTTAGATAATACATATAACCAACTGTTACAGGGTTATCAAATGGCTCACCTGTTCTACCATCGTAAAGAATAGTCTTACCATCTTCTCTCTTACCTGCCATTTTTAGTGTTTCAAAAATATCATTTTCTGTAGCACCGTCAAATACAGGTGTAGCAATCTTCCAGCCAAGTGCTTTTGCCGCATAACCTAGATGCACCTCAAGAACCTGTCCGATGTTCATACGAGAAGGTACGCCTAGTGGGTTAAGCACTATCTGTAGCGGCGTACCATCAGGTAAGAACGGCATATCTTCTTCAGGAAGAATTCTTGATACAACACCCTTGTTACCATGGCGACCTGCCATTTTATCGCCGACAGAGATTTTCCTCTTCTGTGCGATGTAACATCTTACTAATTTATTTACACCAGGTGATAATTCATCACCATTTTCTCTTGTAAACACTTTAACGTCTACTATGATACCTGCTTCGCCGTGAGGAACTCTTAGAGATGTATCTCTTACTTCTCTAGCCTTCTCACCGAAGATTGCACGAAGAAGTCTTTCTTCTGCGCTAAGTTCTGTTTCACCCTTTGGAGTAACCTTACCAACTAAGATATCTCCTGCACGAACCTCGGCACCGATTCTGATGATACCGCGTTCGTCAAGGTCCTTAAGTGCATCCTCACCAACGTTTGGAATATCACGAGTGATTTCTTCTGCACCAAGCTTTGTATCACGAGCTTCCGCTTCGTATTCTTCTATATGGATAGATGTAAATACATCTTCCTTAACAAGTTTTTCATTGATTAGAACCGCGTCCTCGTAGTTGTAACCTTCCCATGTCATAAAACCGATAAGGATATTCTTACCAAGGGAAATTTCACCATCTGCAGTTGAAGGACCATCAGCAATGATGTCGCCTTTCTTAATCTTTTCACCGCAGTTTACGATTGGCTTCTGGTTTATGCAAGTACCCTGGTTTGAACGAAGGAATTTAAGAAGCTTGTAAGTATGCATCTTACCGCCTTTTTCCTTAACTACGATAGCATCTGCGCCAACCTTTTCAACTGTACCATCAGCAGAAGCAACAACGCACACACCTGAATCCTTCGCAGCTCTGTATTCCATACCTGTACCAACGATAGGAGCTTCAGTTTTTAGTAGAGGAACAGCCTGACGCTGCATGTTCGAACCCATCAGTGCACGAACGGCGTCATCATTTTCAAGGAATGGAATCATCGCTGTAGCTACAGATACAATCTGTCTAGGCGATACGTCCATAAGGTCAACCTTATTTTTCTCTACTTCCATGAATTCGTCGTTGTAACGAACGATAATTTTATCATTTACAAAACAGTTATTTTCGTCAAGTGGCTCGTTTGCCTGTGCAAGCATATAACCATCCTCGACATCAGCTGTCATATATATAACTTCATCTGTAACCTTACCTGTAGCTTTGTCTACTACTCTGTAAGGAGCCTCAATAAATCCATACTCGTTTATTCTCGCATAAGTAGAAAGCGAGTTGATAAGACCGATGTTTGGACCTTCGGGAGTTTCTATAGGACACATACGTCCATAGTGTGAGTGATGGACGTCACGCACTTCGAAGCCTGCTCTTTCTCTTGAAAGACCGCCAGGACCTAGTGCAGAAAGACGTCTTTTGTGTGTAAGCTCGGCAAGAGGGTTGTTCTGGTCCATGAACTGTGATAGCTGTGATGAACAGAAAAATTCTTTAATAGCCGAAACTACCGGTCTTGAGTTTATAAGAAGCTGTGGAGTTACAGCATCAAGGTCCTGAATAGTCATTCTCTCTCTTACAACTCTTTCAAGTCTTGAAAGACCTATTCTAAACTGGTTCTGTAATAGCTCACCTACTGCTCTTAGTCTTCTGTTACCTAAATGGTCGATATCGTCTGTAGTACCGATACCGTAAGACAAATTATTATGATAGTTGATAGATGCAAAAATATCTTCAACTATTATATGCTTAGGAATAAGGTCATCAATTCTTCTTACGATTTCCTTTTTAATGTCATCTACATTTGTAAATTCATCAAGGATTTCTTTAAGAACACTGTATTTAACCTTTTCGTTTATCTCTAATTCAGCGTAGTCAAAATCAACGTGGTCTGACATCCAAACCATGTCATTTGAGAATATCTTAAGTTCTCTGCCGTCAACATTTACGTAAACAGTATTTATACCTGCTTTTTCTATCTGCACTGCTACTTCGCGCGAAATCATTTCGCCAGCTTTTGCAAACACTTCGCCTGTTTCTGAATCAACAACGTCACGTGCAGCAACCTGATTTCTTATTCTCTTTGAAATAGCAAGCTTTTTGTTGAATTTAAATCTACCAACCTTTGAAAGCTCGTATCTCTTTGGATCAAAGAACATAGCATTAAGAAGGCTTGTAGCACTCTCAACTGTTGGAGGCTCGCCCGGTCTTAATCTTTTATATATTTCGATAAGTGCTTCATCGGTATTTGTAGTAGCATCTTTTTCAAGTGTAATAAGAAGCTTCTCATCTTCACCAAACATATCTAATATCTGCGCATTTGAGCTAAGTCCAAGCGCACGGATAAGTACAGTAACAGGAATCTTACGAGTTCTGTCTATACGCACCGAAAAGACGTCATTGGAATCAACTTCATATTCCAACCACGCACCTCTGTTAGGGATAACGGTAGCATCAAAAAGCTCTTTACCAAGCTTATCGTGCTGCATAGCGTAGTATATACCAGGAGAACGAACAACCTGGCTGACGATAACACGCTCTGCACCATTTATAATGAATGTACCCTGCTCTGTCATAAGAGGGAATTCACCCATAAATATTTCCTGTTCTTTAACTTCACCGGTTTCTTTATTGATAAGTCTTACCTTAATCTTAAGAGGCTTAGAGTATGTAGCATCTCTCTCTTTACATTCCTCTACGTCGTATTTTGGATTATCTTCCAAATAATAATCACAAAATTCCAATATAAGATTACCGGAAAAATCACATATTGGAGAAACATCTTCTAACACTTCTTTTAAGCCCTTATCCAAGAACCACTGATAAGAATTTTTCTGTACCTCGATAAGATTTGGCATCTCAACGACTTCTTCGATTCTCGAATAGCTCATTCTCTCAGTCTTACCCAGTTTAATCGGGTGAACCATAGACTTGTTAGCTTTTGCCATATATTCTATCACCTCATAAAAAGATTTTTTCGTACCGCCGGCCTCGCGGCACTTAGTAAATTCTTCAGATATCATATTAAATATGTATATTTATATAATATTCCAAAACGCATATATTCCCTAATATTTCCATATATTTTCCAAATTATACATATTTTGGAAAATGGTAGGACGCTACGCGAGAACATATAACTGCAATTTATAATGATATCATAACATTTAAAGACTGTCAATAGATTTCGTTTAAAATTTTTTATTTTTTTAAAAACAAAGGCTCCCCTATGCAAAGGGAGCTGTCACCAAAGGTGACTGAGGGATTGTTTGAGTTTCTATTTACAATCCCTCCGAGTTTGCTTTCACAAACCTACCTCCCTTTACACAAGAGAGTCTTAAAATATTTCAAGTATTGTATCCTTGCCAGCGATAAACTTTCTTGCGTACTCTTTAGCTCTTTCAAGAGAATGAAGGCGATAGTTACCGCACTGCACTTCATTGTCGGCAGGGATAGTGTCCATAGAAATTGTCTTTTCAAGGCATACTATAAGCTTGTCTGCAACCATCTTTGCGTCAGGCTCGCCCCACATAGTCATATAAAACCCTGTACGGCAACCCATTGGTGAAAGGTCAATAATGTCAGGCAGTTCTTCTCTTAAACAAGTTGCGAGTAGATGCTCAAGTGTGTGTATGCCGTCCGACTCCATTTCCTCTACATTTGGTTGCATAAATCTTATATCAAATTTTGTAACCTTATCGCCCATCGGTCCTATCTCTACACAGCACTTTCTTAAAAAAGGTGCTTTTACTTTTGTATGGTCAAGCTCAAAGCTTTCAACTTTATTTGCCATAATTGTTTCCTCCATTATAGTTGAATAAGCCACTGTGTGTTTCCAAGTAAAAACGGACAGCGAATGGCAGATGAGAAATATTTATCATTATATATGGAACGACACACAGGTCGTTCCATACGATGTGGTATGACTTAGCGTCTGCCACTACACAAAAGCTAGTTATTCAATCAAAGTAGCATTGGTAGTTTTTATCTTGGGAATATACAGTTGCTTTAAAGCTAACACAAAGGCGGATTATACAAATCCGCCCTTTTTAAATCAAATTAGTTATTCTCTGCCATCTTTTCGTTGATAGCATCTTTTCTTGAAAGGTTAAGTCTGCCCATCTTGTCGATTTCGATTAGTTTAACAACTATCTCGTCGCCGATGTTAACCACATCTTCAATCTTTTCAACTCTCTTGTTGTCAAGTTTAGAGATGTGAACCATACCTTCTCTGCCAGGCATAAACTCTACAAACGCACCAACGTTTGGAAGAATTCTCTTTACAGTACCAAGATAGATTTTACCAACCTCAGGCTCTGCAACTATGCCTTCGATGATAGCTTTTGCCTTCGCACCTGCTTCTGCATCGTTTGTCATAATGAACACTCTGCCGTCGTCTTCAATATCAATCTTAACACCTGTGTCAGCGATAATCTTCTGTATAACCTTACCGCCTGTACCGATAACGTCTCTGATCTTTTCAGTATCTATAGTCATTGTGATAACCTTTGGTGCATATTTAGAAAGCTCTGCTCTTGGAGCGTCGATAGCTTTTAGAAGAACTTCATCGATGATGTAGTATCTTGCTTCTTTAGTCTGCTCAAGCGCACGTCTTATAATATCGTAGCTTAGACCCTGAACCTTCATATCAACCTGGATAGCTGTGATACCCTTTTTAGTACCTGCAACCTTAAAGTCCATATCGCCATAGAAGTCTTCAAGACCCTGGATATCTATCATAGTTAGGAAATCGTCGCCCTCTGTGATAAGTCCGCAAGAGATACCTGCAACAGGAGCTTTGATAGGAACACCTGCGTCCATAAGTGCAAGTGTACTACCGCACACACTCCCCTGTGATGTTGAACCGTTTGAGCTTAGTACCTCTGATACCAGTCTTATAGTGTAAGGAAATTCCTCAACTGAAGGAAGCACAGGAACAAGTGCTTTTTCAGCAAGTGCACCGTGACCGATTTCACGTCTGCCGGGACCTCTTGAAGGTCTTGTTTCACCTACAGAGTATGAAGGGAAATTGTAGTGGTGGATATATCTCTTTGTTTCTTCTTCGTCTAGTCCGTCAAGCATCTGCTCTTCAGCCATAGAACCAAGTGTAGCAACGGTAAGAACCTGAGTCTGTCCTCTTGAGAATAGGCCTGTACCGTGAGTTCTAGGTAGGATACCTACTCTTGCTGATAGAGGTCTTATCTCGTCAATGCCTCTTCCGTCAACACGTTTGTGGTCGTGGAACAGCCAATGTCTTACGATAACCTTCTGAAGTTTGTATAGAGCCTCGCCCATTGCTTCTTCCATTTCAGGATATTTTTCTGCAAAGTGAGCGAATACATCGTCATATACTACCTGCATTCTTTCGTCGCGGATGTTCTTGTCATCAGTATCTAGAGCCTGGCATACTGCATCGTAAGCATAAGCTTTGATATCCTCGAACATCTCAGGGTCAACTTCGTGAGATTCATAAGACATTTTTTCTTTACCAATCTCGTCCTGGATACCCTGTACGAAATCACAAGTTTTCTTGATTTCTTCGTGAGCTTTTATGATAGCGTCCATCATAGTTTCTTCGTCAACTTCGTCAGCACCGCACTCTATCATAACTATTTTTTCTTTAGTAGCAACTACTGTAAGACGTAGCGCACTCTTTTCTCTCTGCTCAAGTGTAGGGTTGATAACGATTTCACCGTCAACCAAGCCTACAAACACACCGCCGATAGGTCCTGCAAATGGGATATCAGAAATAGAAAGTGCAACTGATGTACCAACTAGAGCTGCAACCTCTGGTGAGTTGTCAGGCTCAACGCTAAGTACAGTAGCTACAACTGAAACGTCGTTTCTGTAATCCTTAGGGAATAGCGGTCTTATAGGTCTATCGATAACACGAGATGTAAGGATTGCTTTGTCAGCAGGCTTACCTTCTCTTCTTGTAAATCCGCCAGGGATTTTACCTACCGCGTAAAGTTTCTCTTCGTAGTCAACGCTTAGAGGGAAAAAGTCGATTCCTTCTCTAGGCTTTGGTGATGCAGTAACGTTTACCATTACAACAGTTTCGCCGTATCTTACAAGGGCAGAGCCGTTTGCAAGTTGTGCGATTTCGCCGGTTTCAACTATAAGTGGTCTGCCGGCAAGGGTTGTTTCAAATTTTCTTACCATATTTTTTTACCTCCAGTAATTTTGTCTGTTGGTATTTAGCATTTAGATATAGGTTTTAATGCACACTAATTCAAAAAGACTGTGTGTGTTTCCAACTAAAAACGGACAGCGGATGGCAGACTATCACAAAATTTCGTTGCCATTTTCTAAGCGCCACATAGGTCGTTCCCTACGATGTGGTATGACTTAGTGTCTGCCTCTGCACCTTGCTGACATTTTCAGAAAATGCAGCTTTGGTAGTTTTTATGTGGGGAATACACACAGGCTAAACGCTCATTAATATTAACGTTTAAAGCCCATATCTAACTGCTAATCCCAACAGTTTTATTTTTGTAAAATTTATATATCAGGCGGGCAGTAACACCTCGCCCTTAAATACGCAAAAAGGACAAAGGCGACAATATACCGCCTTTGTCCGATACTCAACTATTTTCTGATGTTTAGTTTAGCAATGATTTCACGATATCTTTCGATGTCAATCTTCATTAGGTAGTTAAGTAATCCTCTTCTTTTACCAACCATTTTAAGAAGACCTCTTCTAGAATGGTGGTCTTTTTTGTGAACTTTCAAATGTTCAGTAAGGTCGTTAATTCTCTTTGTAAGAACAGCGATCTGAACCTCTGGAGAACCTGTATCAGTCTCGTGAGTTTTGTAAGTCTGGATTATTTCCTGTTTTTCTGATTTAAGCATTATATTCACCTCCGTATTTATTTACTCCACACAGCAAAGTATAAAGTTGGTGTTTCAATAAACCTTGCCATAGGAAAATTACCTTAAGTATTATATCACACAAAATTTCTTTTGTAAATACCTTTTTTGAAATTTTGGTCAATCTTATTTTTTATCGTTAAAATATTTCTTCACATACTCTCGGTCAGCGATTAGCTGTGCTTTTAAATCCTCAACCGAGTTAAATCGTTTTTCGTCACGAATTTTATTGACAAATTCTATTGTAATACTTTCTCCGTAAAGCTCGCCTTTGTAATCTATAATATGTGTTTCAAGCTTTGGCTTGTCTATATTTTCAACAGTAGGGTTAATCCCCACATTTGTCATAGACATATATGATCTACCATCTACAATGGTATTTGAAGCATACACTCCCTTTTTTGGGAGAAGCTTATTAAACTCGCCCATAATATTTGCCGTTGCAAAGCCTATGGTATGTCCAAGACCTTTTCCTCTCGACGTAACACCCGATATGGTGTACGGTCTGCCGAGAAATTCGCCTGCACCCTTCACATTACCTTCTGATAAAAGATTACGTATATACGTGCTTGACACAAGCGTGCCGCCAATCTCAAACGGCGGTATAACGCTAAGCGCTATTCCAAGCTCATCACAAAGCTTTCCAAGAAGGTCAGTATCACCCGATGCTCCTTTTCCAAATCGGTAGTTAAACCCAACCACGATATGCTTTGCATTTAGATTACCGACAAGGATATCTTTTACAAAATCCTGTGGCTCTATACTTTTGAACTCGTCGGTAAACTTTTCAAAAATGGTGTATTCAACACCAAGAGTTTCAAATATATCTGCCTTTTCGTCATCAGTTGTGATACACTCAGCGCTTGTGCCTTCAAATGTGTATACCATAGGTGAAAGGTTATCTGTTTTTGAGATTTCAACTCCTGTACTGATAAGCTGTTGATGACCTAAATGAACACCATCAAACTTACCAAGCATTATAACACTTGGCGAAAATGAATATTCAGTTGTATTGTTAATAATATTCATTGTAATACCTCAATTACGGGACGTCGGGGACGCCGTCCCCTACATTTATTTAGACAATGTGTGTTGTAGGGAATGCATTTATGCATTCCGATTACGGAACGGATAAATCCGTCCCCTACGCAAACTATTAATGTGCACCAATCCCTCAGTCAGCTCCCTTTGCACAAGAGAGCCTTTAAAAAAACGCTTTTACAAGTCTTAATACATTTCGCATATTTCCGTTTTTGGACATTTCGCGTTTAATCTCGGCTACGCAAAGGAAATTTCCATCTTTGTCATACGCTCTGTATGTGCCGACATCAGCCTTAACGCCCGATGGTGCGCCGTTTGTGATGCGAAATGTCTGCTCATCATCTAAATATATGGCAGGATAACTCTCAAACACACTGTCAATGCTCATTATGCGTTCGCTTACCTTTCCTTCATCCGCGTAAGATTTAAGCTCGTCCAAACTGACAGCATTTTCAAGTGTGAAAACCGAGCTTTTTGTACGCGTAAGGCTATTCATACACGCGTACGTGCCAAGTGCCTCGCCTATGTCATTTATAAGTGTGCGGATATACGTACCCTTTGAGCAGGCAACCCTTATCTTTATCTCATCCTCAAACGACAAAACGTCTATAGAGTAGATAGTTACCTTTCGCTCTTTTCGTTCTATTTCTTTACCCTCGCGTGCGTATTCGTAAAGTTTTTTGCCGTTAACCTTAATGGCAGAATACATTGGCGGTACTTGTGTTATCTCACCGACAAACGAATTTACCACTTTCTCAAACGCTTCGCGAAAAACAGTCTTGTCGCTTGTTTTTATAACCTCGCCCCAGATATCCTGAGTGTCGGTAGAAATACCAAGCTTTACACCTGCTATGTATTCTTTATCCGAAAACATAAGCATATCCGACACCTTTGTGCCCTTTCCAAGGCAGATAGGAAGCACTCCTTCTGCTTCGGGGTCAAGTGTGCCTGTATGCCCTACTTTTCGCATACCTAAAGTTTTTCTCACGACATTGACAACATCGTGAGAAGTAAAACCTTTTTCTTTATTTATAACTATTATTCCATCGTACATATTTTCAGCTCTTTTGCTATTTCGTTTAAAAGGCTCTCAATTGCTTCGTCATATTCGCATGTAAATGTCGCACCAGATGCCCTTACATGACCGCCTCCACCAAAAGCTGAAGCAATCTTAGATACATCGGCACTTCCGTTTGAACGAAGGCTCGCCTTTATCTCGCCCTCGCCTTTAACCTTCATAAACACTCCGACCTCGCACCCTTCAACCGAACGAGGAATACTCACAAGATAGTCGGTGTCTTCGAATGTAAGGTTATGCTTTTCTACCATATCATAAGTAAGCTTTCCTACGACAACTTTTCCGTCAAAGTATGTTTTAAGTCTTGACGAAAATTCACCCATAAGTGCAATCTGCTCTATGGAATGAGTGTCAAAAATCTGCCTATTCATCTCAGCAATATCTATGCCATACTCCATTAGCTTTGATGCGATTATATGAGTTTGGCTTGTGGTATTGGCAAATTTGAAATTCCCCGTATCTGACGAGATTGCCGAGTAAACAGAAGATGCAATATCCTTATCAAGCTTTACTTTGAAATATTTGGTTAAAAGCTCGTACACAATCTCGCCTGTTGCAGATGCTTTTGCATCGACGTAGTTTGCATCGGCGAAGCGTGTGTTTGTGATATGGTGGTCGATAGATGCACGTTTTGGTGCGTTTTCAAAAATGCCATTGCCATCTGCAATCCTTGACCTGTCTGCGCAATCAAGTGCTATGCACAAATCATAGTTTTTTTCTGCGTTTGCAACATAGTCATCGTGCATTAAATACTCGATGTACTTTGGTACAGGTGCATCTAAATACATATAGCACTTTCTTCCTGATTTTCTAATAGCCTGAAGTAGCGCTGTGCACGAGCCGATGCAGTCACCATCGGGATTTACGTGTCCTACGATGGCAACTGATTTACTTCTTTTTATAAGACTTGCTATTTTTTTAAGTTCCATAATTACTTACCCTCGTTTAGCTTTGAGATAATCTCATTTATATGGATACCATAGTCAACGCTTGTATCAAGCACAAACTTAAACTGCGGTGTGTTACGAAGGTTTAGTCTTATAGATATCTCGCGTCTGATAAAACCTGCGGCATTGTTAAGACCAAGTATAGTGTCTTTTTTTTCAGCTTCACTTCCCATTACGCTTATATAAACCTTTGCGTGCTCTAAATCCTTTGTAACTTCAACCGATACAACTGATGAAATAGGACTAACGCGCGGGTCTTTAACTGTTCTGATAATCGCTGAAAGCTCACGTCTTATGTCTTCCTTTATACGTTCCATTCTGTTTGATGCCATACGTATCACCTATCTCTCGATTTCTTCCATTACGAATGATTCTATGATGTCGCCTTCCTTGATATCGTTGAAGTTTTCAATACCGATACCGCACTCGTAGCCCTGTGCAACTTCTTTAACGTCATCTTTAAATCTCTTAAGACTTGACATTACACCTTCGTGGATGATAATACCGTCACGAACGATACGTACCTGAGAGTTTCTCGATACCTTACCGTCAAGGATATAACCACCTGCGATAGTACCAACACTTGATACTCTAAATGTACTACGAACCTCTGCATGTCCCTGAACAACTTCTTTAAATTCAGGGTCAAGCATACCCTTCATAGCAGCTTCGATTTCCTCGATAGCATGGTAGATAACTCTGTGTAGACGCATATCTACCGCGTGACGTTCTGACGCTGCTATAGCACCCGAGTCAGGACGAACGTTGAAGCCTACGATAATCGCATTTGATGCAGATGCAAGCATTACGTCAGTTTCAGTGATACCACCAACACCGCCGTGAATACATCTGACCTTAACCTCGTCATTTGAAAGCTTTTCAAGTGACTGCTTAACAGCTTCAACCGAACCCTGAACGTCGGCTTTTACGATAATGTCAAGCTGTTTAACCTGACCTTCTTTAATCTGGTCGAATAGTGCGTCAAGAGATACTGCCTGACGAGAGATATTTGACTCGTCTTTAATCTTCTGCTTTCTCTTCTCAACTACTGCTCTTGCTTTTCTTTCGTCATTTACACAGTAGAATGTATCACCACCGTCCGGCACTTCTGATAGGCCGATAATCTCAACAGGAACAGAAGGGCCTGCCTTTTTAACTACATTTCCTCTGTCGTCTGTCATAGCTCTTACTCTACCAACTGCGGTACCAGCTACGATGATATCGCCTGTGCGTAGTGTACCTTTCTCTACAAGGACAGTCGCAACAGGACCTCTTCCTTTATCAAGCTTAGCTTCAATAACTGTACCCTTTGCATTTCTGTCGGGATTAGCCTTAAGCTCTTTCATCTCGGCAACAAGCGTTACCATTTCAAGGAGCTCGTCTATGTTCTGATTAAATTTAGCAGAGATAGGCACGCAGATAGTGTCACCGCCCCACTCTTCAGGGATAAGCTCATATTCTGTAAGTTCCTGCTTGATTCTGTCAGGGTTTGCACCCTCTTTATCTATTTTGTTGATAGCAACAATTATAGTTACACCTGCAGCTTTAGCATGGTTGATAGCCTCAACTGTCTGTGGCATGATACCGTCGTCTGCTGCAACTACAAGTATTGCTATATCTGTTACCTGTGCACCACGCATACGCATTGCTGTGAATGCTTCATGACCAGGAGTATCTAAGAAAGTAATCTTCTTATCGTGAATACGCACTCTGTACGCACCGATATGCTGTGTGATACCGCCTGCCTCTTTTGCAATAACATTTGTTTTTCTGATTGAGTCAAGCAGCGATGTCTTACCATGGTCAACGTGACCCATTACAACTACAACCGGTGAACGTGGTTTTAGTGTTTCAGGTGCATCCTCTACGTCGTTGAACAGGATATCTTCGTCAGTTACGATGATTTCTTTGTTTATAACAAAACCTAAATCCTCACCTACAAGTGATGCTGTATCAAAGTCGATAACCTGGCTGATAGCCGCCATAATTCCAAGTTCAAATAGCTTTTTAACTACTACTGTAGGGTTAACCTTTAGTCTTTCTGCAAACTCGCCAACAGAAATCTCGTCAGGAATTTCAACCACTTCAGGCTCTTTTTTAGCCGGTGCTTCTTCCTTCTTCTGCGGTTTAACGTCTTCTATCTTCTTTTCTTTTTTCTTGTTCTGATTACCCTTTTTAAGTTTCTGCTTTCTTTCACCCTTGTCTTCCATATCAATGTCAACAAGCTTTTCAATCTTTTCATCGTCAAGCTTATTTAAATCAACTGTGCTCTGGCGGGTATCAACTATCTTTTTATTGTCAGCCTTCTTTATCTCAAGGTCCGCTTCATTTATGGCTTCTTCCTTAACCTCTTTATCAGCCTTTTTAGAAGATTTTTCTTCCTTAGGTTCAGCTGCTTTAGCCGCACTCTTCATCTTCTCGAAGTATTCTTCCATAGTTGTGCCGTCATCAAATTTATTCATGTGGATAGTCATGAAAATATTAAAATCACGGTCTTCCATAGTTCCCATGTGGTTTTTAAGTTCAGTTCCGTATTTAGTTAACTCTGCTATTATGTCTTTACTGTTTAAATCCAAATCTTTTGCCAATTCGTAAACTCTTACTTTAGACATAATCACTCACCTCCGTTAATATAAGCCAAGGGGAACGGAACCCCTCAAGCCTTAAACTTTATAAATTTTTACACTTCCAATTTGTCGTCCTCGAAAGGCTACAGCCTATCTTCGTCCTCCGCATTGAAATTGCATTAAATTTCTATGCGTTTAAGGTCGAAGAGTTTTAAAATAGCAAAATTCGATGGAAGACAAGGAAAAAGTTGCGAATAATACTGGCGTATATTCGTAAGTTTTTCCGTAGTATTACGCAGAATTTGCATTTTAAAACCTTAAGGGGTTCTGTTCCCCTTGGCTTTAATCTATCATTTCAATTTCCATTAGTTTCTTTATGCTCTTCGCAAAGCCTTCGTCACACACAGACACTGCCGCGTTAAAGTAGTTTCCAATGCTTCTGCCAAGCTCCTCCTGAGTAGAGAAAAATGCATACGGCACATCGTAATATTTACAGCTGTCAGTTAGATTTTTTTTAGTGTTTTCCGACGAATCTGATGCTATGATGATAAAACATCCTTCGCCTGTAAGTATACTCTGCTTACACATCTTTTCGCCGGAGATTAGTCTGCCCGCTCTTTTGGCAAGGCCAAGTAGTCCGTATATCTTCTGTGTGTTGTCCAAAAAAATCACTCCTTGATAAGCAATTCAAGTTTTGCGTAGATCTCATCGTTAATCTGGCATCTAAGTGCCCTTGCGATGCTGCCTTTTTTCATTGCAGCCTTAAGACACTTTGCATCTTTACATATATATGCACCTCTGCCCTCTTTAACGTTTACTTTTACCTCGCCCGACTTAAATGCTGCTATTCGCACCATTTCGCCGGGACTTTTTTTAGCTCTGCACCCCATGCATGTTCTTTCAGGGATATAACACTTATTCTGCATCGCTCTTTATGTCTATCTTGTAGCCTGTAAGTCTTGCTGCAAGACGTGCGTTCTGTCCTTCCTTACCGATAGCTAGTGAAAGCTGATGGAAAGGTACTACCACGTGTGCCTGCTTTTCGTCCTCATCTATAGTAAGGCTCTTTGTTTCTGCAGGGTTTAGACTTTCTTTGATAAACTCGCGAATGTCAGGGCTGTATTTTACTATATCAATCTTTTCGCCGTTTAGCTCGTCAACGATGTTCTGCACTCTAAGACCTTTGTTACCAATACAAGCACCAATTGGGTCAACGTTTTCGTTATTTGACCAAACAGCCATTTTTGTTCTTGAACCTGCTTCTCTTGCGATGCTCTTTATCTCAACTGTTCCGTCCTGAATTTCAGGAATTTCTAGTTCAAAAAGCTTTTTAACAAGTTCTGCCTTTGCTCTTGATACAGTAACCTGCGGACCTTTTGTAGTTCTGCGTACTTCTGAAAGATATACTTTCATTCTCTGGTGAAATTCGTATTTTTCGCCAGGAACCTGCTCTGAAGCTGGTAGCATAGCTTCTGTTCTACCGATATCAAGGAATATATTTTTCTTTTCAAATCTCTGTATTACACCTGTAAGTATATCATTTTCCTTTGCAATAAATTCATCGTAGATAAGCGAACGTTCTGCTTCGTTTATTCTCTGGATAACTACCTGCTTTGCTGTCTGTGCTGCAATTCTGCCGAATGCTGCAGGAGTGTCCTCGATGTTTACAGTATCACCAATATCAACAATTTTTGAAATTTTTCTTGCCTCGTCAAGTGTAATCTGACAAAGCTCATCTTCTACAGTTTCCACAACTTCCTTCTGTATGTAAACCTGAACCTTACCATTTTCACGGTCAATGTTTACTACTACGTTGTTGTGGTTTGTATTGTAGTTTTTCTTATAAGCTGATATAAGTGCCGCCTCAATTGCCTCAAGAAGTATATCTTTGCTTATATTTTTTGTTTTTTCAATCTCGTCTAATGCTAACATAAATTCGCTGTTCATTTTTTATAATCGCTCCTTTTAAAATATTACCGCCAAGCGTATGCTTGAGGTATCTTTAATTTTTATTTTTTCTTCTTTATCGGTCATAATGGTGATGCTTTCACCATCATAGCCTGTAAGCGTACCTGTTAATGGTCCGCCTTTATACAATTTTACATCTATCTCGCGGCCGTTAAATCTGACAAAGTCCTCCGGTTTTTTTAGTGGTCTATCTATGCCCGGTGATGAAACCTCAAGCATATACGTCTGCTCGATAGGGTCGGTCTTATCAAGCTCATCTGAAAGTGCACGGCTTATCGCCTCGCAATCGTTTATAGATGTGCTTTCCTCACCCTTTCTTTCTACAAATATTCGTAGAAAATAATCAGGACCTTCTTTTTTAAACTCAACGTCTACCACGTCGCACCCATTTTTATCAGCTATGGGTTTTACCATTTCAAGAACGGTATCGGTAATCTTTGACAAACGAATCCCTCCTATATAATACGAAAGAGTGGGCTTTGCACCCACTCCGATTGTCAATATATTCTAATTACTGTATTTATTATAACATAGTCAAATTAAAATTGCAAGCTTTTTTTATATTTCCATCTGCTTCGCGAGAAAACCTGCGGTAGCAACAGCAAGTTTACTTTCAACCTCACCCATCTGTGTGCCTTGCTCGTCTTTTAATATTGATACTGTTCCTATGGTATCACCTTCTGATATAATCGGTACCACAACTCCTGCCGAGTATTTGCTTCCGTCGATTACATTTAGCTCCTTGTCACCTTCTGATACAAAGTTAACCTTTTCGTCCATTATTTTTTCAAGGTCGGAGCTTACACGTTTTTCGATAAATTCCTTTTTAGATGCGCCGTGTACTGCTATAACCGAATCTTTATCGGATATGCACACGGGGAATCCTATTGTTTTGGAAAGTGTTTCTGCATAACCCGATGCAAAGCTTGACATCTCCCCTATTGGTGAATATTTTTTAAAAATCACCTCTCCGTCGCGGTCTGTAAATATCTCAAGCGGGTCGCCTTCTCTTATTCTCATAGTTCTGCGGATTTCTTTTGGTATAACTACGCGTCCTAAGTCGTCAATTCTCCTAACTATTCCTGTAGCTTTCATATCAATATAATTACTCCTTTGATTTTACGGTGTGCATAAATGCCCACCCTACAAAATATTGTAGGGAATGGATTTATCCATTCCGTTTTAAAAAAATTTGTAATTGTATTGTTTACAGTCAAGGAATTTTTATGTAAAAAATTTATTGGTATTTTTTACATCACATACAAAAGTATACACAAGAAATGAAGCAAGCTTCCTATTACCACAAACACGTGGAAAATCGAATGGGCATAACGTTTTTTAGAACCTATACCATATAGAATTGCACCGACAGTATATGATATTCCGCCGACTAAGATTAGCATCATACCTCGCATACCGATACCAGCTATGATAATTTTTGCAACGGCAAGCATACACCATCCCATAGCAAGGTATGCTATCATAGAAAACACTGCAAATTTTTTTAAATCTATTGCATTAAGGGTTATTCCAAGAATAGCTACACCCCATATAATACCAAATATCGTCCATCCAAGAGCTGTGTTTGCCTCGCGAATTGTACAAAGTGTTATTGGTGTAATAGTGCCTGCTATAAGTACAAAAATTGAGCAATGGTCTATAACCTGAAAAACTTTTTTTGCAGTAAGCTCCGGATTTAATCCGTGATAAACGCTTGACATTGTATATAGAATAATCATAGTAGCACCGAAAATCGCACCTGCAACCACGCCGTATGTATTATGAGAAATGGCAGCGAATATGACGCACAATACTACTGCTACTATTCCCATCACTCCGCCAACTATATGTGTAACCATATTGGTTATTTCTTCGCCTTTTGTATAATCAGGGACTATTCTGTCAGATAATTTTGTTCGTTTCAAAATGTGTTTCTCCTTGTTTGTGAAATAAAAGGCTCCACTGTGTAAGGGGAGCTGTCAGCATAGCTGACTGAGGGGTTGTTTTCTCACAATCCTCCCGTCACGCTACGCGCGCCACCCTCCTTTACACAAGGAGGGCTTTGCATAGTATAATTATACTCCTCTTCCAAATCAAAGTCAATATTACATCATTTGGTTTTTGATATTATTTGCGTTTTAGGTTTCTTTATGATATTATATTTTTAAAGGATGTGATAATATGAAAATTTATAGTTCGGTAAGCGAGCTTATAGGCAGAACTCCGCTTATACGATTAAATAAAATCGAAAAAGCAAATAATGCACACGCAAATATTATTGCCAAGCTTGAAAGTTTTAATCCTGCTGGCAGTGCAAAAGATAGAATTGCGCGCGAAATGATAGATGATGCCGAAAATAAAGGCATAATAAAAAATGGTGCGACAATAATTGAACCTACAAGTGGTAACACTGGCATTGGACTTGCAGCCATTGCAGCCGAGCGTGGATACAAGGCAATATTCACTATGCCTGACACTATGAGCATTGAAAGAATAAATCTGTTGAAAGCTTATGGTGCAAAAATAGTTTTAACTGAAGGTGCAAAGGGTATGAATGGTGCGATTGAAAAAGCAAACGAGCTTGCGCGTGAGATAGACGGAGGCTTTATCCCGTCGCAATTTGAAAATATGTCAAATCCAGAGGCACATTACAAGACCACAGGTCCGGAAATATGGGAAGACATAGACGGCAAGGTGGATATATTTGTCGCAGGTGTAGGCACAGGCGGTACTATATCAGGTGTTGGAAAATATTTAAAAGAAAAAAATGCTGATATAAAAATAGTTGCCGTTGAACCCGACACATCACCAGTCCTTTCAAAGGGTGTTTCTGGTGCACATGGAATACAAGGTATAGGTGCCGGATTTATTCCTGACACGTTAGACACAAGTGTGTATGATGAAATAATACCTGTTTCTATTGAAAATGCATACAAATATGGAAAAGAAATGGCACACACAGAAGGAATACTTGTTGGCATATCGTCAGGTGCGACACTTTATGCGGCGGTAGAGCTAGCAAGGAAGGAAGAAAACAAGGGTAAAAACATTGTAGTGTTATTAACTGACGGCGGTGAAAAGTATTTGTCAACACCAATGTTTGAAGAATAACACAATCCCTCAGTCAAAATCCATGATTTTGCAGCCCTCTTTTCACAAGGGGGCCTTTTTTTACGCATACACATTTTCCGGAACGACACATAGGTCGTTCCCTACGGTGTGATTGACGTTGGTTTGTATGTAGGGAATGCATTTATGCATTCCGTTGACGGAACGGATAAATCCGTTCCCTACATGTGCATCTAAAATAATTATAAATATCGTAGGGAATGCCCTATGTGGCATTCCGAAACATAAAAAAAGTTGGTAGAAATCAATCTACCAACTTTTTTATTTAAAATTATTAATTAATCAAGAGTATATGTTTCTAGTACAGGAACCATTCCTTCAAGTGAGTTCCAAGTAAACACGCTTATCGAAATGTTATCTGATGTACTAGCAGTTGTATCAAATAGAGGTACGATACCTTCGTTTACATCAAGAGTATCAATAATCTTGATATCTTTCATTTCATAATCCTCGTATAGAACTGCGATGAAGTCAGGAGTCTGACCAATCATTGCTACCGGGAATGTAAGCATTGTGTTACCTTTAGCGATTTCATCAGTAGCTGCAGCACCAACCATAAATCCGGCTGTGTATGCAGGAGCTGCTGCATCAGCTGCAGGAGTTGGATATGCTTTCATAGATTTAACATAACCTGCGCTATAGCCGTTTGCATAACCCATATAACCTGAAGTCATAGGTGCGTATTCGTCTGTCTTCTTATCAGTATATGTGTATGTATATGCGTGGTCTCCGTAGTTAGTAAATGTAATTGTAATCTTAAGGTCGCCATTATCTAGCGGTTCAAAAGATGCTTTATATGTACCTGTAGAGTTTGTACCATAATTTACTGCAAGACTATCAACTGAATTTCCTTCAGCGTCTGTTAAGAATGAAGTATATACACCGCCAACAGTTTTACCGAATTTGATATTACCTGTTGATGATGAATTAGACTGTGTAGCAAAGCTATAGTGATTGCTTGCATCTGCTCTGTTAAAGTACGCTGTACCCCAGTTCATACTCTTTGTAGCTGTGATTTCAGCAGTATATGCGCCTTCAAATGCTGCACCTGTGTAATATACACTAAAGCTGTTGTTAGCATCTCTGCCGACACCACTATTATTTACTGTAGTTACACCTGATAGTGAATATCCATCAGCAGTAAGTGATGCAATAGTATCGTTAGCAGAAATGGTCTTATCCATTAGGAAGTTAGTCTTTGTAACGTTAGTTGCAGGAGATGCAACTTTAACACTACCAATTACCCATGAACCAGCATAACCTGAACCTATAGATACAGTACCTGATTTTGAAACGTTAGCATCAGTAGCTGTGATAACATCATTACCATCAACTGTTACAGTGATGTCACTACCTTCAAATGTAACCTTTACAGGAACCTTTCCTGCAACATAGCTTGTGCCAAGAGTACCTGTACCCAGTGTTTCAGAACCCTTCTTTAATGTATATGTTTTTTCAGTGTTGTAGTTACCTGATTTTGAAAGTGTGTATCCAAGGAAGCTGAATACCGGAGAACCATTGTATTTAGCAGTATAACTAGCTTCTACTGTGAAGTTTGCAATATCACTTGGAACCTCTGCAGTACCAAATGATGCAGAAGCACTCTTATAATCTGCCCATACAAGACCGTTTGTACCAACAGTTGCATCTGAAGGAGCAGTTACGCCAGCAGGAATAGCTGTAGCACCTACGAAATTGTAATCCAAATATGATTTACCAGGTTTTTCGTATGTAACCTTTGCACCTGTAACAACTTCTGCAGGTTTTTCCATTTCATATGAGTATTCATCAGTTACAAGCGAGATAGAGTTAAGATTTGTTTTTGTGCCAGAGTTAGAACGAAGTCTTAAACCTACATAACCTGATGTAATAGGATCTTTATCTGCTACTGTAAATGTATCACCCGCACCTGTTACAGTGATAGATTCAGCGGTTACTTTAAAAGTAAATGTTCTGTCAGATTGATAATCATATGCATTACCTTTATCTTCAAGCGAGCCGATTTCAAGACCATTTTTGTATATCGTATAATTGCTATACTTATTGTCGCTTGTAATTAACGCATACATAGTGTATCCAGTATCAGATATACCGTTCTTATATGCATCAGCTGTAGTTGCAGCACCAAAGTGAACATAGTTTGCACCATTAAATGTTGCCATAGTTATGCTGAAAGTATAATCAGCGCCCTGTGCATTGAAAGCTTCATCTTTATAAATTGAGAAACCATTGTAGTTTTTTGCTTTGATACCAGTAGTACTGAAAGCAAATGTTGTACCTTCTGTACCATATGATTTTGTCCAACCATCAGGAATAGCAGTAAGTGCAACGTTAGCGCCATTTTCTACTGCATAGAAATCCTGATTAATAAGAGTCTGAGCAGGAACAGTAACAGTAATCATTTCTGCTGCCGCTACTGTCATAGCAAGACTGCTTACTACCAGGATGAGTGATAGGCATAAAGCCAAGATTTTTTTCATGATTAACTTCTCCCCTTATTAAATAATTATATTTATATACCTATATTTTACAATAAAGTTACACAAAAATCTATCGGCATTATGCACAAGCGAAAAATATTTTTTTGTGCATTTTAGACATAAAAATAGCAACCGACAAAGTATATTCGTCGGTTGCATATGTTTTCTTAATTTTTTGGATATTTTGTATTATTCAAGCACAAACGGGTCAAGTATTGGAATCATTCCATCGATTGAATTCCATACAAACACCTTTATTGAAGCATCATCTGCAGTGCTTGTAGATGTATCGAATAGCTCTACTATACCAATGTTTAATGCATCAATATCAATAATACTAACATCTGTCATCTCGTTGTCTTCATATAGTGCAGCAACTATTACAGGTTCCTTTCCAACCATTGTTGTAGGGAATTTTAGAAGTGTGTTACCTTTTTTAAATTCAGTAGTTACAACTCCATCTACAACAAACTGTGCTGTGAAAACAGGATTTGTTCCATTTGGATATACCTTGATATAATCAAGATGTGATGGTTTGTTATAACCTGTAGTTACCTTGAAGGTACCTGCCTTTGTGATAGGGTCAGTATCTGTAACAGTTATACAATCTGTTCCGTTTAGGTTAACGTTTATACCAAGAGTAGCGTTTTCTTCAGCATCTTTTCCTGGTGTAAGAGATATCTTGTATAGTCTTGGGTTCTGGTAGAACACAGCTTTATTTTCAGTTGTATTTTCTGCTAAAACCGTCTTTGTTCCGCCAACCATTTTGTAAAGGCTCCAACTACCGCCCATAGTAGCAAGGCAATAGTAATCACCATCAACAGTTTTATTAAACACTATAGTTTCTGGATTTTTATAGTTACCTGTAGCTCTTGTTTCGATAGTGTATGCACCCTTAAATGAATGCGCAGTATATTCGGCAGATGCCTGACCTTCAGTTTTATAGATACCTTCTTCGTCAATGCCGGTACCTGAAACAGTAAAGCCCTGTGCTCTAAGCTCTTCCATAGTAGCATCATCCACCGAGAAATCTCTTTCGAAAAGGAAGTTTGAACGAGTCTTTTCTACATAAGAAGATGTATCACGGTAGTTAGGAGTGTAAAGTTTTACATAGTAAACCTTAGTAGTACCCGAATAGTTATTTAATATAGAAACAGTACCCGAATATGTAGGAGATGTGATTTCAACATCTTCAAAAACAAGCGTGTTATCTACGTATACGTTCATTTTACCATCAGCATACATAGCTTTAACTGTGTTCACAGAGCCATTACCCCATGTTGCAAAAGCTGAAGTATCTTTTGAATCTAAAAGTGTACTGCCTTGATATAGCTTAAATCCACCATCGTTTTTACCTGAACGAAGCTGGTAACCAAGGAAGTAGAACTGTACCTTGTTTGATTCGTTGGTAGCGGCATATTTTGCTTCTATAGTCCATGCACCTTCATCAACAGTCTTTGTACCAAAGCTTATAGTTGGATTTTTAAATGCTGTAAGTGTTATACAATCATTACCATACGATATATTTGCAGAAGGGACAGTTATACCAGCAGGAACTGTATCTGCAGTTAAGCCTGCAAGGCTTTGGTTGTAGTAAAGTGTACCTTCATGGCTTTCTTTGTATTCTGTGCCAAGAACAACGTATGCACCTGTATCTTCTTCATCAACTGTTACATCATAAGAATACTCTCTTGTAACAAGCTTCATAGCATTTAACACTGGAATAGTGCTCGATGCATTACATGCTAGGCACGCTCCGAAATAACCCGATTTAATAGGTGCAGCATCTGCTACTGTAATAGGACTACCCACAAACGGACCAGTGATGATAAGTGCTTCGTCGGTTACATCGAATGAAAATTCTCTCACACTCTGATAATTCCATCCGTTGGCATTATTATCAGTAAGAGTTACATCCATCTGCTCACCGTTTTTATATAGCTTATACACACCACCTCTGCCGCCTGAACCCATTTCAGCAGTAAGCGTGTAACCTGTACCAGCTCCATATTTAGAAGCATCTGCAGCAGTCGCAGCTCCAAAATGGATATACTGAGTATTGTTATAATGTGCAAAACTAACTGTAAAGTTATAGTCAACTTTACTTGCGTTAAAAGAATCATTGTATCTTACGCCTGTAGTACCTACATTTACATGGTGACCAGGATTGATACCTTTATCAAGGAATGTATGACCATTACCTGTGATAGTCCAATCGCTTGGAAATGTTTCAGCAGTTAGTCCCGCAAACGACTGATTGAAAACAGTTTCTGCAGGTACAGTAATAGTAACCGCCATAGCAGGCATAGCAAATATGCTAAATACCATAATCGCTGTCAAACATAATGATAGAATTTTTTTCATTGTTTCCGTCCCCTTTTCCTT
>JAZQHR010000115.1:0-3585 GCA_045540695.1 Clostridia bacterium | reverse complement strand
CCTGTTTGATAATAATGTCTGGCAGTTCCCCACCACCCTGCACCTATACCAAACACAGGATTGTCAATCATACAAAGTATTCCATCATATATATGAAGAAGTCTTTCTAAAAATGTTCCACTACTTTCAATTATACGATTTTTAAAAATAAATGCAAGAACAATAACAGCAAAAATAGTAATACAAACTTTTTTATATTGCTTATCCCTAATACAGCAATATACAAAAGCAACAAGAAATATTCCAATCGCACCTACAGACTGAGTAAGCAAAAGTGATAACAAAAAAATATATTTACATCTGTTTAAAAATCTGCTTTTACTATTACTTACAAAAAAATACATACATGCAAAATATATACCACATGCATTTGAATAATCAAACGGGAATGTTATTCTACATAGCTTCATTGTATCTATACTTATCACTATACAATGAATTACAGACACAACTGCAATCCACATAGATGCTTCAATAATAATATCTGCTATTTTTTCTTTATGTTTACTTACATTTGAAGCATATATCCAAAAAAGTAACGTAGCAAATGGTATCATACCGCGCGTAGCATATTCTATTACAAAACCATTTCTCACAGAGCAAAAAAGATACCACAATGAAAAAATCAAAAATATCCTCTGTGATAATGTGATTTTAAATTCAAATTTACGTCCTGCAAACAATGCTAAAGCAACAATAATCGACAATGCGATTGGTAATTCAAAAAAACCGCCATAGCTAAGAATCAAAAGAATTTCAGCAATTATAAATATCACACTATACAAATTAAGCTCAGGTATGATTTTGGCTTTTGATGATTTGCTCATAAATAAACTCCTTAGATAAATGTATAACTATGATTTTTCAATAAAACCGACATAGAATTATTTTTACATTTGTGTTGATTTTAGAATATCATACTTGGAAACCTCTGTCAATTACCTTATACGCATAAAAAAAGCCATAAGGAGTTTCTTAATAAAACAGTATGTATTATTAATTTATAAGTACAACATCAAGCTTCCAACCACGCGACTATCGCGTGGTTTTCTTTAAACAACAAAAACGGACTATGCAAATGCATAATCCGTATTTTTGAAAGAGTCAAATGGTTTATATAGCCGTCTTAATATGCTTCGTTCATAGCATAAGCAGCCATTTCCAAAATTTCTGTTGATGCGGGGTTATTAATAATATTACCAGTTGCATCAATATATCTTATAACTTTATCATCTTTAAAATAAAGTCTGTGTTCCTGCATCCCATTAAAAATAAATGCAAATAATATCTCACCATTGTCAGTATCATAATAATATTGTCTGGACATATTATAGTTTTCAGAACCTTGCGGTAATTCTTTTTTACACAATATACCGTTATCATACCAAGATGTTGTATTTCCAGAATATTTTTTTGAATATAGGTTAATATTTTCATTTATATGGTTATACAACGGACGAATATGAGTTGATATATAATTTTCAATGTATTCGGTTCCTAGATTTGAATTTAAATAGTCGTACTTGTTTATATAATTATGCGTTTCAACACCATTATCTTCTGGGATACTCGTGCTGTTTTCCACTGGTTTCTGTTCAGAAAGCATCGCAGATAATACATATCCTGTAACCCCTTCATAAACCACTTTTGAATATCCATTTTTTACATCTTTTTCAAAACTTACAATTTCGCCGTATTTCAAATCATTCAAAACAGTTGCCGCATTAGAAGGCTCTTGACGAAATTCAGTGCTTATACAATTATCTATGTATTTTGTTTTGTATACAATTTTTCCTGAACATCCGCACAAACATATTACCAGCACTGTCATTACATATAATAAATATTTTTTCATCTATACTTCCTCCTAAGAAACTACTGTACGTTATTATACCACTATTATTCCAAATTTGCAATAGTATTTGCATTCGTAACATTTTACAAAAGCTTCAACATTAATCTATTAATTATTATAACAGAAAAATAAATTTAGGTAGAACAGTCAAAAATATACTCGCCTAGCCACACTGCCGTTTGCATTACTCGCTCTCATTCCATTTAACAGCCTCGTATGTTAACCAATTATTGAAATTTCAAAACCTCACAACAAACAAAAAATACGGACTATGCAAATGCATAATCCGTATTTTTGGAAGCGGCTAATAGTTTAGATGCCAGTTTCTTTGTTAAATAAACACCTATTCAACCTTCATCATTCTGTATCCGACACCTATATGTGTCTGGATATACTGTGGCGAGTCCGGAAGCTTTTCAATCTTTTTTCTAAGTGTTGTCATAAACACACGAAGAGAACCTATATCCGTTTCCCATGCGCTGCCCCAAATTTTCTCTGCAATAAATTTATGCGTAAGCACCTTTCCTACATTTTGCGACAACACACAAAGCAGCTTATATTCTGTCGGAGTAAGATGCATTTCCTCATTAGCAAGGTATGCACAGCCTGCAGCATAATCAACTTTAAGCTTTCCGTTTGTAAACATTGATTCTGATGCTGCAGTTTGATTTTGATAGCTTAATCTTCTTTGTGTAACTCTAAGTCTTGCAAGAAGTTCTTCAACAGAGAATGGTTTAGTTAAGTAATCGTCTGCGCCACAGTCCAATGCCTCTATTTTATCTGTGTCCTCACTTCTTGCACTGATAACGATAATCGGCATATTAGACCATGAGCGGATTTTCTTTATAACTTCAATCCCGTCTATATCGGGAAGTCCTAAATCGAGCAAAACAACATCGGGATTATGTGAAGATGCCTGCATAATAGCGTCATTTCCGTCTTTTGCAGTCAAAAACTTATATTCGTGAGTTTTTAGTGTTGTCGAGATTAAGTTTCGTATAGGCATATCATCTTCAACAACCAAAACCGTCATTGTCTTATTCATTTATATCAACCTCCTTTACCGGCAGGGTAAATGTAAACACAGCACCATTCGGATTGTTGTCCGATACAGTAATTTCTCCGCCGTGTGCCGATACGATTGTTTTGCAAAGAGCAAGGCCCAAGCCAAGACTTCTTCTGCTGTCGGCAATTTTGTTTGCTCCTGTATAGAACATATCAAACACCTTGTCTTTAATGTCATCTGCAATGCCGTTGCCGTTATCGGCAATACTCACTGAAAGCATTTTATCCTTTTTCTGTGTACTTATCGTGATCTCTGAGCCTTTCGGTGTATATTTAATTGCATTGTCAACAATGTTTATTATTACCTGAACGATAAGCCTTGCATCCACATCCACAAGCATTATATCATCGCTTTCACATACAGTTATTTTATGTTCGACACTACGTTTGTTGATGTGATTTAACGCTTCTGCAATTATTTCATCAATAAGCTCTGCAGACTTATTTAATTTCATATTGCCGTCTTCAAGCCTTGTGACGGATAACAGGTTTTCAACAAGGTTTGTAAGCCACATAGAGTCGTTATAAATATCTGTGTAAATCTGATGTTTTGTATCTGCATCAAAGCCATCACCATTGGACAACAAATTATCTGCATTGCCGGATATAGAGGTAAGCGGCGTTCTTAAATCGTGAGATATTGCTCTTAAAAGATTAGCTCTCAT
>JAZQHR010000114.1:0-1869 GCA_045540695.1 Clostridia bacterium | reverse complement strand
AGGGGCTTCATCAGCAAAGCCCCTAACAACCCCTGCCGCACCTATTGATGAAATTCAATAAAATATCAAGACTCATTTTAAAAAATTTAACTGCACGTGCAAACTCGGGAACGTAAGTTTAGTTTACATTAAATTATTTCTGTTCCCTCGGGTTGCACTAAAAAAGCCAGGCAATGCTAAAAACTTAAGCCTGACTTTTTTACAGTTAATTTTTAAAAATATCGTTTGAATTTTCTAAGAATTTCACCAAATGGTGTTTTTTCGCTCGACTGAAAGTTTAGAGTTCTACTTAGAAATTAATAAAACATACTGTTTTGTTAAGAACACCATTAAAGTGCAACTTTTATAATTCTTCTATACAACTCTTTATAATTTTAATCTGCTCATCTGTTACTTCTTCATCAAAATCACAGAAGTTATTATTTGCTATATCATTTCTTGTAAGGGTTTTATACCACAAAAGTCCAAGCGCATATCTTCCTGCACCAAGTGTAGCGTGGAAAGTGTCGCGGTGAACCTTACCCATTCCTTTATCTATAAGCTTTTGTAAAAGTGTTCCCGACTTTATCACTTTCTCTGCATCTATGGCATTTGCAGCCTTTTCATAAGCATCTTTCAAATCGTTATACATATCCTTGTGATCCGTATAGCCAAGTGCATTAAGTTTCTCACTGCCCTGTTCATACGCCCACGTTTCGTGAACAACAATTTTCGCTTTTGGTGCATACTTTTTCACATACATGGCAAGTTCATTTAAATAAGGCTGATATGCATCGTAATTTACACTATATCCACTTGCCTGCTGCACAGTTATATAATCCCACTCGCGATTTAAAAGAGCTTCTTTTAATGAAACTTTAAAAAGTGTACGATATCCGTTATAATCAAGCTCATATTCTTTTGCATCAGCCATTATATTTTGAAAATGCTTGAAAAGCGGACAACCGCCTATGTATAAATTTGCTACGTTAAGCTCCACTCCATCCGCTCTTGCTATCTGATGAAGATAACGTGTAGCATCCTGCGAAAAGCTGTTACCTATTGCTAAGATATTCATAATCATTCCTCCATAAAATATTACAAATATATTTTATCACTATGCATAAATAAAGTCAATGCACATAAAAAAAGCTCCCTTGTGTAAAGGGAGCTGGCAAACCTAAGGTTTGACTGAGGGATTGATTTTTGCATTGTTATACAACCCCTCCGAGTTTGCCAAGGCAAACCCTCCTCCCCTTACTCAGGGGAGGATTTTTATTATATATTTAATTTTACATTTATTACTGTTTTTCAATTACTACTGTGTAATCCTGTGGAATAGAAAGTGCTCTTGCCTGAGTTGAGTATTCGTATGCTGCATCCTTTTTAACATTGTAATCTGCAAGCCATGCTGCGAAAGCTTCAGGGTCTGCGTTTGTACCTGCTTTATACATAGGTGCTACCATAGATCGAACACCTTCGTCCTTTGCCTGTCTTGTAACCTGCTTAGCCATAGCGGCTGCTGCCTGAATCTGACCTGGGTTGTATTCGTTTATAGCAATGTTTACACCCTTTGCAAGTTCAGCATTTGTGTATGAACCAAGTGTATATACAGTACCTTCTTCATCTGTAAATGTGATAGTATATGTACCTTCTTCAAGACCTGCAATTCTTATAATTTCCTGATTTAGCTTTTCAGTTACAGGATAGAACTTTTCAGCATCCTTATACCACTGGCATAGTCCAAGTGGAAGTGAATTAGGGTCATATTCATAAGCTACTTTTGTAGATGAAGCTTCTGTTACATTAACAACTGCATTTTCGATAGTTGCATTTTCTACGTCTGCAACGTCGATATCAACAGTAGATACTACTTCATCGTGTCCCTGT
>JAZQHR010000113.1:0-5001 GCA_045540695.1 Clostridia bacterium | reverse complement strand
GTCAGTTGTTGCATATACAGTTACATCTACATCATATATTTCACAAATTGTATAGAAAACATAATCATTTACACCATTTTTGTGATACTGTTCCATCTGATGATCGACAACCTTAACCATATCGTCATAGTCTTCTACAATAAGGTTTTCATAATCTTCCCACCATCTGCCGACTAAAACGACAAATTCACCTTTTTCCTCTTCTGTCATAGCAAGCCAGTCTTCCGTTTTCTGAGCTAAAACATATTCCATTTCTTCATACGAAAGTGGAACAACATCGCCTTTTCCGTCAGCATTAACACCTGCGGGTGCTTCGCCTTTGCCATCTTCTGCTAAGCCAAGACCTTCACCTTTACCATCATCACCGGTTCCGCCAGGTTCGCCGCCCTTGCCTTCACCCTGATGATTTTCAATATATAAAGGAGAGAAAAGATATACGTCACCTGTATCTTTATCCCATTCCACAACATATCTTACAGCCTCGGAAATAAAACGAAGAGGAACGAAGGTTCTGCTATTGATAATCGTTGCAGGGGAATCGAGTATAGCTTCAACGCCTACACTTTCACCAAGCTCTTCATCATATTTTGTGTAATAAGCTTTTGTGCTGTCTATCTGCATCGCAATAACGGGAACCGTGCTTCCTTTTTCGCACACATCAACCTGACGGGTATCATTATGCCAGTAAACATCGTAACCAAGCATTTCAGTAATCGCACGAACAGGAACCATTGTCCTATTATTAATAATCTGTGACGGGGTATCAGATTCAACTTCATTAAGGTCAACAAAAATGTTTCCTTTTGCAAAAACCGATACGCTCATTCCTAAAACTAACATTGCCACCAATGCCACACATACTAAACCTTTAATTTTCTTCATGATAAATTCCTCCTAAATTTTATTTTTTATGTATTTTTTATGGTTCAACTATATTAAACTTTTCATCTTCTGCTATAGAAAACTCTGTAAGATTATCGGTAATCAGTTCGAAATATTTTTTGTCGCCATTGATTTTAACATACTTGTCTATGCCTTGGCTGTTTCTTTGAAGAATGAGGAACAAACCATTTTTCGGGCAGGTTACAGAAACCTTTGCATCGTCTGCAAGCTCTCCCTTATACACAAGCATTACACCCGATTTAATGTGTACATTATAAGATTCTTTTGTATCTGTAAGTGAAAAGTTTACCTTGAAATCCTGCTCAGCCAAAGCTTTTTTGTTTAAAACGATACTCATATAATCAAATATCATTTCTGATGTCATATTTTTTTGAATGCCTCCGTCTGATACAGCATTTTTTCCTTTTACTGCAAGGTTTCCATTTCTTAATTCTGATGCCGCTGAAAGATACGCATTTCGCCATGTTCCTGATTCTGCCTGATAACCAAGCTGTTCCAATGCATCTGCACAAAGCAATCTTGCATCTTGATTTTCCGGGTCTGCATAGACTAAAACATTAGTGATTTCCGCAACCCACTGATATTCACCTTTATCAAAATCTTCTTTTGCCTTTTTTATAATTTTGTCTGTATCACCAAGATATTCCATCCATTTTTTTGCACTGTCTGATGGAGGAAGAGGATTAAGATTTACAGGATTTGCGTCATACCATCCCATATATTTCTGATATACCGCTTTTGAATTATGTGCAACTGTTCCATAATACTGACGGGTATACCAGTTTTTTGCAAGGTTTTCGGGAAGCTTTATCATATTTGATATTTCATCTGAGGTATAACCCTGATTTATATATGTAAGTGTCTGATCGTTTATAAATTTATAAACCGCCGCAGTATCTTCCATATACTTTAAAATCACATCATTTCCCCAATGAGGCCAGTTATGGGACTGGAAAGTAACTTCTGCATCTTTTCCATATCTGCTTATCGCTTCGAGAATATACTTTGACCACGCACTTCCGTCACGAACCTGAGCACCTCTTAAAGTGTATAAATTGTGAAGAGTTGTTGTACAGTTTTCAGCCAACCATAACGCATTTTTCTGCGGAAACCATATATTCATTTCAGCCGGAGCCTCAGTTCCCGGAGTCATCTGAAATTCCATTTCTACGCCATCTATTGTAATTTTTTCACCTGTAGCCTTGATTTCGTAAGTAGGCGTAATAAAGCTAACTACTCCGGTTGACTGTCCCATACCTATTCCCATAGCCATTTTTCCTGTCACACCCGGTTCCAAAAATACTCCATACTGATAATTTGCTCGTCTTGTCATAGCTTTTCCTGCATATACATTCTCACTCACGGCATGGGTGGTGAAATGTTCAGGTACAATAATCGGAATTTTTCCGCTTGCAATTTGTGCCTCTATCGGAAGAGAAGAATCTGCAACCTCTTCTTCAGATATCACTCCTTTTATTCCTCCAAAATGGTCAATATGAGGATGTGATATCACAACGGCTTTAATAGGCTTTTCTCCAAGATTTTTCTCTATCAATTCCATAGCAGCCTTACTACATTCCATAGTCATAAGAGGGTCAAATACAATTCGTCCACTGTTTCCCTCAATAATAGTAAGGTTTGCCATATCATAGCCACGAACCTGATATATACCATCAGTCACTTCAAACAAACCATATACATGATTATTTTTACTGTTTTCCCATAGACTTGGATTTACAGAATCAGGGGACTTTTCTGTTTCGTCTAAGAATGTATATGCCTTCTGACTCCAAATTACATTACCATTTTCATTCTTGAGTTCAAGAACATCTGGTGCATCTATAAGTCCTCTTAATGCAAATTCACTTTCCTGTTTATCTTCAAAGTCAAGTAAATCATAAACACCTGCATTTATTTTGGCTGTATGCTCTGTGGCAGATTTGGTGTTTGAATTAAGCATTGTTTTATCGCATCCTGTAAGCAACGGGCAGGCAAGAAGCATTGCAATAAAAACGCTTAATAATTTCAAATAACCTTTCATATCAAATTCTCCTTCTACACATTTGCGTTTATAATATTTTATATATTTTTACTTATTATTTGCAAAAGTTCAGACAGTCAGCAGAAATATAAGTTCTGCCATTTTCTATGTATGCAATTCTGTCTGACTCAAAATTATTTTCGTCAACGGTAACAACATTTGTATCTGCCATAAAGATTACTGTTGAATTACCTGTTTTAACAATAATTTTTTTTGGCTCAAGTGCGTTCCAGATAACTTCGTATCCTTTCTCTTCAAAACTTTTGCGAAGCGGTATGTATTCATCGAGTATATTTATTCTGTTCTGACTTTGTGCATACTCACCGCCAATCACTCCGTTTAAATTTTCCGTAATGTAGCTTTCAAGAAGTTCTACATCGAGTATTCCTGTATCCGACAAAAGCTTTGCCCCTTTAAACATCGTTGCCCCTCCGCCATACTCCATAAGGAGATAGCTATGGGAAGCAAGAGTATACTTTTTATCAAGTACAATTGGCTCATATGCACCGGTTTCCTGATTAAGTACCTCAACATCTGATACGCGTCTTGCTCCTTCTACGCTCACAAACTCCTGGTTTTCATCAAGCATTACAGAATGCTTAATTTGGGGGTCAAAATCGAATTTAATGCCCGATACATGCTGGAAGCTTCCGTTTTCTTCCGGATAAAAAACCAATCCATATTCAAGCATATCCACAATTTGCTGCCCCGTCACCTCTGAAATGCAGGTTTTATTGGCAAACGGAAAAACTCCTAAAATTTCATTGAATGTAATATCACCTGTATCAATATCATTTCTGATACCACCACCATTAATAAATCCAATATCTGCACCTGTAATCTCGCGATATGCATCTGCACAAAAATCTCCAAGGTTTGTTTCGGCATTTCTGATAATTCTGTTTCCCTGTTCATCAAGCGTAGTAAGGCTAACTTCGCTCACACCGATTTTTCTCTCACCAAGTTTTGCGTATTCTTCATTTATAGTAGCAATATATTTTGTTATTTCTTCATCGGTTTTTTCGTATGTTTGGGTGGGTACAAGCTCGGTTTTTATTGCTCCGTCTGACAGAGTAAGCTTGCCTATATTAGCAAACCCTGTTCCTGTGGATGCAACGATTACATCATTACCGGCTTTGTCGTTTACTACCATACCTTCCACAACGCTGTGTGAATGTCCATCGAGAACCACATCAAGTCCAGTTGTATTCTGAATAAGTGTCTGTGCGCTCCACTGCTCAAAAACATATTCCGTTCCAAGATGGGCAAGTGCAATTATGTAATCCGCGCCTTCTTTTTTTGCAGCATCTATGCTTTTTTGTGTGTTTTCGTAAAGTGTATCTGCACAAAAGCTATATGTATACTGACCTTCTTCATTTTTAAACTGTGCAGGTGAAGAAGATGTTAAAGTATCGGGTGTTATAATTCCGATATATGCAACCTCTGTATCACCATAGGGCACTATTATGTATGGATTAAAAACACTTTTTTCTTCGCCAATTTTCTTGTAGTTGGAACAAACAACAGTTGAATCAAGTTTATTGACAAGCTCATGCAGACGCTCAGTTTTATAATCAAATTCATGATTTCCAAGACCTACGGCATCATACCCAATCAGATTCATAATGTTTATTATATATTCGCCCTTTGAAACTATGCCAAGGCTACCACCCTGAACAAAATCGCCGGAGGTTACAACACCGACATACTCTGCATCATCAGATATTTCATCCTTTAGTGCAGCAATCTTTGCATAACCATCCACACTGCAATGAACATCACTTTCAAACAGAATCACAATTTCCTGTGTGTCCGCTGCACTTGTTACCAACCCCAGAGAAGACAACAGCATAGCCAACACGACAAAGCCGATACAAATTTTCTTTTTCATACATTAACAGTCCCTTTCAATAATTGTTTTTTAAGACCTGCTATTCCGATTAAAAAGTCAGCACAAGTCTCACATTAAAAGTGTTAAACTCTTTTCATTTTTCAGTATTTAATTACCTATTGAAAAATTTGGCACACTATGCTATAATGATTATACACCGCCCATC
>JAZQHR010000112.1:0-5096 GCA_045540695.1 Clostridia bacterium | reverse complement strand
CGCTTCCATCAGCGCCTGATATACCGACTCAAGATAGTCAATTTCAGCAAGGTTTAATTCCTTCTGCTTCGCGCACTCAACTTCTGCAGTTTTGAGCTTATTGTACTTGGTGTAGTACTTTGCCGCATTTTGCGAAGGCGTAAAATCCTCCTGAAGTGTTATCTTAATATTAACAGGCGGATTTTCGTAGAAATTCTCCGCCTCAATACTCTTGTCGCCCTTATTTATGCGGTAGATATTGGCGGTGATAAGGTCGCCTTTTATGCGATAGATATCCTTATTTTCTGCTTTATTCAAGGTTTCTTCCTGTATCTGCAGTTTTTTGTAGCAACGGTCAAGCTGATTTGACACAAGCTTTTCCAAAAATGCGCTCTTTTGCTTCATACTTTCTGCTTTTGATTTACGCACGTAAAATAAATCAAGCGCTTCGCTGATATAATCGCATTTTTCCTTCAAAAGCACATTTTCGTACTGCTTAAGCGGTATAGCGGTAAAGTCGCGTGGCTTTTTCTCTTTTTCGTCTATAAGCATAGCATATTCAAATTCCGAATTTCTTACCTTATCCAAAAGGCGTATAAAGTTTTCACACACGTCAGCCGTTGTAAGAGCAAACATTTTGCACTCCTCTGCCACAAGCGGACTTATGCCCATAAATGTGCTTACCATAAATTTCGCAACCGCGTCAAAATCGCAGGTGAAATGTACGCGTATCTCGTCAGGTGAAAGTGTAAGCGGATTAACCTTGCCATTTGAAGGTGGGAGATTATACATAAGCCCGGGCATAATCTGTCTTACCCTTGACATTGTGATGTCTACATGAAATATACTGTCGATGATTTTGCCGTCGGCATTTACTAAAATTAAATTTGAGTGCTTGCCCATAATTTCTATTATAAGCTTATCGATACTTAGTACTCCAAGTTCGTCACGCACTTCTATATCAAAGATAATTATTCTCTCAAGTTCGTGCTGATACACTTTTATTATTTTTCCCGATGTAAGGTGCTTTCGAAGGAGCATACAAAACATAGGCGGTGAAGCGGGGTTTTCTTTGGAAACCTCGGTTAAATGCACTCTGGGGAACGACGGATTTGCACACAAAAGAAGCCTGAAGTTTTCACCATTATTTCTAACCGTCATAACGATTTCACTTCTCTCAGGCTGGTGTATCTTGTCTATTCGTCCGCCACATAGCATATTATCAAGCTCGCATGCCAGTGCACGGGCAGTTATACCATCAAGTGCCATTTTCTTCACCTCATTTGGTATGATACCACATTTTAAAGAAAAATACAAGAAAAAAGAACGAGCTTTCACCCGTTCCCTTTATGTTATATTATTTTTTAAATGTAATTCTGTATGACGTTGTAAGCGGTTTTACGTCGCCATCCCACAACATTGCCTTTACGACATAAGTAAATCCCGATACAATTTTACAATCAAGATTAAATGTCTGGCTCGACATATCCGCCGTAGCATCTACCATCTCGCAATCAAGAAGGTCACCTGAAAGCTCGTCGTATATAGCAACTATAATTTTAGGTGATTTTTCGCCCCAGAAGTTTTTAGCAGAAAAGCCCACGTCTGCTGTAACGCCTGTCGATGAAGAGGTTGCCGAAAGTGAATCAATTGAGAAGTTTTTAGAAAACTCTACTGTATTTGGAGTGGTTGCACTTGCGTTTAGTGTAGCAGTGGCGTTTGCTGTTAAATTGCCGTCTGAATCTGTACCTGTGCAAAGTGTTCCGTTAACTGTAGCAAATTTTTCTTTGTCGGGAACAAGACTTATCTTCCCGCCCTCAGCTGTTCCGTAAACCATACCGCCAGTTGTGGCATTTACAAGGTAATTTGGAAAGCTCTTTAGATAGCTTGCATATAACGAGCCGTTCTGCTCGCCCATTTCACCTTTATAGGTATTATAACATCCGTCTAAGAATATAACTGTATTTTTCTCGTCCGAATGTGATGATGCTGTTCTGCTACCTGCAAAAAGTCCTGAGTTAATTGCATTTGTACCGCTAAGTCCTTCACGTGAGTTTACATCTACACCAGGCTTTATAGATAGTGTAGTAGTACCCGATACGTAGTGGTCAGTAGTATATTCGTATCTGAAAAGGCTGGAACTTCCGTTGTTGTAACAGCCTGAGTAAACACGTCTTGTAACCTTTCCGCCAAACAGGTTGACAAAAGTGTGTCCGCTCATTGGTGCATTTTCGTTACCGCCAAATATCGCCTCGGCTTTACCGCCTGTTATGGTTACGTTCGTCTCGGTATTGGTAAGTGTGCTTGTCGCACCGCCGCCGAATACGTTCATAATTGTACCGCCCTGAATAAGTACGTTTGTTGTGCTCGCTGTACCATTTTCTCCAGAACCTGCACCGTAAAGTTTTGTTACCTTTGCACTGTCTTTGAATGTGATGTTTGTCTTACCCGTAACGGCTGCATTTGCACCGCCGCCATAGAAATATATAGCGTTGCTGTCGCCATCGCCTGTAGTCTGGCCTGCATTTACAGTGCCTCCTACTACGACGTTTGTATTACCATTTACTTTTGCCTTACCGCCGCCGTAAATCTTATTGTACGAACCGCCAAGGATAGTGATGTCTGTATCACCTGTAAGCTCCGATGTTTCGCATCCGCCATACACGTTTAAAAGTGTGTCGGTTGTAACATTTTCACCTATATAAAGTTTATTTCCGTTTGCATATATATTTGACGCACCTGAAAGCTTAACGTTATCTATAGAAAGTGCACCGTTTAAGTTTACGGTTGAAGGAAGTGTAAGCACAGCACCTGATGTGCCTGTAATGATAAGCTCATCCTCGTATGATGGTGCATTGGTATATGCCACTGTGCCTGATACCACTATCTCCTTAAGCTCCCAAAGCGATTCGTAAGCTTTAGCAAGAGTAGCTAGTGGCTTATCGGCTGTTTCACCGGAATTTTCATCATTTCCGTTTTCTGACACATAAAGCACCTTTGTCTTTTCAAATTCACCAAGTGTAAATTCACTCATATTACTGTATACATCATACTCGCCATCTAGCGAAAACGGCAATAAAAACTTAAAGCTTCCGTCAGCTTCCAAATCCACCTGGTCAATGTGAAGCACGTCCGAAAGTCCTACAGTACTCATATCTGTGCCCTGATTTACCACCAATACTGTAGCACCTTTGACGTTAGTATCGCTTGCCGTTCCTGTCATAGTGATAAGAAATTCTGTAGCCATCGCAGGCTGGGTTATTAACAGCATAACTGCAAGAAATATACTAACCGCACGTTTTTTAAATTTCATATTATTCTCTCCCCATATCTATTATATATTTAGTCTACCACATATTTACATTCAAGTCAACGATTGTATGACATAAAAAAGAGAACGGAAAATCCGTTCTCTTATAAATTATATTTAACTTTTTATCTTACGCTTCTTTGTTAACTGTAACTTTCTTTATAACAAATAGTGTAGCAAGAGTTAAAACTATACCTAAAGCAAGCGATGCGTATGCGTTCTGCACAAGTCCTGCAAAAATGTACGTAACAAACGAAATTGCTGCAACAGTTATCGCATACGGAATTTGAGTAGAAACGTGGTTTATGTGGTTACACTGAGCACCTGCTGATGACATAATAGTTGTATCAGAGATTGGTGAGCAATGGTCACCGCACACAGCACCTGCAAGGCAAGCTGACATACCGATGATAAGCAATTCATTGCCTTCAGGGAATATACCTGTAACGATTGGGATAAGTATACCAAATGTACCCCATGATGTACCTGTAGCAAATGCAAGCACACAAGCTACTACAAATATAATAGCTGGTAGGAAATTATTAAGCCAAGCAGCATTTGACATCATCTGCTCAACAAATGCATCCGAGCCAAGAAGACCTGTCATATTCTTAAGAGCAGTAGCCATTGTAAGGATAAGGATTGCAGGTACCATTGCATTAAAGCCTTTTGGTATGCAAGACATAGCTTCTTTAAAAGTAACAACTCTTCTTGCTACCATATAGATGATAGTAAGAGCAAGAACGATTATAGCACCCCAAGGAAGACCAACAGTTGCATCCGTGTTACCAAATGCACCGATAAAGTTACCTGCGTTTTCAGTACCGCCCCAGATGTCCACACCAAAGAATCCGCCTACATAGATAAGTGCTACTACGCACACACCGATAAGTACAAGTACAGGAAGTACAAGGTCTATAACCTTACCTTTTATAGAGCCTTTTTCTTCAGAAGCTGTTTCTATCTCATCTTTACCTGAAGTGAAAAGGTCACCTTTAAGAGCATTAGCCTCGTGTAATTTCATTGGGCCGTAATCAAACTTCATAAGAGTTATTGCGATGATGAACACAAATGTAAGTAGTGAATAGAAGTTGTATGGGATAGCCTTTACAAATAGACTGAGTCCCTGACCTTCAGGAGCATAAGATGCTACAGCAGCAGCCCACGAAGATATAGGAGCTATCATACATACAGGGGCAGCAGTTGCATCGATTAAATATGCGAGCTTTGCTCTTGAAATCTTATTTGCATCTGTAACAGGACGCATTACCGAGCCAACTGTTAAGCAGTTGAAATAGTCGTCGATAAAGATAAGTACGCCAAGGATAAATGTAGCAATAGAAGCACCAACGCGTGATTTAATATTTTTCTCTGCCCACGCACCAAATGCCGCGCTACCGCCTGACTTATTGATAAGTGCTACAAGCACGCCCAAAAGTACCAGGAATATAAATATACCGGCTGTGCCCGATACTGCCGCGATAAAGCCTTCGTTTAAAAGGTTGTCCATCGCCATAACAGGTTTAAAGTCGGTAGATAGAAGTGCACCTGCAAGTATACCTACGAAAAGTGACGAGTAAACCTCTTTTGTGATTAGTGCCAACACGATAGCAATAATTGGCGGAAGAAGTGACCAGACAGTAGCGTTAAATGAGCTAACATAGCCTTCCTCGCCTTCAGCAAATACCATCATAGGAACTAACATTAACACTGACATTACTACGGTTAGAAATGTCATTAACTTTTTGTTTCTAAAGTGAAGCATATATTCACCCTCCTATAGTTTCTCGGGTTTATTATACACCAT
>JAZQHR010000111.1:0-3404 GCA_045540695.1 Clostridia bacterium | reverse complement strand
ACTCTATTAGGATTATATGTATAATTTAAGTTTGATGAGTTATTATTTGAAGATGCGTTTATAGAATTTGAAGTATTCGGTTTATTTTTATAATCATTTTCAATATTATCGTTTATTTGATTATCATCAGTGTTACTGCCATCATCCAATGCACTTGTGTCATCCTCATGTTTAACTATATCAGATACAATGTGGTCTATCATTCCAAGTGACAAAATATTCCCGCATGCAGTAAGTGTTAAAGTCAAAACAAAACTTAATATCAAACTAATCGTTTTCAAAAAATACTTTTTCATATTATGTCTCCTCGTGTAGTTTTAGATATAGTGTCATTTTAACACATAAAATATCATTTTACAACACAAAAAAACAAAAAGGCCGAGATTAACAAGGCAGGAATCACATTGACATTCCTTATTAATCTCGACCACCTATTTACATTTTTATAATTATTCTAAGATGTATACATTTGCAGTTCTTCTACCGAAATTGATAGCATCCTGATGCGATGGGAAGAATAAGTCTATTCTGTTACCCTTGATAGCACCACCAGTATCTGCAGCAACACTATAACCGTATATCCATGAACCGTCAGGACTTTCTATATAAAGTCTGCTTCCAAGCGGAATAACACGTGGATCAACTGCAACAGTACCATACTTAGCCTGAGTTCCTGTAGCGGTAATGCCATGACCAGGGTCACCAGGTCTTGTACCAACGCTCTGGAATGACAAGTCATAAGCAGAAGCATTACATACTATCATCTTTTTAAATCTGAAATTCTCGCCACGAGATGTAACCTGAGTTACCTGTGTGCCGTATTCAGCTACTTCTTCAACAGGCTGTTCCAATACTCTTTCTTCAAGTACAACCTCGTCAATCATTTTACCATCAACGTAGATTTTTTCAACAGTCTGAATCTTTTTACCATTCACACCGGGACTGATAACATTAATCATTCCTTTTGGAAAATCGTTGTTTTCAATTTTCTTGATAGTATATGGAATTTCTACTTCCATAGTTTGAACTGATTTTTCAACCTGTGATAGTGATAATTCCATTCCCTCAAAGATTAAATCATCAAGCGAATAATTTACTATATCATAGTTTGAAATGATAATTCCCTGTGAAGTAATAAACTCTCTTACTGATCTTTCAGCAGTGTAAACTTCTTTTGTTTCACCACCGAATGTGAAGTTAATCATAACAGCACGTTTTACAGTAATATTGTTTATCTTGTTAAGCTGAAGTGTTTTTCCAACATGAGGAATAACCTTGTCGTATTCACCGACTACTACTCCCTGTTCTGCTAAAACATCTCCTACAGTAGATGATGCTGTTACAAGGCTTCTTTCTGCACCGTCACAATTTAAAGTGACCTTAACAACTGAAGCAGCGTAAATAGTCATCGCTACTGCGAACATGAAAAAAACAACCGACGAACAAATAATCGTCATGTTTTTTTTCGTAAATCCAATAATCATAATTCCCTCCTAAACTAACTTTTCGCATAGCTTCATGATAAATTAGTCGAAACATGAAGCTATCGTCGATCGCGAAAACTTAAGCATGGTAAAGTTTATTCTAAAAAACAGGATTTGTCAAATTTTTTTACATTTATTTCCATTTCTTGTTATGCACTTTTACCATACATTTAACATATTTTTGCCATTTTTGTAATAATTATACTTATTTGTAATTTTATTACAAATATTGCGAAACCCCTTTATTTTCAAGGTATGCACACATTTTCAGGTTAATTACACGAAATTGTTAAACTTCAAAATCTTAGTGCATTTTTAACAAAAATGTAACAACTTTTTAAATATTTTTACCCTAACCACGCTCAAACGCATTATTTTCAAGGGTTTTGGCAGTTGTGAAAATTAACAAAAACTATTACAAGCCTCACAAAAGCGCCTAAAAATCCATAAAACAAGCATAAATATTGCCTAAATCAAGCTAATTTTCATAAAAAATTGAAATAAATATTGTTTTTTTTCTGATATTTGATATACTTATAGTAGGTATAAAGAAGATTTGAAGCTTGAAAATATAGCTAAAATCAACAATCATACCCATAATTATCAATGAAAAGGTTATAGAAAACATGAACAATCGAAAAAAAATCATATATTCCAATATAGATTATGTATTGTTAGTCCTGACTTTAATCTGTGCAATTTTTGGTATAATAGTAATAAGCAGTGCTACAAAAACACTTCCCGGAAACGTTAAGTTTGTCATCATTCAGTCAGCGGCTCTTGTAATTGGAATATTTGCAATGTGGCTGGTATCTTTTTTTGAATATGAATACTATGGAGATTTATCAAAATACATCTACATAGCCTGCGTTTTTATGCTTGTGATTGTATTATTTCTCGGTACAGGAAGAGAGGATACAGGAAGCCGAAGCTGGATTAGATTTGGTCCGGTGGGTATCCAGCCTTCAGAAATTGTTAAGATAGGATTTATAATCACATTTGCAAAGCATTTATCGTCAATTGGCGATGATATAAACAATCCGTTAAATGTATTAAAGCTATTGATACATGCAGGCGTGCTGATAGGTCTTATTATGCTTCAGCCTGACTTTGGAACGACTGTTGTATTTGTATGTATATTTATAGGTATGATATTTGCAGCAGGCATTTCATATAAATATATACTTTCGGCTATAGGTGCACTTTTGATTGCATCACCTATCGCGTGGTTCTTCCTTCTTAAAGAATACCAGAAAAACCGTATACTTGTATTTTTAAATCCTGAAAACGACCCGTTAAATGCAGGATATCATGTTATTCAATCCAAAATATCAATTGGCTCGGGGCAGATAATTGGAAAAGGATTATTTCACGGAACTCAAACACAGCTTGGTTATCTTCCGGCACGACATACCGACTTTATATTTGCGGTAATTGGCGAAGAGCTTGGTCTAATTGGATGTGTGATAGTAATAGCACTATTGGTTACACTTACTATACGTTGTTTAAGCATTTCAAAAATAGCAAGAAATGATTTTTCTTCATATATATGTGTAGGTGTTGCGTCTATGTTTATAGCACATATATTTGAAAATATCGGTATGTGTATAGGTCTTATGCCTGTAACAGGTATTCCGCTTCCATTTTTCAGTTATGGTGGTTCATCGCTTATAACAAATATGGTAGCAATAGGACTAGTGCTTAATGTGTATATGCGAAGAAAGCCTATAAATTTTTGATATCAAACAACTAAAATGCATATAAAAAAGAGCTGATAATTTGGCCACTACCAGATAAGGAAGTATTGGTTTTGAAGCTATATTTTTAATTTATACTACATCAAAAAATCCCGAAATACGTCAGTATTACGGGATTTTTGTTCTTTGCCTAAATGTAAAAATCTAATTTTCAAAACTGCAA